>CAMTUD010000186.1:0-16643 GCA_947084805.1 uncultured beta proteobacterium | reverse complement strand
TGTTGAGCGGGATGCCGTAGGCGCGCAGTTTGACCGGATCGACCGTGACCTGGTAGGTTTGCACAAAGCCGCCGATGGACGCCACCTCGGCCACACCGTGTGCCTTGGTCAACTGGTAGCGCAAATACCAGTCCTGGATCGTGCGCAACTCGGCCAGCGTCTTGTCCTTGGCCAGCAGCACGTACTGGTAGACCCAGCCCACGCCGGTGGCATCGGGGCCGAGCGAGGGCGACACGCCCTTGGGCAGCCGGCTGGACGCGAAGTTGAGGTACTCCAGCACCCGGCTGCGCGCCCAGTAGATGTCGGTGCCGTCCTCGAAGATCACGTAGACGAAGGAGGCACCGAAGAACGAGAAGCCGCGCACGACCTTCGACTTCGGCACCGCCAGCATCGCCGTGGTGAGCGGATAGGTCACCTGGTCTTCGACGACCTGCGGCGCCTGGCCGGGGTATTCGGTGTAGACGATGACCTGCACGTCCGACAGGTCGGGCAGGGCGTCGAGCGGTGTCTTCATCACGGCGACAACACCGCCGATGACGACGAACAGGGTGGCGAGCAGGACGAGGAACGGGTTCCTGCCCGACCACTGGATGATCTTGGCCAGCATGGTGTCCTCTGCTCAGTGGCCGCTGTGCGAGCCGGCGGCCGCGGAGGGCGCCGGCGCCGACTTCACTGCGGGAGCGGCGCTGCCGGTGCGTGGCGCGGCCTTGATGGAGGTCACCACGTATTCGCCGGGCTGTCGCTCGACGAACTCGAAGCTCACCGCCTGACCTGGCACCAGGCCTTGCAGCAGTGCCGTGTTCGAGGCCTTGAACTCCATCGTCATCGCCGGCCACTTGAGGGTGGCGACCGGGCCGTGATTGAGACTCAGGGTTCCGGCTTTCAGGTCGATGCTGTCGACAGTGCCTGTCGCGTTGTGGCCGACCCGGGCCGGTGCCGGTGCTTGCATCGGTGCCGAGGGGGCGGCGGGACCCGATGGCGCCGCGCCGGATGCCCCGGCGTCGCCGCCCTTGGGCGCGCTGCCTTGCCCTGCGTGCCCACTGGAGGCACCGGAGCCACCGACAACGGCCTTCAGGTTGCTCTCGGCGTCGATCAGGAAGTTGGCGGCAACTACGACCTGCTCGCCATCGGCCACGCCCTTGATGACCTCGACGAAGTTCTCGCCGCGACCACCCAACTCGACCTCGCGCGGCTCGAAGCGCCCTTCACCCACCTGCACCAGCACGAGCCGGCGCGTGCCGGTGTCGATCACGGCCGAGTCCGGCACCGTCAGCACCTTGGTCTTGCTGCCCACGGCAAGTTCGACCTGGGCGAACATCGCGGGCTTGAGCCGCTGGCCCGGGTTGGCGAGTTCCACGCGCACCGGCACGCTGCGCGTCTCGGCCTTCAGCGTGGGGTAGACGTAGGTGACACGCCCGTTGAAGAGCTCGTTCGGGTAGGCGGTGATGCTGACCTTGGCCGTGGCCCCGGTCCTGATGCTGCCGATGTCCTGTTCAGGCAGATCGGCGATGACCCACACCGACGACAGGTCGGTGACCTGGTAGAGCATCTCGCCGGGCATGAATCGCATGCCCTGCACGGCCTTCTTCTCCGTCACCACGCCCGAAACCGGCGAGGGGAAGGTGATGCTGCGCTGGGCTTGCCCCGACTTCATCAGCGCCGTCACCTGCGCCGGTGAGAGGTCCCAGTTGCGCAGGCGCGCCAGGCTCGATTCGGCCAGCTGCGCCATGCCGCTCTGTGCATCGGCGCCGGCATCCTTCATGGCCTGCGCACCCTGCACCGCGATGGCGTATTCGCGCTGGGCCGACACGAGCTCGGGGCTGTAGGCCTCGAACAGCGCCTGCCCCTTGACCACGGGCTGGCCGGTGACGTTGACGTGCAGCCGTTCGACATAACCCTCGAACTTGGGTGCGATGACATGGACGCGCCGCTCGTCAGGCTCGACACGACCGGCGGCGCGCACCGTCCGGCCCAGCAGGCGCATGCTGGCGGCTTCGGTGCGCACGCCCAGCTTCTGTATCTTCTCGGTGCTGATGCGCACCTGGTTGGACGCCGCGGCACCTGCCGCGCCGCCAGCCTCCGGCTCGTCCCCGCCTTCGTAGACGGCGATGTAGTCCATGCCCATCGGGTCCTTCTTGGGCGTCGGTGAGGTGTCCGCCAGCCCCATCGGGTTGCGGTAGTACAGCAGCTTGCGCGGCTTGGGCGCTTCCGGTGCCGCAGTGGCATTGGCGCCTTGGTGTGCCGCAGCCGTCGCGCGTGTGCCGAGCCAGTAGCTGCCGGCGCCCACGGCCCCGAGCAGGACGACCGCGATGGCGATGTGGGTGGCTTTCAAAGGTCTTCTCCCAGAATGCGTTCGATGTCGGTCAGGCGCAGTTGCGCCTCGACCTGGGCTTTCAGCAGTTCCTGCCGCGCCTTGCGGATCTGACGCTGGGCTTCCAGCAGCATGGCAAATTCGGCCTTGCCGTTTTCATAGGTGGCCACGGCGGACTGCAGGCCCAGCTCCGTCTGCGGCAGCAGCTGGGTCTTGATGAGCGTTTCGGTGCGCCGAGCGGCGTCCATCCCTGCCAGGTTGGCGCCCAGTTCGCCCAGCAGCTGGTGCGACAACGCGTCGGCGCGTGACCGCGCCGCACTGACCATCGCGTCGGCCTCGCGCTCCTGGCCGCGGCGTGACGCCTGCTGCAAGGGAATGTTCATCTCGAACATCACGCCCCAGGTGGTGATGCGCGAGCCCATCTGCGACGGCGACAGGCCCACCTGCAGATCGGGGTAGCGGTTGGCCTGGGTGAGTTCGCGGTTCTTCTGCGCGGCTGTCAGGCGCGCCAGTTCAGCAGCGATCTGCGGGTTGCGCTCGCGCGCCCGTTCGGCCAGCGACGGGGCGTCGGCCGTGCTCAGCGAGGGCAGCGGGCGCAGGGCCGCGGGGTCGGCCAGGGCGGCCGCGCTGTCGCGTGCAAGCAGGCCATTCAGCTTCGCACGCAGCTGGCGCTTTTCGCTGTCGAGCATGATCAGCTCGCCGCGCATGGCCGTCTGCTCCAGCTGGGCCCGGATGGCATCGGCCTGGCCGGCCAGGCCGCCGGCGTAGCGGGCCTGCGCGATCTGCTCCAGGCGCGCCATCAGCCCCAGCACCTCTCCCGCCAGGCGTTCGTTGCCAGCGGCGCGGTAGTACTCGGCGTAGGCTGTCTTGATGCGCGCGGCCAGCTCGACCCACGCGGCATCGGTTCTGGCATCGGCCTGCTTTGCGTCGGCGGCGGCGGCATCGCGCCGCAGGTCACGTTTGCCCCACAGCGGCAGCGATTGCATCAGCGTGTACTTCGTCTCGCCCACTTTCCAGGGCAGCAGGCTGGGCGAGGCGTCGTTGCCGTAGTTGTTGACGTTCATGAGCTCGAC
Source organism: uncultured beta proteobacterium (assembly GCA_947084805.1). Classification (GTDB taxonomy): domain Bacteria; phylum Pseudomonadota; class Gammaproteobacteria; order Burkholderiales; family Burkholderiaceae_C; genus Rubrivivax. Next base: position 13,259 of record CAMTUD010000186.1, on the reverse strand, counting down.
GCGCAGCACCGGGTCGGGCAGGGCCCCGGCCGGCCCGATGCGCTGCGCCGCGGCATCGGCTTCCTGCCGCATGGCGCGCAGCTCGGGGCTCTGGGCCCTGGCGTGGGCGAGCAGGCCCTGAAGGTTGCTGCCCAGGTCGACGTCCTGGGCCAGCGCCGGGCCGGTCAGGCCCGTTCCCGCGACGAGCACGCACAGCAGCCTGCGCCTCCAGCCACCGACGACTCCGGCACCCATGGCGGGCGCGTTGCCCATCGCCTTGGCGAAGCCGGCTGGACGTACGGACATTGCGGTCAGGCCACGCCGCAGCAGGCCGGGCGCTTGTTGTTGAAGGGACGGCATCGGTCGGTTCCTCGTGCGGTGTTGCGGGCGGGCAGACTGCGAGCCATGCGGCCTAGCGGAACTGGGTGTGGTCATGCTTGAGTCGCTTCGCAGGGGTCGACGCGGCCTGGGCCGGGGTCGCCGCAGTATCCGCAGTCGCCGCGCAAGGCGCCTGCCGGGTTTTCGCGGCGTAGACCCCCTTCTCGACACCGTGGTCGTGGCGGGCGATTGGCTTGGCGCAGTCGTGCGGCATGCTGGCGCCCGCCGTGGGCATCGAGGCCGCGGGGGCCACCGAAGCCGGCGGGGTTTGCGCCATCGCACCCCCTGCGAGGGTCATGGTGAAGAAGGCAACGGAAACGCAAAGCGTGCGGTTGGTGGTCATGGCAGTCACTCCGGTAGGGAACACGGGCGGCGTCGGGGACGCCTTGCGCAGGGCGCGCGAAAGTGATCGAGGAACGGTGTGGAGGCCGCCCAAAGGCCGTCGCCGCAGGGCGAGGGCCAGGCAGGCGGCTTCGGTGTCGACGTCAGTGTCGACGTCGGTGGCGGTCGCAGCGGCCGGATGGCGGCCAGCCGACCGCGCGTGGCGTCAAAGCGCCAGGCGCAGGAAGGCGATGACGATGGGTATCGGCGGTGCCTGAACGCCATCCCGGCGTGGCACGCTTCCTGGTACCGGCTCGAGGACCGGAACGGGCAGCGCTGTTGCACCCACCAGGCAGATCAGCGCCTGGGCCTGCACGTCGTCAGCTGCCGGTTTCAGCGTGGGTATCGAAGCGTTGGCCTTGTCACAGAAGTCCAGGCAGTTCGCCTTGTCCGGCGAACGGTGTGGTGTCTCTGACGCGTGATGGTGTTCGTCGGTTGCCTCTTCGGCGTGTGCCGTGGGCAACCCGGCATGTCCCGATGCCACCGTGGACAAGCACGCGTTGGCGACTCCGGCGCCCATGGCAAAAACCCACGCCAGCAGCACGCGTGCTGCCCAGAGGCGGAGCTGTTGACGGTGGCGGAACATGGTCGCGGCGCTTGTCGGTGTTGATTCGAGGATGAGGTCGATGTCTGGGGACGCAGTCTCCGTGCCATTCGCAACAGGCCCGTTGACTTGCGTCAAGGCCGGCCGGTGCGCCCCGCCATGAAAGCCACTGTAGGCGTCCGGCGCGCGCCACAGCATGACCGCATCATGACGATCCTGTCATCTTCGTCCTGCGGGGCTGGCGCCCTGGCACCCAGCCGGCAGAATCGGCCGCATGAAGATACTGGTCGTCGAAGACGAGCGTCGCGCTGCCGACTACCTTCGTCAGGGTCTGGCGGAGTCGGGCTATGTGGTCGAGGTTGCGCTCAACGGCACCGACGGCCTGCACGCGGCAATGAGCGGCGACCACGACCTCATCGTTCTCGACGTGATGCTGCCCGGGCTGGACGGTTTCGCGGTGCTCTCCGCGCTGCGCACGGCCAAGCAGACGCCGGTACTGATGCTGACGGCGCGCGCGCAACTGAGTGACAAGGTGCGCGGCTTCGATCTCGGCGTCGACGACTACCTCGTCAAACCGTTCGAGTTTCCTGAACTCCTGGCCCGGGTGCGCACGCTGCTCAAGCGCGGCAGGCCCGCCTCACCAGATCCCGTGCAGCGTGTGGCCGACCTGGAGATCGATCCCGTCCGTCACCGGGCCACAAGGGGTGGCCAGCGCATCGACCTGACTGCGAAGGAGTTTGCGCTGCTGGCCTTGTTTGTACAGCGGGCCGGCGAGGTGCTGTCCCGCACGCAGATTGCGTCCCTGGTCTGGGACATCCACTTCGACTCCGAAACCAATGTCGTGGACGTGGCCATCCGCCGCCTGCGCGTCAAGATCGATGACCCGTTTCCAGACAAGTTGATCCACACGGTGCGCGGTGTGGGCTATGTGCTCGAAGCGCGCCCCTCACCGTGAACAGCGCGGTTGGCATGGGCCTGCGCGGCTCTTTGGCGCTGCGGATCGCGGTGGCCGGTGTCCTGTTCGGCATCGTCGTGGCCGCCGGCACCGTGGCGGTGGGTTACTGGAATCTCTCCAGGCAACTCGACGAGCGCGCCGTGGTCGAGATGCAGGGTCGCAGGGAAGTGCTGGTACGCCTGCTCGCCTCGACACCCTCGTTGGCCGGCATCGCCGATTCGAGGGACCGTTTTGCCGATCTGTTCTTCGGCCACGACGACCTGCACCTGGCCCTGCTGGAGCACGGCACGGGAAGGGTCGTCGCCGCATTCTCCGAGGTGGCCACCGAATCCGTCGTCGGCCTGGGTCACGCGAGGGCGGCTCCCGACATGATGCACGCCTGGGTGACGCCCGATGGCCGGCGGTACAGCGGCTGGCACGGCAGCCTGGCACTTGCCGATGGCGGCAACGTGGGGTTCTTTCTCTCCATCGATCGGCGGCGGGACGCCGCCTTGCTGGCAGGCTTCGTCAAGACCACCCTGCTTGCGCTGCCCTTGCTGCTGGTCGTGGTGGCGACAGGTGCGGGGCTCGTCGCCAGGACCGGCCTGGCACCGGTGCGTCGATTCAAGAGCCTGGTGGCCTCCATCGGCACACGGTCGCTCGGCCAGCGGGTGGCAGTGTCGGGTCTGCCCAGCGAGTTGGCGGACATGGCCACCGAATTCAACGGCATGCTCCGTCGCATCGACGAGGGCTATCGGCAGCTCGAGGCTTTTGCCGGCGACCTGGCCCACGAGATGCGGACGCCGGTGGCCACCCTGCTGGGCCGCACCCAGGTGGCGCTGTCCAGAAGCCGCAACGCAGACGAGTTCCGCGAGGTCATGGAGGGCAACGTCCAGGAACTCGAACGCCTGGCCACGCTCATCAACGACATGCTTTTCATCGCACGCGCTGACCACGACGCAGCGCCGATCCAGTCCGAGCCCGTGGACCTGGCGGCCGAGGCCGGTCGCGTGGCCGACTACCTGTCCTTGCTCGCCGAAGAGAAAGGCGTGGGCCTTCGAGTGCTTGGCAACGCGCCCCCGTTTCCGGCTGACCGCCTGCTCATCCAGCGCGCCATCACGAACCTGCTGACCAACGCCATCAGGCATTCGGTCGAAGGTGGCACGGTCACGATCGAGATCGAGGCCACCGGCGACACGGCCAGCCTGGAAGTCGACAACCAGGGGCAGGCCATTGCGCCCGAGCATCTCGACCGCGTCTTCGAGCGCTTCTTCCGCGCCGACCCTGGTCGTTCACGCGATGCGGGTGGCAGCGGCCTGGGCCTGGCCATCGTGCGTTCGATCGCGCAGGTCCATCAAGGCAGCATTGCCGTGCGCAGCGCGGCGGGTCACACCCGCTTCCGGCTTCAGCTTCCATTGGCACCTGTTCGCAGCTAGCGCCGAGCAGCGCCGCGCGCCGGCCTGCCGGTGCACATCGCCATCGGCGCCATGTTCATGCCGCCGGGTCACGGCGACGACTTCAGCGAGCTCAGGTGACGGAACTGTCATGTTGTCGCCATGCTCTGGACAGTCGCTGCTTTCTACAGTTGCTTCACGTCGCGACAAAGCGACTCAAACCGGGCAAGAGGGCACAAGCGTCCCGCTGTCCGGCTGTGATCAAGCAACCCCGAAAGGACCTGCCATGAAGACCAAGTTTGCAGCCACCGCCCTGTTCATCGCTTCCGCCCTGCTCGTCGGCAGCCCTGCGCTCGCCGAACTCACCCGCGAGCAGGTGAAGGCAGAGTTCGCCGAAGCCGTGCGCACTGGCGACATCATGTCCAACAGGGGCGGCCAGAAGCTCAACGAGCGCTTCCCCGAACGCTATGCTGCGAAGCAGGGGCAGTCCACCGTCACCCGTGAGCAGGTCAAGGCCGAACTCGCCGAAGCCCAGCGCACGGGCGACATCGCGGTCGGCCAGAGCGGCAGGAAACTCAACGAGATCACCCCCAACCGCTACCCGGTGAAGCAAGCCCAGGCGCCCCTGACACGCGCGCAAGTCAATGCCGAGTGGGTGGAAGCGCAGCGTACCGGCAATTACGTGATGGCCAGCGAGGAGAGCGGCCTGTGCAACGAGGTACACCCGTACATGCACGCCATGCAGTAAGTCGGGGCCGGCGGGCCGCGCAGTCGATCTGGCTCGCCATCTGGAGAGCACCGGCCCGTACGTGAGGGTTCCGCCCGTCCAGACAGGACATCGGCCGTGTGCACGCCGTGCCGATGTGTGCGTTCGATGACGCACAGTCGCCGCGTTGGTAAGCCGCGATGCTCAAAAGACAAGGCCGCGCATCAGCGTGCGGCAAGCGCGATATGAATCAAACGAAAGTCATCACAAGGAAACTTCCATGAATCTCAAGACGATCATCCCTACCAGGGCCATGTGCCTCGTGCCGCTGACGGTCCTTTGGCTCGCATCGGCTCCGGCCCAGGCGCAGACCGCTCCGGCAAAGGCGCCTGCCGCCGGCATGCCCATGGGGCAGGCGCACATGGGCGCGACCGGGCCGCATGACATGAAGGCGTCCATGATGACGGGCATGCAGGGCATGCAGCAAATGCCCATGTCGGGCGACATCGACAAGGACTTCGCGATGATGATGAAGCTGCACCATCAGCAAGCATTGAACATGGCGGAGATGGAGCTCGCGAACGGCAAGTCCTCGGAAATGAAGGCCATGGCGAAGCAGATCATCTCGGCACAGAAGAAAGAGATCGCGCAGTTCGACAAGTGGCTCGCCAAGCAGAAGTGACGCTTCTGGCCGGATCGGTTCCGCAGAAGTACTCGCGGCTTTACCGCTCTTCGCTCCCTCGACTCCGGTTTCGAAACGGCGCTGCGGCGGCCGGCGAAAGCGTGTGTGCAGGGGCCCTGGCCAGGTCCTGCTCGACAACCAGCACGGTCGAGCGTGTCCCCTCTAGGTACAACTGAAATCCGGAGCTCCCCATGAAGCTGTTCTTCCTCATCACAGTCGCGGCACTCTCCATTTCCAGTGCGAGCGTTGCACAGACCTCGGCGGCTGAGCATGCCGCGCACCACGGGCCGGCGGCGTCCGCCACCGCGACCCCGAACAGCGCTGGCGAGGTTCGCAAGGTCGACGTGGAGCAGGGGAAGGTCACGCTCAAGCACGGCCCCATCGCCAACCACGACATGCCTGGCATGACGATGGTGTTCAAGGTCGCCGATCCGAAGATGCTCGACAAGCTCAAGCCGGGCGACAAGGTGAAGTTCGCGGCGTCGAGCAAGGACGGCGCACTGACCGTGACGGCCATCGAGATGGCGAAGTAGGGCAGGCTGTGCCGGGGGGGGAGCTGCAGACCCGGGGTTTCAGTCCCCTGACCTGGTCGCCACGCGGCGCCGCGACGGCTGGCCGGACGCCGGTCCACCTGTCATCGAGTTGCGCTCTGTATCCGACCCAACAGGATGCGCTGCTGTTCGTGACGCTGCAGAACCTGGGAGGCAAGCTGGTCGACAGCCTCAGCAGCATCGGTACGGTGCGTGTCCCGGCACCTCTGCCAGGGCGGGTGTGACGGGCTGTCGCTCTGGAATCGAAGCGGGCTCGCGAATGCCGGCCTAGTGCCAGTGCCCATGGTGGGCGTCGGGGACGTGCGAGTGCGCATGCCGCACCGGCGAATGGAGATGCAGGTGGCTGTGGCTGCCCGTCGGCATGTTGTCGTGGACATGGTCGTGATGGCCATCGTCGTGGCGGTGCGCATGCTCGTGTTCGTGCGCCTCGTGCTCGTGCTCGTGGGCATGCGACTCGGCCAGGTGCAGGACCATGCCGGCCAGCATCAGGACGCCGCCCAGTGCCATCAGGCCGCTGGCTGACCGGTCGCCCAGCACCACCGCGAACGCAGCGCCGATAAAGGGCGCGAAGGCAAACACCGACCCGGTGCGCGCCGCGCCAAAGGCCCGTTGCGCCAGCAGATAGAGGCGCAGGCTCAGGCCGTAGCCCGTGGCTCCGATGGCGAACAAGGCCAGCGCAGCGCTGGTCGATGGCATGGGTTCACCAAAGACAAGCGCCAGCAGCGACGTCGCCGAGGCTCCCAACACCGCCTTGACCATGACCACCTGCCCCGGGTCGCGCTCGGCCAGGGCGCGCGACAGCGTGTTGTCCACGCCCCAGGCGGCAGTGGCCAACAGCACGGCCAGCAGGCCAAAGAGCTGCGCGCCGCCTGTGCGGCCCTGGTCGATCACCAGCACCATGCCGCCGGCCAGCAGCAGGGCCATTGCGGTCCAGACCCGGCCGTCCATGGTCTCGCGGTACAGGCGCCAGGCCAGCACGGCCGTGAACAGCGCCTCCAGCGTCAGCATCAGCGACGCGCTGGTGCCGCTGGTGTGCTGCAGCCCCCAGGCCAGTGCGACCGGGCCGATCACCGCACCGAAGCCCGCCATGGCCAGGAGCCTGGGGAGATCGGTGCGTCGCAAGCGGGCCTCGCGTTCGGTGTGCTGGCGCGAAAGCAAGCCCACGGCTGCGGCCCCGGCGTAGAGCAGCGCGGCGGTGCTGAAGGCGCCCAGCCCGAGGCCGAACTTCTGGACCAGCGGCGTGCTGACGCCAAACAGCAAGGCTGCCACCAGCGCCAGCAAGCCGCCCCGCAAGGCAGGCAGAGCCCGGAGCCAGCGCACGGTCGCGTTCACTGCGGACATCACCGTGGCGGTCGACTGACTTCTGCGCTCACTTGACGGTGAACCGCACCGTGATGACCTTGTTCGCGGGCGTGGTCAGCGCAGCCACGACCTTGGCGCCGGGTGCCAGTTTCACGCCCTGCGCTTCCAGCTTGTTGCCGACGACGGCCAGAGGCGCTTCCGACTTCTCGCTGCCCTTGAGCACGGTCAGCTTGCCGCGCATGCCCGCGGGCGCCATGGGCTTCCCGTGGTCTTCCAGGTAGATGGCGGCGCCCGTGGGTGTGCCCACCAGTTCGAACTCCAGGTCACTGGCCATGGCCACCACGCCGCCATGCCGGGCCTTGGCCTCACCATGGGCCAAAGCCACGCTCGGCGCCAACGTGCACAGCGCCAGCGCGGCCACGGTCAACAGTCGCTTCATCATCTCTTCGATCTCCTGCAAGGTTGCGGCGCACTGTGTCAGGCGGCGCCGCCGGGCCCGATTTCAGCTCACTCCGTCAGATCAATACGCTTCCTGCGCCGCTGTGGCGTTCTGCGGCTCGTCGGGCTCGGGTTCGGTCAAGCGCTGGGTGGCCTTCTCGCCGAACAGCCAGAACAGCACCGGCGTCAGCAAGGTGTCGAGCAGCGTCGAGCTGACCAGCCCGCCGAAGATCACCACCGCCACCGGGTGCAGGATCTCCTTGCCCGGGGCGTCGGCGGCCAGCAGCAGCGGGGTCAGCGCAAAGGCTGCCACCAGGGCCGTCATCAGCACCGGTGTCAACCGCTCCAGCGAGCCGCGCACGATCATCGCCTGGTCGAAGCGCTCACCTTCGAATTTGCACAGGTTGATGTAGTGGCTGATCTTCAGGATGCCGTTGCGCGTGGCGATGCCCGCCAGCGTGATGAAGCCCACCATCGACGCCACCGACAGGCTCACGCCCGCGATCCACATCGCCACCACGGCGCCGATCAGGGCCAGCGGGATGTTGGCCATGATGATGCCGGCCAGCACCACCGACTGGTAGCGCGAATACAGCACCAGGAACATCAGCAGCAGCGACACGAGCGACAGGCCGGCGATCAGGCGCGTGGCCTGTTCCTGGGCCTGGAACTGGCCTTCCAGGCTGATGAAGTTGCCCGTGGGCAGGGCCGTCTTGTCGATGATGCCGCGGATGTCGCGGATGACGCCCGCCATGTCGCTGCCGTCGGTGTTGGCGTAGACCACGATGCGGCGGCGGCCGTTCTCGCGGCCGATCTGGTTGGGGCCGTCGGTCTCTTCCACGGTGGCGATGCTGGACACCGGGATGCGGCCTGCCGGTGTGTCGATCAGCGTGCGCGCCAGATCCTGCGGGCTGCGCTGGTTGTCGGGCAGGCGCAGCACCAGTTCGTAGCGGCGCGGGCCGTCCACGATGTCGGCACCGTGCGCGCCATCGGTCAGCGCCTGCAGCACGCGGATGGCCTCACCCGGCGACAGGCCCACCTGCGCCGCCTTGCGGTGGTCCAGGCGCACCGTGATCTGCGGGATCAGCACCTGCTTTTCCACCGTCAGGTCCACCAGGCCCGGCACGGTGGCCAGCTGCGCGCGCATCTGCTCGGCCAGGCCACGCAGGGTGTCGGTGTCGTCGCCGAAGATCTTGACGACGATCTGCGCGCGCACGCCCGACAGCAGGTGGTCCAGGCGGTGGCTGATGGGCTGGCCGATGGCCACCTGGGCCGGCAGCGTCGACAGGCGGTCGCGGATGTCGGCCATGATGGTTTCGCGGTCGCGTGACGTTCCTTCGCCGCTGCGCTTCAGGTCGACGTCGATTTCGGCCGAATGCACACCTTCGGCGTGTTCGTCCAGCTCGGCTCGGCCGGTGCGGCGCCCCACCTGCGTGACCTCGGGCACCTGGCGGATCAGTGTTTCGGCCACCGCGCCCACGCGGTTGGCCTCGGCCAGCGCGGTGCCCGGCTGCATGATCAGCCCCAGCACCAGCGAACCTTCGTTGAAGGCCGGCAGAAAGGCGCGCGGAAAGAAGGGCACCGTGGCCGCAGCGCCGGCGACCGCCAGCACGGCCAAGGCAATCAGCAGCCGCGCACGGCCGAAGGACCAGTGCAGCAGCGTCGTGTCCTGGCGCTTCAGCCACGCCACCAGCGGGCTGTCGCCGTGGTCCAGGCGCTTCATCGTCGGCAGCATGTAGGTGCTCATCACGGGCGTGACGGTCATCGACACCAGCATCGACGCAGCAATGGAGACGATGTAGGCGATGCCCAGCGGTGTGAACAGCCGCCCCTCGATGCCCGGCAGTGCGAACAGCGGCACGAACACCAGCACCACGATGACGGTGGCGTAGACGATGCCCGAGCGCACTTCCACGCTGGCGCTGCGCACCACTTCCAGCACCGAGCGCGGGCTGCCGGCCACCTTGTTCTGCTTCAGGCGGCGCAGGATGTTCTCGACGTCCACCACCGCGTCGTCGACCAGCTCGCCGATGGCAATCGCCAGCCCGCCCAGGGTCATGACGTTGATCGACTGTCCCAGCGCCTGGAAGACCAGCGCCGTGACGGCCAGCGACAGCGGGATGGCCACCAGCGAGATCACCGTCGTGCGCACCGACAGCAGGAAGGCAAAGAGCACGATGGCCACCATGATGGCGCCGTCACGCAGGGCTTCGGCCACGTTGCCCACCGAGGCGGTGATGAAGTCGGCCTGGCGGAACAGCACCCGCGGCGCGGCCAAACCCTGCGGCAGGCCCGCCTTCAGTTCGGCCAGTGCGGCTTCGATCTGCGCGGTGAGCTTCACGGTATCGGCATCGGGCTGCTTCTGCACGCTGATCACCACCGCCGGCAGGCCGTTGTAGCCGGCGTCGCCGCGCTTCAGGCCGGCGGCGAAGGCGACGGAGGCCACTTGTTCCAGCAGGATGGCGCGGCCGTCCTTCCACGCCACGGCAATGCCGCCCAGGTCTTCGGCCCGGTTGCTGCGGCCCAGGTGGCGGATCAGGTATTCACGGCTGTTCAGGTCGATGAAGCCGCCGCCGGCGTTGCCCGCATAGCCTTTCAGGGCCTGCTCGACCTGGGTCAGCGAAACGCCGAACAGCGCCATGCGCGCCGTGTCAGGCGCCACGCGCAAGGTGCGTACCTCGCCGCCGATGGGTATGACCTGCGAGACGCCGGGTATCGACAGCAGGCGCGGGCGCAGCACGAAGTCGGCGTACTCGCGCGCCTGCATGGGCAGAGATGACTGCCCCTCGGTCGGCGGGGTCGCCGACCGGTCCCCCGGGGGGAGCGCAGCCGCCTTGGGGCGGCCCGGCGCCGGCTGCGCGACGCCTTCGACGATCGGCAAGGCCACCAGCATGATCTCGCCCATGATCGACGACACCGGCCCCATCACCGGGGTGATGTCGCCCGGCATCTGTGTGCGCGCCAGCGCCAGGCGCTCGGCCACCAGCTGGCGGTTGCGGTAGATGTCGGTGCCCCAGTCGAACTCGGCATAGACCAGCGACAGGCCCACGCCCGAGGTGCTGCGCACACGCGTGACGCCCGGCATGCCGTTGAGCGCCGTTTCCAGCGGGAAGGTGACGAGTTGCTCGACCTCCTCGGGTGCCATGCCGCCGGCTTCGGTGAGCACGGTGATCAGCGGCTTGTTCAGGTCGGGGAAGACGTCCACCGGCGTGCGCCAGGCCGTCAGCGCGCCGTAGAGCATCAGCAGCGCCGCCACCGCCAGCACGAACAGGCGGTTGTGCAGGCTGGTGCGAACGATCCAGTTGAACATGGTCGGTCCCCGTTCAGCGGATCTGCGCGATCAGCGGCGCGCCTTGCACCACGACGCGGTTGTCGGCGCTCAGCCCCTGGGTGACGACAACCCTGCTGGCGTCCAGCACACGAAACTGCACCGGCTGCGGGATGAAGCGCTCGGCCCCCGACTTGATCCAGACGGTGGGCTCGTTGGCGCTGTTGCGCACCACGGCCTGGGCCGGCAGCACCACGCCCTGGATGCGTTCCTTCATCTGCACGACCACCGTGACCGGCTGGCCGATGGCGAGCGGAAGGGAAGGGGGGGACGGCAGGGATGGCACGGCCGCCCGTGCGGCGGCCGGCTTGGCCGCATTCACGGCAAAGGTCAGCGGCAGCACGCCGTCGCGCAGCGAACGCGATACGCCGATAAGGCGCAGCGTCACCTCGGGCGTGCCTTGCAGCGATGCGCTTGCCACACGCGTGCCCACGGTGGCATCGGCGGTGGTGGCCTCCACCAGCATGCGCGCGGGGTCGACCACCTCGAACAGCACATCGCGTGGCTCGACGACCTGGCCGATGACGAGGTCGGCGCGCGCGATCACGCCGCTGACCGGCGCGCTCAGGACTTCACGCGCCACCAGGCTGCTGGCGATGCTGCGCTGCCGTTCGGCCAGGCTGGCGGCCTCGGAACGGGCCGCCTCGATCTCCTTGCGCGGCACCGTGCCCTCCAGGCCTTCCAGCCGCAGCACACGCTGCGCGGCCATTTGCGCCTGGGCCCGCAGTTCGGCCAGCTGGGCTTGCTGGGCGCCCAGCGCATAGGGCTCGGCATGGTGGCGAACGTAGGCCAGCACCTCGCCGCGCCGGACCGACTGGCCCGCCACCGGCAGCCCTTTCGGACCCGGCTCGACACGCCCGCCATGCACCGCCTGCACGCGGCCGCTGGCGTTCGGGTCCATCACCACCCGCCCGGGCAACTCCAGCGATGCGGCGGCTTCGCCCTGGGGCGCCAGCACGGTGCGGATGGCCATGCGCCGCTGGGCCAGCTTGGGCACGTTGACGCTGCCGTCGGGCAGCCGCGCCAGGCCGGAGGCATTGACCGCTGCGCCGGGTGCGTCCAGGTGCTCGCCGTTGGGGCCGTGCGCGCCGGGCGCGGCAGCGGCGGGTGACAGCCAGAGCAGGGCGACGAACAGCGCCAGGGCGCGCGTCATTGCCGGTCCGTGTTGCGGGAAGGTGTGCTGCCGCCTCATCGCAGGCCTCCATTCAGAGGGGCTGCGATCTGGCGACGCTGACGCCACCACGCAATGCCGCCGATCAAGCCCAGGATGGCGATGCCGCCGCCCAACCAGGCGGTGCGTTCCAGTTCGTCCCCATAGCCATGGCCGTGCGCATCCGCGCCGTGGTCATGGTCATGGTCTTGGCCGCCTTGTGGCGTGAGCGCCGCGTTGACCAGCGTGCCATCGAGCAGGTCGCTGTCCTGCCCGGCGACCAGGGAGAAGACGAGGCCATGCTCGCCGGGTGCCGCCAGCGCCTTGAGCATCGCAGCGTCGGTGACGGCGTAGTCGCCCTGCTCGGCGCGGAACGCAGCCACGGCCTTCAGGGTGCCGCTCTCGACGTCGAGCTTGGCACTCAGTACCGGTTCGTTGGACTCGAAGCGATCGACGACGATGACGAGCTCGTTGGCGCGCAGCTCAGCCACCAGCTCGAACGCTTCGGTGCTGGCTTCCACACGCGGCAGCGCCGATGCGGCGCGCGGCGTAACCGGCGCATCCAGGTGCTCGCCGTTCGGGCCATGGGCACCGGGGCCGGCGGCCGCCGTGGTGGCAAGCGCCAGCAGCAGCGCGCTCAAAGCCCTGCGTGACGATGCGGGCCAGGATGGCATGGCGCGGAGGAGGAGAAAACGGTTCATGGCAGAAGTCCGAGGGTGTGTTGCAGGCGGGCGTGGGCCAGGCCCAGCGCCGCGCGCTGGCGGGCGGCGGCGCTGTCCGCCTGCGCGGCGGCGGCCACGGCGCGCAGCAGGTCAGGCAGCGGCGTTTCGCCGGCGCGGAAAGACTTGTCGATCAAGGCGGCGCGCTCGCGCAGCAGGCGCGCCCGCGCGGTTTCCGCTTCCAGCTGAGCCTGGGCCGCACGCAAGGCGTCGCGTGCAGCGCCGATGTCGCTGTCCAGACGCTCGCGCAGCCGTTGCTCGTGCGTCTGGGCCACGTCCAGTTCGGTCAACGCGGCGGCTTCCATGGGGCGGTTGCGGTCGTCGGTGCCGAAGGGCAGGCGCAAGCCGACCACCAGGCTGCCTGACGAGGCCTCGGCCCGGCCAGGGACATCTTGTCGCAGGCCCACGCTCAGCTCAGGCGCATCGCGGCGCGAATGGCGCATCAGCGCCACGCGCTGCCGCGCCAGTTCGGTGGACTGGCTGGCGAGCCGCCATTCAGGGTGCAGTGCCGAGGCATCCGGACTGGGCTCGATCGCCACCACCACCAGCTCAGGCGCGGCTGAGAGCCCGGTGAGCAGCGCCCAGTGGCTGCGCGCGCCTTGCAGGCGCTGGCGCACTTCCGACAGCAGCGCAGTGGCCGCCAGGCGTTCGGCCTCGGCGGCCAGCCCGTCGGCGCGCGCCAGGTCGCCGGCTTGCACGCGGCGCTCGACATCGTCGGCCAGCTGCTTCAGCGCTTGCGCCTGGGCTTCGGCCTGGGCCGCCTCGGCCTGCAG
>CAMTUD010000185.1:0-14712 GCA_947084805.1 uncultured beta proteobacterium | reverse complement strand
TCGAAACGCCGAACGGCAGCATTCCGCTTTCCAAGATCGCCACCATTGAAGACGGCGACGGACCGAATCAGATCAGCCGCGACGATGGCAAGCGGCGCATCGTGCTGTCGGCCAACGCTTCGGGCCGCGCGCTGTCGGAGATCGTCGCCGACATCCGCCAAGTGGTCGCCGAGAGCAAGCTGCCCGAGGGCTACTTCATCACCCTGGGCGGCCAGTTCCAGGCGCAGGAAGAAGCGTCGCGCCTGGTCGGGCTGCTCTCGATCGTCTCGCTCACGCTGATGTTCGTCGTGCTGTACAGCCGCTACCAATCGGTCACGTTGTCTGCGCTGATCATGGTGAATATTCCGCTGGCGCTGGTGGGCGCGGTGATCGGGCTGTGGCTGTCGGGCCAGCCGCTGTCGGTGGCGGCGCTGGTGGGCTTCATCACGCTGGCCGGCATCTCGGTGCGCAACGGCATCCTGAAGGTGAGCCACTACATCAACCTGATGCGCTTCGAGGGCGAATCCTTCGACCAGAAGATGATTCTGCGCGGCTCTCTGGAGCGGCTGAGCCCGGTGCTGATGACTGCACTGGTCACCGCCTTCGCGCTGGCCCCGCTGCTGTTCGAGGCCGAGCAGCCCGGCACCGAGGTGCTGCACCCGGTGGCCGTGGTGATCTTCTCCGGCCTGATCAGTTCGACCCTGCTCGACACCTTCCTCACGCCCGCGATGTTCTGGCTCTTCGGGCGCAAGCCGGCCGAAGCGCTGATGGACGACAAGGACGCCGAGGCGCTTTGATCTCTTCCCCGTCCGCACCCACCACCCCGAAAGGATTCCCATGAAGACGCAAGCCTTCCTCGCCTCCATCACCCTCGTCCTGGCTGGTTCTGCCTTCGCTGCCGGTGACAAGCACGACCATGCCCACGAGCACAAGCCGCTGCACGGCGGCGTCGTGGTCGAAGTCAAGGACATGGACTACGAACTGGTGGCCAAGCCCACCGTGATCCAGCTGTACCTGCGTGACCACGGCAAGCCGGCCGACGTGTCCAAGGCCAGCGCGAAGCTCACGCTGCTCAGCGGCACCGAGAAGCAGGAAGTCGAGCTGAAGCCGGTTGGCGACAAGCTCGAAGCCTCTGGCAGCTTCAAGGTCGGCCCCGGCACCAAAGCCGTGGCCGTCGTGACGGTTGGCGGCAAGCCGGCCACCGCACGCTTCACCATGAAGTGACCGCCATGACTGCCAGCCGACTGACCTGTGCTTCGGTAGTCTTGGTGGCCGGGTTGCTGGCGGGCTGTGCCACGCCGCCCGCACCCGATCCCACCGCCGAGCTCCCGTACTGCCACAAGACCAACAAGGGCCGCGTGATCGCCTGCACGGCGGCCCCGGCGCCGAGCCTGAACGCCGATGCGCAGGCCAAGCAGTTCGTGCCTGACCCGAATGCGCTCACCGTGTACGTCGTTCGGCGCAACTGGGGCGACGGCCGGAATTTCGTGAAGGTCCAGGCAGATGACGGAGCCACCGTCGAGACCCTGCCGAACACGATGGTGCGCTACCGGCTGAAGCCGGGTTCGCACACGATCGCCTTCGATTTCGAGGGGCAGCGTCCAGCGACGACGGTCGCGGGCAAGGCAGGCGAAGTGCGTTTCGTCCGGCTCGACGGCATGGTCTGGGCCTGGAAGAGCACGTTCACCTGGGCCACCGAGTCCGAGGGCGCGATCCGCGAGCGCGCACTGAAGGCCAGGCTGGTGGCTGACTTGGCGGTACGCTGACCGCATGAGGACATTCGCCCTGTTCATCGCCACGGCCCTGGCCGAGATCGTTGGCTGCTATCTGCCCTACCTGTGGCTGAAGCAGGGCAGGTCCGCATGGTTGCTCGTTCCGGCGGCGGCAAGCCTGGCCCTCTTCGCCTGGCTGCTCACATTGCACGAGACTGCGGCAGGGCGGGTGTATGCGGCGTACGGTGGGGTCTACATCGGCGTCGCGCTGCTGTGGCTGTGGATCGTGGACGGCATCAGGCCGACGGCATGGGACGTGGCGGGCGTCGCCGTCGCGCTGACCGGTATGGGCCTCATCATGTTCCAGCCGCGCTGATGAACAGTTCGATGCCGCGGCGTGCTGCTCTTTTCCCTGTCTGCGAGCGGCCGACGACACCAGCTTGAGTTTGCCGCGCTGCACGGCATCGTGTGCCAGGAACGGCGGCAATTCGGTCAGCAGCTCGGCCGCGATGGCGCGAGCTCAGCCCCAAACTCACTTCTGCTTGGCGAGCCACTTATCGAACTGCGCGATCTCTTTCTTCTGCGCCGCGATGATCTGCTTTGCCATAGCCTTCATTTCCGCTGACTTGCCATTCGCAAGTTCCATCTCCGCCATGTTCAAGGCTTGCTGATGGTGCAACTTCATCATCATCGCGAAGTCCTTGTCAGTGTCGCCGGACAACGGCATCTGCTGCATGCTCTCCATGCCCATCATCATGGACGCCTTCATGTCATGCGGCCCGGTCGCGCCCATGTGCGCCTGCCCCATGGGCATAGTAGCGGTAGGCGCCTTTGCCGGAGCGGTCTGCGCCTGGACCGGAGTCGATGCGAGCCAAAGGGCCGTCAGCGGCACGAGGCACATGGCCTTGATGGGGATCATCGTCTTGAGATTCATGGAAGTTTCCTTGTAGTGACTTTCGGTGGTCAGTGCGCCATGACGAGGCATGCATCCTCACAGCGCTTGCAAGCTTCGCCGCACCGCCTGCAACGATCGATTCCGTGCTTGCCACACTCTGATCCACGGTCTCAACTTTCGAGCATCGCGGCTTATGAACGCGGCGACTGTGCGTCAGCGAACGAAGACATCGGCACGGAGGGCACACGGCCGATGCCATGAGTGAACGAGCATGACTATCAGGCGCGGGCCGGTGCTCTCAAACTTGCGAGCAATTTCGTTCGCCCGGCGCGTTGGCTCCAACTACTGCATGGCGTGCATGTACGGGTGCACCTCGTTGCAGAGGCCGCTCTCCTCGCCTGCCATCACGTAGTTTCCGGTACGCTGCGCTTCGACCAGTTCGGCATTGACCTGGTCCCGCGTCAGGGTCGACCTGGGTTGTTGGACCGGGTAGCGGTCGGGGAAGATTTCGTTGAGCTTCCGACCGCTTTGGCCGACCACCATGTCGCCTGTGCGCTGAGCTTCCGCGAGTTCGGCCTTGACCTGCTCACGGGTAAGCGTGGACTGGACCTGCTTCGACGGGTAGCGGTCGGGGAAGCGCTCGTTGAGATTCTGGCCGCCCCTGTTGGACATGATGTCGCCGGTGCGGACGGCTTCGGCGAACTCGGCCTTCACCTGGTCGCGGGTGAATTGGGCGAATGCGGGGCTGCCGACGAGCATGGCGGAAGCGATGAACAGGGCGGTGGCTGCAAACTTGGTCTTCATGGCAGGTCCTTTCGGGGTTGCTTGATCGGATCCGGGCAGCGGGACGCTTGTGTCCCCTTGCCTGGGTTGAGTCGCTTGGTTGCGACGTGAAGCAACTGTAGAAAGCACGGTCAGTCCAGAGCATGGCGGCAACATGACAGTTTCGTCACCTGACACCACTGCTGCCTTCGCCGCAGCCGATCGACGTGGCCGCAGCTAAGCAGAGGGGTCTGCCGTGCCCGACCCCGGGGCCCTACGTTGTTCCGCGCTGCCCGCGATCAGGCGTCATCGGAAGCTGGAGAACGAACCGGGTGTGACCGTCCCCGCTGCGCACGGCAATGCTGCCTTGGTGGACACGCGCAATCGAGCGCACGATGGCCAAGCCGAGGCCGCTGCCGCCTGCGTCGCGTGAGCGACCAGGGTCGGCGCGGAAGAAGCGGTCGAAGACGCGGTCGAGATGTTCGGGCGCAATGGCCTGCCCCTCGTTGACGACCTCCAGGCTGGCCGTGGTGCCGTTCGCTGCGATCTCGATGACGACCTTGCCATGCTCCACCGAGTGCCGGATGGCGTTGCTGACCAGGTTGGTGATGGCGCGCTGGATGAGCAGACGGTCAGCCGGAACGGGTGGTGCGTCGCCGAGCACCTGGATGGTCACGCCCCGCTCGTCGGCAATGAGCGAGAGGTATTCCGCCACCCTCCGGGCTTGGACGGCAAGATCGATGGGCTCCGCTTGAATCGGCGCGGCGTCGTGGTCGGCGCGGGCGATGAACAGCATGTCGTTGATGAGCGCGGACAGGCGCTCCAGCTCTTCGACGTTGCCCTCCATGACCTCGCGGAGTTCGTTCACGCTGCGGCCTCTGGACAAGGCCACCTGCGTGCGGCCCAGCAGGGTGGCCACGGGCGTTCGCATTTCGTGCGCCAGATCGCCCGAAAACGCTTCGAGTTGCTGGTAGCCGGCGTCGATGCGCTGGAGCATGCCGTTGAACTCGGTCGCCATATCGACCAATTCGCTGGGCAAGCCCGCCACCGCCACGCGCTGGCCGAGCGACTGGGTGCCGATGGAGGCCGCCAGCCTGTTGAATCGACGCACCGGCGCCATCCCGGTTCTGGCGACGAACCCCGCACCCACTGCCACCAGGGCCAGAAGCAAGGGCAAGGCAAGCAGCGTGGACTTGACGAAGCCCGCCAGCAGCGCGGCGTCTTGGCGCCGATCGATCGAAAGGTAGAACTCGACCCTGCCGCCATCGGCCACTGCGACCGAGCCATGCCAGCCGCTGTACCGCCTGCCGTCGTGTGTCACCCAGGCATGCATCGTGTTCGGAGCCGCTTTCGCGTGCCCCAGTCCGTTGACGGACTGGCCGGCAACGTCCGAAAACACTGCAATGAGCCGTCCCGTCCCGGGTTCGAGCAGGGCGAGGTGCAAATCATCGTGGCCGAAGAACAGGTCGGCAAAGCGCTCCTTCGAATCTCCGATGCCGGCCAAAGACGGCGTCGTGGATAGCAGGCGCACCAGCAACTCTCGGCGGCCCTGCATCTCGACCATGGCGCGCTCGTCGAGTTGCTTGAAGAGGTTCCAGTAGCCGACCGCAACCGTGCCGGCGGCGACAACGATGCCGAACAGGACGCTGGCCACCGCGATGCGCAGTGCCAAGGAGCCCCGCAGACGCATTCCTGTCGCGGTGTCGACCGTCATGCACGCTGCTCGAGCACGTAGCCGACGCCACGCACTGTGTGGATCAACTTGTCCGGAAACGGGTCATCGATCTTGGCGCGCAAGCGGCGGATCGCCACGTCCACGACGTTGGTCTCGGAGTCGAAATGGATGTCCCAGACAAGCGACGCGATCTGCGTGCGGGACAGCACTTCTCCAGCCCGCTGAACGAGCAAGGCAAGCAGGGCAAACTCCTTTGCGCTCAGGTCGATGCGCTGGCCGCCGCGTGTGGCCCGGTGCTTCAAGGGATCGATTTCCAGATCGGCCACCCGTTGCACGGGATCCGATGCGACGGGTCTGCCTCGCTTGAGCAGCGCGCGCACACGGGCCAGCAGCTCCGGGAACTGGAACGGCTTGACGAGATAGTCGTCGGCGCCGAGGTCGAAGCCACGCACCTTGTCGTTGACCTGTGCGCGAGCGGTCAGCATCAGCACGGGCGTCTGCTTGGCCGTTCGCAGCGCCGAGAGGACCGCAAAGCCGTCCAGACCGGGCAGCATGACATCCAGCACGACGAGGTCGTGGTCGCCGTTCATCGCCGCATGCAGGCCATCGGTGCCGTTGAGCGCCACCTCGACCACATAGCCGGACTCCGCCAGACCTTGACGAAGGTAGTCGGCAGCGCGGCGCTCGTCTTCGACGACCAGGATCTTCATGAGCCGGATTCTGCAGGCTGGGTGCCAGCGCGACGCTCCTGAGCATCGAACATTACAACGTCGTCATGATCCAGCCATGTTGTGGTGGGCGTCGGACCCATAGAGTGGGTTCCAGGGGCGAACACACCAGCCGACCTTGACTTCTGTCAATGAGTCTCTGTCGACTGGCACGGAGACTCCCCGCTCACTTCGAACCCCTACTCGATACGTCACCTGCGACCGCCAAGACCATGTTCCGCCACCGTCAACAACTCCGCCTCTGGGCAGCACGCGTGCTGCTGGTGTGGGTTTTTGCCATGGGTGCCGGCGTGGCCAACGCGTGCTTGTCCATGGTAGTGACTGAACCGGCCAGGTTGCCCACGGCACACGGCTCCCAGGCCGCAGACTCGCACCACGGTGGAGGTGAGGCGCCACACGGCGCGACGGACGCCGCGAACTGTGTGGACTTCTGCGACAAGGCGAGCGTCTCGATACCCACGCAAAAGCCTGCATCCGACGACGTGCAGGCCTACCCGCTGATCTGCGTGGTGGCTGCCACCGCGTTGCCCGCACCGGTCCTCGAGCCGGCCAATGCAAGCGTGCCACGCCGGGACGGCGTTCGAGCACCGCCCATACCCATCTCCATCGCCTTCCTGCGCCTGGCGCTTTGACGCCTCGCGCGGCCAGCTGAGCGACACCCGGTCGCTCTGATCGCCACTGGCCAGGCTGTCGAGCCGTTGTCCTGCGACGACGGGTCTGTCGACAGCATCCACTCTGTGCGTCCCTGACTCTCGCGCCGTCCGCGCGAAGTTGCCGACGCCACCCATCCTTCCATCTGGATTCACTGCCATGTTCATGATCCGCACTCTCATTGCTCCCGTCCTGTTTGCTTCCGCCGCGCTGTCCGCGTTCGCACAAACCCAACCTACGTCTGGCGCGTCAGCGCCAATGAGTGGGGCCATGATGTCCACCGACTGCGCCAAGCCGATGGCGAGGCACGACCACGGTGCAGAAAAGGGGATGCCGCGGCCGATGGTCAGGTCCGGCCCGTGCGCTGCAAGCGCATCAGCCACCGCCCCTGACGCTGCTGCGTCGGCAGCGCAGACCAAGAAGCTGCCCAAACACAACCACAGCGCCGAGAAGAACAACTGATGCGCACGCGCCAGTCGTTGACATCGCCAGGAGCCCACTGATGACGACACTTCGACAAACGACCCCGCGGCCGCTGAACGGCAGCTCGGCACACAGGCCGGAGGCGCGGAGTCATGGGCTCAGACGGATGGGGCGCAGCCTGTTGTTCGCCCTTCTGGCCGCCACCGGCTTGTCAGGCCCGGCGGTGGCACAGGAGGCGACCCTGGGCGCAGATCTGAAAGGTCTGCTCAGCTACGCCCGAGCGCAGAGCCCCGATCTCAGGGCCATGCAAGCAGAGGCCGACGCTGCCTCACAGCGCATCGGCCCGGCCGGCGCCTTGCCCGACCCGGTGCTGCGCGTCGAGCTCATGAACATTAACAACTACGGCAACGACGCCTCACCCAGCTTGCTGCCGTGGAAGGTGGGAGAGACGAAGTACACGCTGATGCAATCCCTGCCGCTCTGGGGCAAACGAGACCTGCGTCGCGATGCCGCTGCTGCCGACGCCAGACAGGCCGACGCCAAGACCGACGCCACCTGGGTCGAACTGGCTGCGCGCATCAAGACCACCTACGCCGAGTATTACCGCGCGGCGGGCAACGAACGCCTGGCGGGCGAAGTGCTGGGCCTGATGGCGCGCCTGGAGCAGATTGCCCAGGCCCGATATGCGGGTGGACTGGCGGGCCAGCCGGACGCGATCCGGGCCCAGCTGGAGCAGACGGCCATGCGCGCGGAACTCATCGCGCTCGACAGCGAAAAGCGGCAACTGCGGGCAAAGCTGAATGGCCTGCTGGCACGCGAGGGCACGGCTGCCCTGGCCGACCCTGTGGCATTGCGCCCGCTGCCCGCCCTGACCACGGCCGATGCCCAATCGCTGGTCGACAGGGCCCGCCAGCGCAACCCGCAGATCGCCGCGGAGCTGGCGCGCCTGACGGCAGCCCAGAAGAACCGCGAGCTCACGCAGGCCAACCGGTACCCCGATCTCCAGGTGGGCGTGTCGCCGTCGCAGATGGGCTCACGCATCACCACCTGGGGCGTGATGTTCGAGATCAACATCCCCCTGCAGCAGGAATCGCGGCGCGGCCAGGAGCGCGAGGCCGACGCCATGGTCAGTGCCGCGCGGTCACGCGCCGA
The DNA here is from genome assembly GCA_947084805.1 of uncultured beta proteobacterium. Taxonomy (GTDB): domain Bacteria; phylum Pseudomonadota; class Gammaproteobacteria; order Burkholderiales; family Burkholderiaceae_C; genus Rubrivivax. Next base: position 6,735 of record CAMTUD010000185.1, on the reverse strand, counting down.
CGCCCTGTCGCACCAACTGCTGGGCGAACTCGGCGCCAATCTCGCGGGGCTTGATGCCGCGCGGCGCACCGAGACGCTGATCAGGTCCGAGATGCTGCCGCAGTCCGAGCTCGGCCTGCAGTCGGCCGTGGCTGCCTACGAAAACGGCAAGGCCGAGTTCGCCATGCTTCTGGAAGCCCAGCGGCAGATACGCAAGGCGCGGCAGGAACTGCTCAAGTCACAGGTCGAGGCGCAGATGCGCCTGACCGACATCGAACGCATTCTGGGAGAAGACCTTTGAAACCCATCCACGTCGCACTTGCGGTCGTCGTGCTGGGCGCCGTCGGCGCCGGCAGTTACTGGCTCGGTACCCGTGCACCGGCCGCGGCGCCAGACGGCGCCAACGCGGCTTCGGCGACAGCCGATGCACCCAAGCCGCGCAAGCTGCTGTACTACCGCAACCCGATGGGGCTGGCCGACACGTCGCCGACGCCCAAGAAGGACCCGATGGGCATGGACTACATCGCCGTCTACGAAGGCGAGGACGAGTCGGCGCCTGCCGGGTCGGCAGGCGCTGCGGCGTCACCGAACCAGGTGCGCATCAGCACCGAGAAGATCCAGAAACTGGGCGTGCGGACGGAAGCTGTCGGCATGCGCCTGCTGGGGCGCACGGTGCGCGCCGCCGGGCGCGTCGAGCCCGACGAGCGGCGGGTCTACGTCATCGCACCCAAGTTCGAGGGCTATGTCGAGCGCCTGCACGTCAACGTCACCGGCCAGGCCGTCGCCAAGGGCCAACCCTTGTTCGAGGCCTACAGCCCCGAGCTGGTGTCGGCGCAACGCGAATACGCCATCGCGATGCAGGGCACCCAGGCCATGAAGGATGCCGGTGCCGAGGCGCAGAGCGGCATGCGGCAGCTGGCCGAGTCGAGCCTGATGCGCCTGCGCAACTGGGACCTCTCGCCGGCGCAAGTCACGGCGCTGATGAAGTCGGGGCAGGTGCAGCGCAGCATCAGCTTCCCATCGCCCGTGTCAGGCGTGGTGACCGAGAAGAAGGCGCTGCAGGGCATGCGCTTCATGCCCGGCGAGATGCTCTACCAGGTGACCGACCTGTCATCGGTCTGGGTCATCGCGGACCTGTCCGAGCAGGACATCGGCAGCGTCAAGACCGGCGCCGCAGCCAAGGTCACCGTCACGGCTTACCCGAACGAGGTGTTCAGCGGACGCATCACCTATGTCTACCCCACGCTGAAGGCCGACACCCGCAGCGTGCCCGTGCGTGTGGAACTGGCCAACCCGGGCCAGCGGCTCAAGCCGGCGATGTTCGCGCAGGTCGAGCTGGCCGTGGGTGGCAAATCACCCGTGCTGACGGTGCCGGACTCGGCGGTCATCGACACCGGCACGCGCCGCCTCGTGCTGGTTCAAGTCGGCGAAGGAAGGTTCGAGCCACGCGAGGTGGAGCTGGGTGGCCGCGGCGAGAACTTCGTCGAAGTCATCAAGGGCGTGAGTGACGGCGAGCAGGTCGTCGTGGCTGCAAACTTCCTGATCGACGCCGAGAGCAACCTGAAGGCAGCCGTCGGAGGCCTCAGTGGGCACTCGGGGCACGGCAATGCGCCGAAGGGCTCCGAAGCTGCGGCATCGGGTGCGGCGCCGTCTGCCCCCGCTGCCCCCGCTGCCCCCGCTGCACCCGCTGCACCCGCCGCGCCGGCACCGGCCAAAGTCGGCCACAAGGCCACCGGCACCGTCGACAGTTTCGACCCGAAAACGGGCAGCCTGAGCCTCAACCACGGCCCCGTCGCGACCTTGAAGTGGCCGGCCATGACGATGGAGTTCAAGGCCGCGAACACGGCGCTGCTGCAAGGGCTGCGGCCCGGGCAGGCCGTGAACTTCGAGTTCGTGGAGCGGCAGCCCGGCGAGTACGTCGTGACGGCCATCTCTGCGGTGCCAGGCAGTGCAGGCGCGCCACCCACGGCCAAGCCAACGCCGGCACCTTCCGCGGCCGCCGGCTCGCACAGCGGCCACTGAGCGGGGGGCACCATGCTGGCCAAGATCATCCAATGGTCGGGCAGGAACCCGTTCCTCGTCCTTCTCGCCACCCTGTTCGTCGTCATCGGCGGTGTCGTTGCCGTAATGAAGACACCGCTCGACGCCCTGCCCGACCTGTCGGACGTGCAGGTCATCGTCTACACCGAGTACCCGGGCCAGGCGCCACAGGTCGTCGAAGACCAGGTGACCTACCCGCTCACCACGGCGATGCTGGCGGTGCCGAAGTCGAAGGTCGTGCGCGGCTTCTCGTTCTTCGGCGCCTCGTTCGTCTACGTGATCTTCGAGGACGGCACCGACATCTACTGGGCGCGCAGCCGGGTGCTGGAGTACCTGAACTTCGCCTCCAGCCGCCTGCCCAAGGGCGTGTCACCCTCGCTGGGCCCTGACGCCACCGGTGTCGGCTGGGTCTACCAGTACGTGCTGCTGGCCAAGGACAAGACGCTGGCTGAACTGCGCACCATCCAGGACTGGTACGTGCGCTACCAGCTCACCAAGGCGCCGGGCGTCGCCGAAGTGGCCTCGCTGGGCGGCTTCGTGCAGACCTACCAGGTCACCGTCGATCCGCTCAAGCTGCGCAGTTTCGGCATCCCGCTGATGAAGGTATCGCAGGTCATCCGCGACTCGAACCGCGACGTCGGCGGGCGCGTCGTGGAGATGGCCGAAACCGAGTACATGGTGCGCGGCAAGGGCTACCTGCGCGGCAAGGCCGACATCGAGATGCTCGTCGTCAAGAGCGAGGGCGGCACGCCGGTGCTCATCCGCGACATCGCCCGCGTCGAAATGGCCCCTGACGAGCGGCGTGGCCTGTCAGAGCTGAACGGCGAGGGCGAGGTCGTCTCCGGCATCGTGATGTCGCGCTTCGGCCAGAACGCGCTGGAAGTGATCCACAACGTCAAGGCCAAGGTGACCGAGATCTCGGCCGGCCTGCCCGAGGGCGTGACGATCCAGGCCGTCTACGACCGCTCGGACCTGATCCACCGCGCGATCAAGAACCTCTCCTGGACGCTGTTCGAGGAAAGCATCATCGTGGCCGTAGTCTGCGTCGTGTTCCTGATGCACGTCCGCTCGGCACTGGTCGCCATCCTGATGCTGCCGGTCGGCGTGCTGATCTCGATCATCGCGATGCGCATGCTCGGCATGAACTCGAACCTGATGAGCCTGGGCGGCATCGCCATTGCCATCGGCGCAATGGTCGACGCGGCCATCGTCATGATCGAGAACGCGCACAAGCACCTGGAGAAGCTGGACCGGCTCAAACCCGTCCACACCGTTAAGGATCGCGCCGACGCGATGATCGCCGCCTGCCAGGAGGTGGGGCCGGCTCTGTTCTTCTCGCTGCTCATCATCACGGTGTCGTTCCTGCCGGTGTTCACGCTCGAATCGCAGGAGGGACGCCTGTTCTCGCCGCTGGCCTACACCAAGACCTTCGCGATGGCTGGTGCGTCGCTGCTGTCGGTGACGCTGGTGCCAGTGCTGATGCTGCTGTTCATCCGCGGCAAGATCATGCCGGAGGCGAAGAACCCGGTGAACCGCTTCCTTATCTGGGTCTACCGGCCGATCATCGAAGCCGTCATGCGCTGGAAGAAGCTGACCGTGGCACTGGCCGTGATCACGATGGGGCTGTCCTGGTACCCGGCGTCCCAGTTGGGCAGCGAGTTCATGCCGACACTCAATGAGGGCACGCTGCTGTACATGCCGGCCTCGCTGCCGGGCATGTCCATCACCAAGGCTGCCGAGGTGCTGCAGACGCAGGACAAGATCATCAAGAGCTTCCCGGAGATCGAGTCGGTCTATGGCAAGGCCGGCCGCGCCAACACCGCGACCGACCCGGCGCCGACGGAGATGTTCGAGACCGTCATCAACCTCAAACCGCAAGAGCAGTGGCGTGCCGGCATGACCACCGACAAATTGATCGCCGAGCTGGACAAGGCATTGCAGTTTCCCGGCGTCTCCAACGCCTGGACCATGCCGATCAAGGCGCGCATCGACATGCTGTCCACCGGTATCCGCACGCCGATCGGCATCAAGGTCTTCGGCAAGGACCTGGGCGAGATGGAGAAGCTGGCCCGGGAAATCGAGACGGTGGTCAAGGCAGTGCCTGGGACGACATCCGCCTTCGCCGAACGGCTGACCGGCGCCAGCTACCTCAACATCGAGCCGGACCGCGTGGCATTGGCGCGCTACGGCTTGACCGTGGGCGAACTGCTCGATGTGATCGGCACGGCTCTGGGCGGCGAGATGGTCACCACGACGGTGGAGGGCCGTGAGCGCTTCGGCGTCACCGTGCGCTACCCGCGCGAGTTGCGCAGCAATCCCGAGCAGATCGAGCGCGAGGTGCTGGTGCCGATCATGGGCGGCGCCATGGTGCCCTTGGGCCAGGTGGCCAAGGTCGTGGTGGCACGCGGCACGCCGGGCATCCGCACCGAGAACGCGCTGCTGTCCGCCTACATCTTCGTCGACATCCGTGGCCGCGACATCGGCAGCTACGTCGCCGACGCGCGCAAGGCAGTGACCGACCAGGTGAAGTTCCCTGCGGGTTACTACATCACCTGGAGCGGTCAGTTCGAGGGCATGGAGCGTGCCGTCGAGAAGATGAAGATCGTCGTGCCGGTGACCCTGCTGCTGATCTTCCTGCTGCTCTACCTGAACTTCCGCAGGCTCCCGGAGACCTTCATCGTCATGCTCTCGGTGCCGTTCGCTCTAGTGGGCGGCGTGTGGCTGATGTGGTGGCTCGACTACAACCTGTCGGTGGCGGTGGCCGTCGGGTTCATCGCACTGGCCGGCGTTGCAGCGGAAACCGGCGTGGTGATGCTGATCTATCTCGACCATGCCTGGGCGGAAGCGAAGGAGCGCTGCCGCCTTGAAGGTCGCCTGCCCGGGCCGACCGACCTCTACGGCGCGGTGATGGAAGGTGCCGTCGAACGTGTGCGCCCCAAGATGATGACGGTGGTGGCCATCATGGCCGGCCTGTTGCCGATCATGTGGGGCACCGGCACCGGCTCGGAGGTGATGAGCCGCATTGCCGCGCCGATGGTTGGCGGAATGATCTCCTCCACCGTGCTCACGCTGGGCGTGATTCCGGCGCTGTATGCGCTGGTCAAACAGTGGCAGCTGCGGCACACCCCAGTCCAAGACAGTACGGCGCCCACCCATGTGGCGCCAACCACACCCATGCCACCCATGACCACATCCTGAGGACACACTCATGAATCGACGCCACTTCTTTCTCAGCGCGGGAGCGCTCGCGGTCATCTCCGCCCTGCCGGCAATGGCAGCCTCACCCACAGCGCCAGTGCAGGTGTTCAAGAGCCCGACCTGTGGCTGCTGCGGCGCCTGGGTCGAGCACATGCGGGCAGCCGGCTTCACGGTCAAGGTGACCGAAGTCGACGACGCCCCTGCGGAGCGCAGGCGCCTTGGACTTCCCGATCGATACGGCAGTTGCCACACGGCCACGGTTGCCGGTTATGTGCTCGAAGGCCATGTTCCGGCAACGGAGGTCAAGCGGCTGCTGGCAGCCCGGCCCAAGGCCCTCGGACTGGCAGTGCCGGGCATGCCGCTTTCAGCACCCGGCATGGACATACCAGGGCGAAAGGATCCGTATGACGTCCTGCTCATCGGCAAGGAAGGGCAGTCCAAGGTCTTCGCGACCTACCCCAAGTAGTGCATGGACCTACTGACTCCCTTACCTGACTGACTTTGCCTGAACCTTCTGGAGCGGCCATGAATGCGACACTGACAACGGCAGGCAAGCGGCTCGACGAGCGGCGGCGCATGCTGCTCCTGGGCGCAGCAGGTGCTTCGCTCGCTCAGCTTTCAGGCTGCGGCGGCGGCGGCTCGCCCTCGATGATGAACCAGGGCATCAACATGGGCCTCGTCGATCCGGCCGCTGGTGCAACTGAGCGCAGCCTGCCCATCGTCCAGCAGGACGCTGGGGTGGCGGATGGCAGCGGGGGACGACAGTTTGCATTGGCCGTCCGACGTGGCAGTTCGCAGATCCTGAGCGGCGTCAATACGCCCACACTGGGCTACAACGGCGCGCTGCTGGGCCCCGCCCTGCGTTTGCACACTGGCGAGCGCACCACGATTCGGGTTCTCAACGATCTGGACGAGATCACCACGGCGCACTGGCATGGGCTGGTGATCCCGCCGGAGGTCGACGGCGGCCCGCACCAACCCATTGCCCCGGGTGCCACCTGGGAGGCAAGTTTTCCGGTCGCGAACCCGGCCTCCACCTGCTGGTTCCACCCTCATGCCCACGGGAGCACCGGACGTCAGGTGGTGTCTGGCCTGGCAGGCCTGCTGATCATCGACGACGGCACCGTCGGGCCGACGGTGTTGCCCGACACCTGGGGCGTCGATGACCTGGCGCTGGTGCTGCAGGACAAACGCTTCACGGCAGACGGAAGGATCGACTACACGCTCACGGCCAACGATCAGCTCGTTGGGTACGCCGGCGATCGACTTCTGGTCAACGGCGTATTCGGCCCGACGTGGCGGGCACCTCGGCAATGGGTCCGGTTGCGACTTCTGAACGGCTGCAATGCGCGAATCCTGGAGCTGCGACTGAGCGATGCAACGCCGATGCTGCAGATCGCCAACGAAGGCGGCGCGATCGCCGCTCCGGTGGCACGCAGCACCCTCAAGCTGGCCCCTGGAGAACGCGCTGAAGTCCTGGTCAACTTCGGCAACGCCAATGCCGGGCAAGTGACCCGG
>CAMTUD010000184.1:0-11376 GCA_947084805.1 uncultured beta proteobacterium | reverse complement strand
GGGCGCCCCGCCGGCGGCCTGAGCCGCGGTGCGATGAACCCCGGGCCTTGCGGCGCCGCACCCGCAGCGGTGCCCCTGGAGGCGCCCGGTGGCTCGACCGAGCGTGTCTTCGTGGGCCTGGGTGCGAACCTCGGCGACGCCCGCGCCACACTCGACGCCGCATCGGTCGGCCTGGACGCGCTGCCCGGCACCCGTGTGCTGCGCCGCTCGAGCCTGTACCGCAGCGCCCCGGTCGATGCCCCGGGGCCCGACTACCTCAACGCCGTCGTCGAACTGCAGACCACGCTGGCGCCCGATGCGCTGCTGGCCGCGCTGCTGGCGCTGGAGCAGGCCCACGGCCGCCAGCGGCCCTACCGCCATGCACCGCGTTGCCTGGACCTCGACCTGCTGCTCTACGGCCAGCGTGAGCAGGTCAGCGAGACGCTGACCCTGCCGCATCCGCGCCTGCACGAGCGCGCCTTCGTGCTGCAGCCCTTGCTGGAGATCGCGCCCGATGCCGTGCACCCACGGCTCGGCCCGCTGGCTCCTTGGGCGGCCGCCGCCGCAGCCCAGTGCATCGAACGCCTGCCATGAGACTTGCCGAGCCCGTGCCCCGGTGGCGCCTAGAATCGATTCGTGACAAGACAATGACAGCCGGAAGACGAACCGGCTGCAGCCAACGGAGTCAGCATGGTTTTCGGAAGGCTGTTGCCGCGCGAAGGTAATTTCTTCGAATTGTTCAATCAGCACGGCCAGCACATCGCAGAGGGCGCGAGGTCTTTCCTGGCCATGGTGCAGGACTACGGCAACCCGGCCGAGCGCGAGCGCCATGCCAATGCCGTTGGCGCCTCGGAGCGTGCGGCCGACAAGATCACCGCCGAAGTGCACCGGCTGCTGCACCGCACCTTCATCACGCCGCTCGACCGCGACCAGATCCACCGCCTGATCAACGCGATGGACGACGTGCTCGACCTGCTGCAGGACACCAGTGAGGTGATGTCGCTGTATGACCTGCAGAACCTGTCCGAGGACGTGGTGCGCCTGTCCGAGATCTCGGTGCGCTGCTGCGAACGTGTGCAGAGCGTGCTGGCCATGCTGCCCAAGCTGAAGACCGCCGAGATCGCCGAGGCCGTGTTGCTGACCTGCGGCGAGATCGACCAGCTCGAGTCCGACGCCGACCGCGTGATGCGCTCGGCGATGTCGCGCCTGTTCCGCGAGGAGCCCGATACGCGGCAACTGATCAAGCTGAAGGCGGTCTACGAACACCTGGAGTCCATCTCCGACCGTTGCGAGGACGTCGCCAACCTGGTCGAAGGCATCGTGCTCGAGAACTCCTGAGCGCCGCGATGTCGACCCTGCCGAGCGCGGTGCCCATGGAGCTGTGGGTGGTGATCATGCTGGTCGTGATGGCCTTGCTGTTCGACTTCATGAACGGCTTTCACGACGCGGCCAACTCGATCGCCACCGTGGTTTCCACCGGCGTGCTCAAGCCGCAGCACGCCGTGGCCTTCGCGGCCTTCTTCAACGTCGTCGCGATCTTCGTCTTCCAGCTCAAGGTGGCGGCCACCGTGGGCAAGGGCATCGTCGACCCGGGCATCGTCGACCAGCACGTGATCTTCGGCGCCCTGGTGGGGGCCATCGCGTGGAACCTGATCACGTGGTGGTACGGCATTCCTTCGAGCAGCTCGCACGCGCTCATCGGCGGCATCGTCGGCGCGACCGTCGCCAAGGCGGGCACCGGGCCGCTCGTTTGGGCCGGCGTGCTGAAGACGGTGGCCTTCATCCTCATCTCGCCGGTGATGGGCTTCCTGCTCGGCTCGCTGCTGATGGTGGGCGTGGCCTGGGCTTGCAGGCGCACTTCGCCGCTGCGCGTCGACAACGTCTTCCGGCGGCTGCAGCTCGTCTCGGCGGGCCTGTATTCGCTGGGCCACGGCGGCAACGACGCGCAGAAGACCATCGGCATCATCTGGCTGCTGCTGATCGCCGCCGGCTACAGCCAGGCCAGCGACACGATGCCGCCGTCGTGGGTGATCTGGTGCTGCTACATCGCGATCGGCCTGGGCACCATGTTCGGTGGCTGGCGCATCGTCAAGACGATGGGGCAGCGCATCACGAAGCTCAAGCCGGTGGGTGGTTTCTGTGCCGAGACCGGCGGCGCCATCACGCTCTTCGTCGCCACCGGGCTGGGTGTGCCGGTGTCGACCACGCACACCATCACCGGTGCCATCTTCGGCGTCGGCTCGGTGCGCAACGCGTCGGCAGTGCGCTGGGGTCTGGCGGGGCACATCGTGATGGCCTGGATCGTCACGATCCCGGCGACGGCGCTGATCGCCGCCGTCTTCTACGGCGTCAGCATGCTGCTGTTCTGAACCGCCACTAGGGGCGGCTCGCCGGGCGGGCCTCCAGCTGCCACTCGAAGAACTTCTGGCCGCTGAAGGCGATGGTGCCCGTCAGCACCGCGCCGCCCACCATCAGGCCGGCGATGGCCGCGAGCACCGGGCCCCAGCCGGTGGCCACGACGGCGTGGCCCGGGTTGTGGCGCGCATCCCACTTTTCGTCGCTCGTCAGCGCATGCACGATGCTGCTGACCATGGCCACCGAGATCGACACGCCCAGCAGCGGCACCAGCAGCCAGGCGAGCTGGTCGTCCTGGCCCAGTTCGCGCATGCGCAGCACGCCGTACAGGCCCGCCAGCGTCGGCGGCAGGTGGAGCCAGCCCAGGCGGTCGTGCCAGCCGTGCAGGTAGAAGCGGTGCGCACCCAGCGTGCCCAGCAGCAGCGCCAGCCAGGCCGCGACGGTCTTGGAACGGTAGGGCGATTCAGGGGTCTCGGGCGTTGCAGGGCTCATTCAGGTGGCAGATGCAGGGCAGGGCGCTCGTGACGGCAAGCAAGCAGTTTATAATGCGCGGTTTTCGGCGTTGGCCTGCAGGTGGTGAAAGTGAACACCGCGGGCGTATCTACGGCGCCAGCCGAGGCCGGCAGTTTGACTGCTGGCCACCAAGGTGATCTGCCCGGTGTGTCTCCCGTGGTCGTTCACCAACCCCTGTTCCCAAGGAATCCTCACATGGTCGTGATCCGACTCGCCCGTGGCGGCGCCAAGAAGCGCCCGTTCTTCAACATCGTCGTCGCCGACGCGCGTGAGCGCCGTGACGGCCGCTTCATCGAGCGCGTGGGTTTCTACAACCCCGTGGCCTCGGGCGGCGAGCAGCCGCTGCGCGTGGCGCTCGACCGTGTCACCCACTGGACCGGCGTCGGCGCCCAGCTGTCGCCCACCGTGGCACGCCTGGTCGACCAGGCCAAGAAGGCGGCCTGAACGTTGCTGACCTGAAGGTCGCTGACGTGAACGCGGCGAACCAGACCGCCGGGCCGGACGTCGGCGACACGCCGGTGATGCCGGCCGACGCGGTGGAAGTCGGCCGCGTCATGGGCGCCTGGGGCATCAAGGGCGGCATCAAGGTCAAAGCCTTTGCCGCCGACCCGCAGGCGCTCTTCTCCTCCAAACGCTGGTTTGTCCAGCCGCCGGAAAGCCCGGGCCCGCGCGGTCCGAAGGCCGCGGCGCTGCCGACGCTGCTCAAGGTGCTCAGCGCCAAGGAGCACGGCGACGGCGTCGTGGCCACGGCACAGGAACTGCCCGACCGCAACGCCGCCGAGGCGCTGCAAGGTGCGCGCATCTTCGTTTCGCGGGCCAGCTTCCCGACGCCCGACGAGGGCGAGTTCTACTGGATCGACCTCATCGGCCTGACGGTGCACAACCGCCAGGATCTGGCGCTGGGCGTGGTCGTCGGTCTCATCGAGACCGGCCCGCACTGCGTGCTGCGCATCCAGCCCGCCGAAGCCGCCGCGCCCGAGGTGCTGATCCCCTTCGTCGACGCCTACGTCGACGGCGTCGACCTGCCCGGGCGGCGCATCGCCGTCGACTGGGACGCCGAAGACCTGGCCTGAAGCGCACACGATGCGCTTCGACGTCGTCACGCTCTTCCCCGAGCTCTTCGCCCCGCACTTCAGCCACGGCATCACGCGCCGCGCGTTCGAGAGCCGGCAGGTCGACGTGCGGCTGTGGCCGTTGCGCGACTTCGCCGACGACGCCTACCGCCGTGTCGACGACCGCCCCTACGGCGGCGGCCCCGGCATGGTGATGCTCTTCGAGCCGCTGCAGCGCGCGCTGCAAGCCGTGGCCGCCGACCGCGGCGAGGCCCGGCCGGCGGTGGTGCACTTCACACCCACCGGGCAGCGGCTGGACCAGGCGATGGTCGAGCGCTTTGCCACCGGGCCCGGCTCGGTGCTGCTGTGCGGGCGTTACGAGGGCATCGACCAGCGCCTGCTCGACGCCCACGTCACGCACGAGATCAGCCTCGGCGACTTCGTGCTCTCGGGCGGTGAACTGCCCGCACTGGCGCTGCTGGACGCCGTGGCGCGGCTGCAGGAAGGGGTGCTGACGGCGCCGTCGCACCAGCAGGACAGCTTCTCCGACGGCCTGCTCGAAGGCCCGAGCTACAGCCGCCCCGAGTTGCTGGTGGTGGACGGCGTCGAACACCCCGTGCCGCCGGTGCTGCTGTCGGGCCACCACGCGCAGATCGCGCGCTGGCGCCGCGAGCGGGCGCTGGAAGTCACCGCGCGGCGCCGCCCCGATCTCATCGCCGCGGCACGCGCCGCAGGGCGCCTGAGCCGCGCCGACGAGCGCTACCTGGCCGACCTCGGGCTATAATCAAAGGCTTTTCGATCCTCTGCCGGGCACCATTCCAATTCAACCCGCCCGCGACAAGATCGACCGGAGAACCCCCAGTGAACCTGATTGCCATCCTCGAGCAGGAAGAGATTGCTCGCCTCAACAAGACGATTCCCGCGTTCGCCCCTGGCGACACCGTGATCGTCAGCGTCAACGTCGTCGAAGGCACGCGCAAGCGGCTGCAGGCCTACGAAGGCGTGGTCATCGCCAAGCGCAACCGGGGGCTGAACAGCAGCTTCATCGTGCGCAAGATTTCCAGCGGCGAAGGCGTCGAGCGCACCTTCCAGACCTACAGCCCGCTGATCGCGAGCATCGAAGTCAAGCGCCGCGGCGACGTGCGCCGCGCCAAGCTGTACTACCTGCGCCAGCGCAGCGGCAAGTCGGCGCGCATCAAGGAAAAGCTGGCGTAATGCAGCGGGTCACCAGCGTCCGTCTTCGGGCGTTGTCGATCGCCAAGGCCGCCTTCGGGCGGCCTTTGTCATTGGCCTTCGGCCTCGGGCGGCCATGACAGCGCCGCCGCGCATCCTAGACCCCCGCCGCATCCCGGTGGTCGGCGCGGATGCCCATCTGCCCGCGGTGCCGATCGAGCGCCTGTCGGCGCAGGCCTTGCGGCGGCGCTTTACCGAAGCCGGCGACTGGCAGCCCGAATTCCGCGGCGACGCCGGCGGCGTGTTCGCCGGCCGCGAACCCAGCGCGGCCGCCGTGCTGGTGCCGCTGGTGCAGCGCGAGGAGGGCCTGCACGTGCTGCTGACGCGCCGCACCGACCACCTGCGCGACCACGCCGGGCAGATCAGCTTTCCCGGCGGCCGCAGCGAACCCGAGGACGGCAGTGCCGCGGCCACCGCGCTGCGCGAGGCGCAGGAGGAAGTCGGCCTGCCGCCCAGCAGGGTCGAGGTGATCGGCCAATTGCCGACCTACACCACGGTGACGGGCTACGTCGTGACGCCGGTGGTGGCGCTCGTCCAGGCGCCTTACACCGTCGCGCTGGACAGCTTCGAGGTCGCCGAGGCCTTCGAGGTGCCGATGCAGCACCTGATGAACCCGACCCACCACCGGCGCCACGTCTTCAGCTACGAAGGCGGCGAGCGCCAGTTCCTGTCCATGCCCTGGACCGGCACGGGGGTCGACGGCCAGCCGCGCGAGTACTTCATCTGGGGTGCGACGGCGGCGATGTTGCGCAACCTCTACCGTTTCCTCGGCGCCTGACGCGGCGCCTGACCCGGCGCCCGGCGGGCAACGCCCTATCATCGAAGGCGATGAGTTTCTTCGCTGTCCTGTTCGCGCTGCTGATCGAGCAGCTCAAGCCACTGCCGCGCGACAACTGGGTGCACGAGACCCTGATGTCGTGGGTGCGCTGGACGGGCCGCAACTTCGACGCCGGCCAGCCCCACCACACCTGGGTCGTCTGGTGCGTCTCGGTGGGCGTGCCGTCGCTGGGGGTGGCGGCCTTGCACCTGCTGATCAGCCACTACAGCCTGGTTCTGGCGCTGGTGTTCGATGTCGGCCTGCTCTACCTCACGCTGGGCTTTCGCCAGTTCAGCCACTACTTCACCGACATCCGCGACGCGCTCGAGCGTGGCGACGAAAACGAGGCGCGCCGCCTGCTTGCCGAGTGGCGCCACCTCGACGCCAGCGAACTGCCGCGCACCGAGGTGCTGCGCCACGTCATCGAACACGCGCTGCTGGCCGCGCACCGCCATGTTTTCGGCGTCTTCTTCTGGTTCGTCGTGCTCTCGGCGCTGGGCCTGGGGCCGATGGGCGCGGTGTTCTACCGCATGGCCGAGTTTTCGACGCGCTACTGGGGCTACCGCCACCGCAACATCGACGCGCCGGGCAACGACGCCCTGCTGGCGCTGTCGCAGCGCCTCTTCGGCTTCATCGACCACGTGCCGGCGCGGCTGACGGCCTTCGGCTTCGCGGTGGTCGGCAATTTCGAGGAAGCGGCGGCCAGCTGGCGGCGCGATGCCACGCTCTGGCAGCACCCGAACGAAGGTGTCATCCTGGCCGCCGCGGCCGGTGCCGTCGGCGTGCAACTGGGCGGTGCCGCGGCGCCCGGTGTCACGCCCGACCGCTCGAAGACCTTCGACGCCGGCGGCGAAACCGGCATGGCCGATGCCCAGGGCTCGACCGCCGGGGTGCCGGCGCAGCCGGGCCACCTGCACAGCGTGGTCGGGCTGGTGTGGCGCTCGGTGGTGCTGTGGATGCTGCTGGTGGCGCTGCTGACACTGGCGCACGTCGTCGGCTGACGCCGCACCCGACCGCTCACCACTTCTTCTGCGACAGTTCCTCGAACAGCTCGCCGTAGATCCGCTGTCGTGTCGGGCTGATTTCGCCGCGCGCCGCGGCGTCGCGAACGCCGCAGCCGGGTTCGTGGCGGTGGCTGCAGTTGTGGAAGCGGCAGTGGCCCAGCGCGGCGGCGTAATCCGGCATCAGGCTGGCCAGCTGCTCGGGCTGCACCTGGCGCAGGCCGAACTCCTGGAAGCCGGGTGAGTCGATCAGCGCGCCACGGGGGCCGTGGTCGGCGCCCGTGGCCTCGTCGGCGCCGTGCAGCCAGTACCAGCGTGTGCTGGTGGTGGTGTGGCGGCCGGTGTTCAGGGCCTGCGAGATTTCGCCCACCTGGGCCGCCGCCTGCGGCACCAGCAGGTTGATGAGCGTGCTCTTGCCCATGCCGCTCGGGCCCAGCACCAGCGTCGTGCGGCCGGCCAGCAGCGGCGCCAGCACGGCCTGGGCGCCCAGCGGGTCGGTCTTCAGCGCCAGTTCGATCACCGTCACGCCCATCGCGCGGTAGGGCGCCAGGCGCTCACGCGCGACGGCGATGGTCGGCAGGTCGGTCTTGTTCAGGCCGATGATGGCCGGGATGCCGGCCTCGGCTGCTGCGATGAGGGCGCGCGTGAGCTGCGACTCGCTGAATACCGGTTCGGCCGCCACCAGCACCAGCAGCTGGTCGAGGTTGGCAGCGAAGGACTTGGTGCGCCATTCGTCCTGCCGAAAGAGCAGGTTGCGCCGCGGCTCGAGGCCGTCGACGACACCGGCGTCGCCAGTCACCAGCCAGCGCACGTGGTCGCCGACGACCAGGTCGCTCTTCTTGCCGCGCGTCTGGCACAGCACCCGCCGGCCCTCGGGGGTCTCGACCATCACGTGGCGGCCATGTGCGGCCACGACCAGGCCGACGCTGGGCCCGGCCGGGGCCGGTGCGGGGCCGCTCGCGGTCGGCGTCAAGGCAGCAGCGCGTCCACCTTGGCGGCGCAGATGAAGTCGTTGATCGAGAGGCCGTCCACCGAGTGGGTGTTGAAGCGCACCGTGCAGCGGCTGTAGCTGACCAGCAGGTCGGGGTGGTGGTCTTCCACGTGCGCCACCCAGGCCAGCGCGTTCACGAAGGCCATCGTGCGGTGGTAGTCGGGGAAGTCATAGCGTTTCTGGATCGCACCGTCGACCAGGGCCCAGCCCGGCGCGTGGGCGAGATGGGCTTCGATATCGGCCGCGCCCATGGCGGGTTGGCCCTCCAGGGGCTGGCAGCGGCGGCTGGCGAGTGCGCTCATGGTGTTCTCAGGCGGAGGCAGGCAAGGGCAGCACGCCGGGCGCCGGCGCGGGCAGGGCGGCCAGGCGTTCCGACGCCGGCGGGTGCGAGTAGTAGAAGCGCACGTAGACCGGGTCGGGCGTCAGCGTCGCCGCGTTGTCCTCGTGCAGCTTGAGCAGCGCGCTGGCGAGGCTGCCCCCGTCGGCCTGCTGGCAGGCGTAGGCGTCGGCCTGGAATTCGTGCCGGCGCGAGAAGTGCGCCATCAGCGGCGAGACGAAGAAGGTGAAGGGCGGCAGCGCCAGCATGAACAGCAGCAGCGCCAGCGCGTCGTTGGGCGCGGCGATGCCGGGCGTCACACCCAGACCGGCGTAGAAGCCGCTCTGGCCCGCCAGCCAGCCCAGCAGGGCCAGGCCCGCCAGGCTGAAGCCGAAGATGCCCACCATGCGTTGCAGCACGTGGCGGTGCTTGAAGTGGCCCAGTTCGTGCGCGAGCACGGCTTCCACCTCACCCGGGCTCAGGCGCTGCAGCAGGGTGTCGAAGAAGACCACGCGCTTGGACGCGCCCAGGCCGGTAAAGTAGGCGTTGGCGTGGGCCGAACGCCGGCTGCCGTCCATCACGAACAGGCCCTTGGCGGCAAAACCGCAGCGTTGCATCAGCGCCTGCACACGCGCCTTCAGCGCTTCGTCGGGCAGGGGTTCGAACTTGTTGAACATCGGCGCGATGACCGTGGGGTAGAGCACCAAAAGCGCCAGGTTGAACACCACCCACGTGACCCAGGCGTACAGCCACCACAGCCCGCCCGAGGCACCCATGATCCACAGGATGACGGCCGCCAGCGGCAGCCCCACCCCCACGCCCACGGCGGCGCCCTTGGCCAGGTCGGCCAGCCACAGCCTGGGGGTCATGCGGTTGAAGCCGAAACGCTGTTCGATGCGGAAGGTGCCGTAGGCGTCGAGCGGCAATTCGAGCAGGCTGCCGATGAGCGCGAAGGCCGTCAGCAACGCCAGCTGGTAGGCCATCGGGCCCCAGGCGGGCAGCACGTTGTCGAGCAACAGGGTGTTCAGCGCCTCGAGCCCGCCCAGCAGCGTCCAGCCCAGCAGCATCAGGCTGCCGAAGGCCATGCTGAAGAGACCGAAGCGGCCCTTGGCCAGCGTGTAGTCGGCCGCGCGCTGGTGCGCCTGCAGCGTGACGGTGGCGGCGAATGCCGCGGGTACACGGTCGCGGTGGGCCCAGACGTGGCGCATCTGGCGTGTCGCCAGCCACAGCTTCACGGCCAGCGACAACAACAAGGCGGCGGCGAAGGCCAGGGTGACGTGGGTGCTCTGCATGGGCGGCGAGTGTAGGCGTGGGCGAGAATCAGCACCTTTGACCCTGGCAAGGCACCATGAGCGACACGACGCTGGCACCGAACGAACAGAACCTGGTCTGGATCGACCTCGAGATGACCGGGCTGCTGCCCGACACCGACCGCATCATCGAGATTGCCGTCGTCGTCACGGACCCGCATCTGACCGTGCGCGTCGAAGGCCCGGTCTTCGCCGTGCACCAGAGCGACGCCGTGCTCGCCGGCATGGACGCCTGGAACACCGGCACCCACGGCCGCAGCGGCCTGACGCAGCGCGTGCGCGAGTCCACCTTCGACGAAGCGGCGGCCGAGTTGCAGGTGATCGAGTTCCTGAAGCGCTACGTGCCCAAGGGCAAGAGCCCGATGTGCGGCAACAGCATCTGCCAGGACCGGCGCTTCCTGGCCCGCACCATGCCCACGCTGGAAGCCTTCTTCCACTACCGCAACGTCGACGTCAGTACGCTGAAGGAACTGGCGCGGCGCTGGAAGCCGGCGGCCCTGGACGGCTTCAGAAAGGCCGGCGCGCACACCGCGCTGGCCGACATCCACGAGTCGATCGACGAATTGCTGCACTACCGCCAGCACTTGCTGGCCATCTGACTTACGGCCTGGCGGCCCGGCGCGCGGCGATCAGTCGACGGCGCTGTCGGCCGTGACCACTGACAGCGGCCGGCGCGCCGCCGCGGCGCTGCGCACGTTGAGCCAGGCGCTGGTGGCGCCGCAAATGGTGATGACGAGCATGCCGAGCCAGCCCCAGGTGTCGGGCAGTTGCTGGAACACCAGCCAGCCGAGCAAGGCGGCGGCGCCGATCTGGGCATAGGTGAAGGGCATCAGCGTCGCGCTCGGTGCCAGCCCCAGCGCCAGGATCAGCATCAGGTGGCCACCGGTGCCGAGCACGCCGATCAACAGCAACATGCCCCATTGGCCGGGGCTGGCGCCGGCCAGCGTGCCGGCCACGTCCAGCGGGCTGGCCAGCAGCAGCGGCAGCAGGATGGCGCTGCCGACCAGGCCGGTCCAGAAATGGGTCGTGAGCGGGTTCTCCAGCGCCGCCAGCCGGCTGGTCAACACCTGGAACAAGGCATAGGTGCAGGCGCCGGCCAGCGGGTAGAGCACGGCCCAGCCGAACAGGCCGCTGCCCGGGCGGATGACGATCAGCGCGCCGGCGCAGCCACCGACCACCAAGGCCCAGCGCAGCGCCGAGACGCGCTCGGCCAGCAGCCAGGCCGCCAGCAGCGTCACCAGCACCGGCGTCAGCATGATGATGGCGGTGAACTCGGGCACCGGCATCTGCTGCAAGCCGTAAAAGCTCATCGCGCTGGTGGCCAGCAGCAGCGAGCCGCGCAAGGCCTGGAAGCGCGGATGGGCGCTGGCAAAACGCTGGCCGCGATGCAGCGCCAGCCACAAGGCCATCACCAGCGCCTGGAAGCCATAGCGCGCCGTCAGCAGCAGCAGCACCGGGAAGAAGGCGCCGGCGTGGCGCACGCTGGTGTCCAGGCCGGCGAAGCAGACCGCCATCACCAGGATCATCACCACGCCCAGCGCCGGGCGCTGCGCGGCGCCCGCTGCGTTCATTGCGGTCACTGCGGTGCCTGGATGCGGTGCTGCAACAGCTGCCACACCGGCGTCAGCCGGCCTGGCAGCGCGGGCAGGGAGCCCAGTTCGGTGCGGCTCTCGCCGGGCGAGTGGAAGTCGCTGCCGCGCGAGGCGGCCAGGCCGAACTCGATCGCGGTCGCGCCATAACGCGTTTGTTCGGCGCTGCTGTGGCTGCCGGTCATCACCTCGACGGCGGCGCCGCCATGGGCGATGAATT
>CAMTUD010000183.1:0-30677 GCA_947084805.1 uncultured beta proteobacterium | reverse complement strand
CTGTTGCAGACGTCGGCACGCAGCATGTTCTCGCCGAAGAACTGGTGGAACATCTGGCCCACCGGGCTCTTCAGGAAGGCCACGCCGCCGCTGTGGCCTGGGCAGTGCCACGAATAGCTGCCGTCCTGCGCGTAGTCCATCAGCGCCTTGAAGAAGGGCGGCGCCAGGCCGTCGAGGTAACTCTTGGCCTCGCGGATGATGTGGCGCGCCACGAACTCGGGCGTGTCCTCGAACATGTGGATGAAGCCGTGCAGTTCGCGCAGCACGTCGTTCGGGATGTGCTGGCTGGTGCGCGTCTCGCCATAGATGTAGATCGGGATGTCCGCGTTCTTGAAGCGGATCTCCTCGATGAACTTGCGCAGGCTCAGCACCGCGGGGTCGAGCTCGGGACCGGGCGTGAACTCGTTGTCGTCGATCGAGAGGATGAACGCACTGGCGCGGCTTTGCTGCTGCGCAAACTGGCTCAGGTCGCCGTAGCTGGTGGCGCCGAGGATCTCGAAGCCTTCCTTCTCGATGGCCTGGGCCAGCGCGCGGATGCCGAAGCCGGAGGTGTTCTCGGAGCGGAAGTCTTCGTCGATGATGACGATGGGGAAGCGGAAGCGAAGCATCGGCGCGGCCTTGTCGGTGAACGGGCGGGTCGTGAAAAGGCCAAGTGTAGGCGGGCACGGTGGCGGCACGGCAGGTGGCTACACTGCCCGATAGATGCCGGCACACCCGTGCGGCGGGAGCAGATCGCTTGGACCTGGACGCACCTTCGCTGTGGTGGTTGGCCGTCGGCGCCCTGGTGGCGGCCGAGTTGGCCACCGGCACCTTCTACCTGCTGATGCTGGCCCTGGGTGCGGCTGCCGGCGCCATGGCGGCGTATGCGGGGGTCGACAGCCAGAGCCAGGTTACCGCCGCCGCGGCGGTAGGCGGCGGCGCGGTGGTCGTCTGGCACTTCCTGCGCCGCCTGCGGCCCGCGGCGGCGCCGGCCGAACGCAACCGCGACGTCAACATCGACATCGGCCAGCACCTGCACGTCAGCGCCTGGGACGCCGACGGCACGGCGCGGGTGCCCTACCGGGGTGCCTCGTGGGCCGTGCGCTACGCCGGCGACGGCACGCCGGCGCCAGGCGTGCACGTGATCGTCGCGCTCGACGGCAATGAACTTCGCGTGGCGCCCGGCCACGCCCACTGAACGCACTGCCCCTGAAAGAACCTCATGGAAATCGCCATCATCCTGGCCGTCATCGCCATCATCTTCATCGCGCGTTCGCTGAAGATCGTGCCGCAGCAGAACGCCTGGGTCGTGGAACGCCTGGGCAAGTTCGACCGCACGCTGACACCCGGGCTGAGCCTGCTGGTGCCCTTCGTCGACCGCGTGGCCTACAAACACTCGCTGAAGGAAGTGCCGCTGGACGTGCCCAGCCAGGTCTGCATCACCAAGGACAACACGCAGCTGCAGGTGGACGGCATCCTCTACTTCCAGGTCACCGACCCGATGCGCGCCAGCTACGGCAGCAGCGACTACATCGTGGCCATCACGCAGCTCGCGCAGACCACGCTGCGCAGCGTCATCGGCAGGATGGAACTGGACAAGACCTTCGAGGAACGTGACCTCATCAACGCGTCGGTGGTGAACGCGCTCGACGAAGCGGCACTCACCTGGGGCGTGAAGGTGCTGCGCTACGAGATCAAGGACCTGACGCCGCCGGCGGCCATCCTGCATGCGATGCAGGCGCAGATCACGGCCGAGCGCGAAAAACGCGCGCTGATCGCAGCCAGCGAAGGCCGGCGCCAGGAGCAGATCAACATCGCCA
This sequence comes from uncultured beta proteobacterium, assembly GCA_947084805.1. Lineage (GTDB taxonomy): Bacteria > Pseudomonadota > Gammaproteobacteria > Burkholderiales > Burkholderiaceae_C > Rubrivivax. The sequence continues at coordinate 28,878 of CAMTUD010000183.1, read as the reverse complement.
CCGGCGAGCGTGAAGCCTTCATCGCGCGCAGCGAGGGCGAAAAGCAGGCCGAGATCAACATGGCCGCCGGCCAGGCCGCGGCCATCATTGCGGTGGCCGACGCGACTTCGGAGGCCATCCGCAAGATCGCCGCGGCGATCCAGCAGCCCGGCGGCGAACAGGCGGTGCAGTTGAAGGTGGCCGAGAAGGCGGTGGAGGCCTACGGGCAGCTGGCCAAGGCCAACAACACGATGATCGTGCCGGGCAACATGAGCGAGGTCTCGGCGCTGATCGGCACCGCGATGACGCTGATGGGCAAGGGCGTGCGCCCTGCAGCATGAGCCGCCAGAACGCCCTGAATGTGCTGGGCACCGCCCTGGTGCCCTGCAGCTACGACCCGCTGACGGGCTGGTACCGCGACGGCTGCTGCCACACCGATGCGCAGGACGCGGGCAGCCATGTCATCTGCGCCAGGATGACGGTGGAGTTTCTGAACTTCCAGATGGAGCGCGGCAACGACCTCATCACGCCGCGGCCCGAACACCGCTTCAAGGGCCTGAAGCCCGGCGACCGCTGGTGCGTGTGCGCGCTGCGCTGGCGCGAGGCTTATGAAGACGGCTGCGCGCCGCCGGTGGTTCTGGAGTGCACGCACGCCAAGGCGCTGGAGTACGTGCTGATGGAGTGGCTGCGCCAGCGCGCGGTGAGCCCCACGCCCCAGGGCTAGAATCCGCTTCGTCCCGGGTGGCCGCGCATGCGGCCCAAACGGACCACGGAAGGGTGGATGAGCGGTTTAAGTCGCATGCCTGGAAAGCATGTGAGGGTTAACAGCCCTCCGCGGGTTCGAATACCGCCCCTTCCGCCAACGGCCCCTAAGAGGGGCCTTTTTTTCGCCTGTTCCCCCATCGATTTCATAGCTGAGTTCGATAAATACCGTTGCACCCCGTCGCACGCAAGCGCACAATCTGATGGCGGAACGGATGGGGGAACGAGAATGCCGAGGATTGCCAAGCCACTGACGGCTGTCGAGGTCAAGCGCCTGACGGCGCCCGGCCTGCACGCCGTTGGCACCGTGGCCGGCCTCAATCTGCTGGTCAAGCCCAGCGGCGCGCGCTCATGGGTTCTGCGCACGAAGATCGGCACACGCCGGGCCGAGCTGGGCCTGGGCGGGTATCCGACCGTGACACTGGCCGATGCCCTGGAGGACGCGCGCACGGCGCTGCAGAAGATCAAGGGCGGCACCGACCCGGCCGCGGAGCGCCGCGCCAGCCGAAAGACTGTCGAGTGGACCTTCAAGAAGACCGCCCTCGCCTACATCGAAGCGCACCGCGCGGGATGGCGGAACGCGAAGCATGCGACGCAGTGGGAAAACACTCTTGAGACCTACGCGTACCCGGTCTTCGGTGAGAAACACGTCCGCGACGTTGGCAAGGGCGACGTTCTGGCGGTCATCGAGCCGATCTGGACGACGAAGAACGAGACCGCCGTCCGCGTGAGAAGCCGCATCGAGCTGGTGCTGGCCTATGCCGTGCAGCGAGAGCATCGCCCCGAGGGTCCGAACCCGGCACGCTGGCGCGGCAATCTGGACATGGCCCTGCCGGCGGCGCGCAAGGTCTCCAAGGTCGAGCACTTCGAGGCCGTGCCGATAGACGAGGCGTACGCCTTCATGGAGCGGCTGAAGATGGCCGCCGGCATGGGCGCCCGAGCGCTGCAGTTCGCCATCCTGACCGCCAGCCGCACCGGGGCCGTGCGCGCCGCCACCTGGGACGAGATCGACCTGGCCGGCGCCCTGTGGACGGTGCCAGGCCCGAAGATGAAGTCGGGTCGGGCGCACCGTGTGCCGCTGTCACCCGCGGCCGTCGAGCTGCTGCAGGCCCTCCCCCGCTTCGAGGTCGCAGACGGCGAGCCCGATCTGGTGTTCCCTGGCACGCAGGGCAAGCCGCTGTCCGACATGAGCTTGACGGCCGTCATGCGCCGGATGGGCCTGTCTGCGGTCCCGCACGGCTTCCGCAGCACGTTCAGCGACTGGTGCGCCGAACGCACCGCAACGCCCGCCGAGGTTCGAGAGATGGCCCTGGCGCACGCAGTGGGCGACAAGACCGAGGAAGCCTATCGACGCGGTGACCTGTTCGAGAAACGCCGTGAGCTGATGACGCTTTGGGCGAAGTTCCTCGCCACACCGCCGGCCGCCGGCAACGTCGTAAGCCTACCCAAGACCCGCGCCGCCCGGTAGGCGGCAACCCGCGCAGCAGGGGCCCTGCTGCAAGGCGGTCGGCCCGGTGGTAGGACACCGGGCCGACCTGACCACAACGTGCAACCACTGGAGAAAGCACATCATGGCTGAGAAGAATGTATCCGCGGCGGCTGACAAGTCCGCAACCCCTTCCGATGAACTGCTCTCACGCCTGCGGCTGAGCGTCGCGGGCGTGTGCGACATCGCCAGCCTCGCCGACGAGCTGCAGAGCATCGGCCGGCACCTGCACGCCAACGATGGCAGTAATAGCGCTCTGGTGGCCGAAGTGCTGGCCGCCCGCGTCAGCGCCCTGGCGAACGCGGTTTGCAGCGCGCTCGACGACGCCGACGCCGACCTGGCCGAACTGGAAGGGGTTGTCTACTCCGGCCACGACGCGCAGGCCGTCATGCCTCGCTTTACGTCGCCGATGGTGGCCGCCGTCCTGGCTGAAGGCGCGCAGCCGCGGGCTACTGTGTGAGCACGCGCGCGCGGCGGGCAACGCTTGCGCCAGGGATGAGCCCCCTGGACGAGTCTGTGCACCTACGCGCGCTGTTCGACGGTCCCTTGCTGAGCGCCGAAGCGCGCCTGGGCCTGCTGCGCCGCATGCAGACCGAGGGCCTTCGGCGCCTTGCGCCACACCTGCCCGCGGGGTTCTGCGTGGATGACGCCGATCAGTGCATTGCGCTGGCCCTGCAAGTCGAGCATGCGGCGGCTGACGCTGACGCTACGGCCGCGGCGCGGCTGCTACGCGCCTGCGTGCACGCCCTGGAATCGCCGGACGCCCGCACCGTGCAGCGCGCCGTCGACGCCTATGCGCTGCTGGACGCGCCCGCGGTGGCCGTCGCGCAGAAGTTCCGCGTAGGCCGCAAGCAAGGCACGGTCGGACCCTGGCGCCAGGCCATCCGCAAGATGCTGGTCGCTAACCCCGAGGCGAAGAATGCGGACATGTGGACCGCGCTGCGCAAGAAGCCGCCAAGAGGCTGGAAATGGCTGCAGTACGGCGAGCGCTTCGAGGGCCCCGGGGCGGGGGTGCCCCCAACGTTCGTCCACAAGACGTTCCTTGTCTACGCCTCAGAGGAACGCAAAAGGCTCGCCGGAATTAGCAGTTAGCGAGCCCCTAAAAGCGCCCCTGCAGAGTTTGCACGCCGTCGCATGGACGGTGCAAACGGACGCAGGCACATGCAACCTCGATACCTACGAATCCGCGAGCTGGCGACCGCGCCGGCACGCGGCGACAAGCCCGCCAGACAGGGGCGCTACCCAGTCAGCGCGGCGACCATCTGGCGCTGGGAAGCGCAGGGCAAGTTCCCGAAATCCGTTCGGCTGGGCGAGCAGACGACGGCATGGCTGGTCGACGATCTGGACCGCTGGGACGCCGAGCGCGCAGGCAAGCTGCCGGCGGAGGGCACGCCTTGAGCCCGCCGAAGCGAAAGACACGCCGCATCGAAGTGGCATCGTTGATGCGCGGCCCGGCGCCGGCCTTGTACGACGTGACACCCCACAACCGCTGGCAACTCAGGACGCTGGTCAAGGCGCTGCGCCAGGCCGCACGCAAGCAAGGGCGCCGCGAGTGATGCAACCCGACCAGAAGGCGGCAGCGGGCTTCCTTGACATGATGGCCGAAGGTGAGGCCGTCACCTGGCAGACCTTCGATGACGGGCACCTGAAACGCCGCGCGCTGGCGCAGGTGCTGCACGGTGGCCTTGACGCATGCGCGCCTGCGCTGCAGGCCCTGAACAAGCGCGGCGCCGGCATCTTCTGGCAGGTGAACTACGGCGACGGCGCGGGGCGCAAGGCGGAGAACATCACCGGCATCCGGGCGCTGTTCCTGGACCTGGACGGGGCCCCACTTGAGCCCGTGCTGGCCGCCGGGATCGAGCCGCATGCGGTGGTCGAGAGCAGCCCCGGCAAGTTCCACGTGTACTGGCAAGTCACCGGCTGCGAGTTGGGGCAATTCAAGCCCGCGCAGCAGGCCCTGGCCGCGAAGTTCGGCGGTGACAAGTCGGTGTGTGACCTGCCGCGCGTGCTGCGCGCGCCTGGCTTCGTGCACCGCAAGGGTAAGCCGTTCATCACCCGCGTCGTGAGCCTGGCGCCGCTACAGCCGTACCCGTTCGACGAGCTGGTGCGCAAGCTGGGCGTGCAGATGTCTGCACGGCCGCCGAAGGCCCGCGTGCAGGCGCCCATCGGCAGCATCGGCGAGGGTGGCCGCAATGCCGCGCTCGCCAGCATGGCGGGGCGCCTGCGCCGCAACGGCCTGTCATCGCAGGCCATCGAAGCCGCGCTGCAGGCGACGAATGCCGAACGCTGCGTGCCGCCGCTGCCGGAAGACGAAGTGCAGGCCATCGCCTACTCGATAGGCCGCTACCCTGCCGGGCCCGCTGCAGCACGGCACCAGCCCGAGCCTGCAGCCGTGGAGGCAGCGCCGCCGGCCTGGCCCGAGCCGCTGCTGCCTGGCACAAGTCGCGTGCCAGAGATCGACGCCTCAGTGCTGGGCGGGTGGCTGGGCGACATGGCCGCCACGGTGGCCGCGAGCACGCAGACACCGCCGGCCATGGCCGTGATGACCGCGCTGGCGGTGGTTGCCGCCATCGTGCAGCGGCGTTTCGAGGTCGCGCCCTATGGCGACGACTACCGCGAGCCGCTGGCGGTATGGGCGATGACCGTCCTGGGGCCTGGCAACCGCAAGACCGCGGTGTTCAAGGCCCTGACGCAAGTCATCGTCGACATCGAGAAGCGCGAAGGCGACCGGCTGCGGCGCGACATCGCCCGCGTGATGGCCGAGCGTGACGTGGTGCTGAAGCGAATCGAGGCCTTGAAGATGCAGGCCGGCAAGGAAGACGACGCCAAGGCCAGGCAGCGGCTGCAAGAGCAGATCGCCGAGCTGAAAGACGGCATGCCCGATGAGCTGTTCGCGCCGCGCATCTTCACGGGCGACATCACCGCCGAGCGGCTGCAGCAACTGCTGGTCGAGCAGGGCGAGCGAATCGCAGTGCTGTCCGATGAGGGGGGCATCTTCAACATCATGGGGGGCGCCTACAGCGGCGGCATGGGGAGCTTCGATGTCTTCCTGCAGGGGCATGCAGGGTCGGCGATGCGCGTCGACCGCGCGGGGCGCCTGGCGCACATAGACCGCCCTGCCCTGACCATCGGCCTGGCGCTGCAGCCCGACATCCTGCAGGACACCGGCAAGGCCCGGAAATTCAGGGGAAGCGGCTTGATGGCCCGCTTCGTCTACGTTGTGCCACGGTCGACGGTGGGCACGCGCGACGTGCGGGCCCGTGTCGCCATCGACGAAGAAGCCCGCCGCAGATATGAGGGGGGCATCCAGTCGCTGTATGACGGCACCGAGCGGCGTGTGGGCGCACCGCGGGTGCTGCCCTTCACGGCCGATGCCTGCGAGTGCTGGCTGGAACTGAGCGAGGACATCGAGCGCCGCCAGGGCGAGGGTGGGCGTTACGCGCACATGGCCGACTGGACATCGAAGCTGCCAGGCGCTGCCGCGCGCATCGCGGCAGTGCTGGCCCTGGCAGAGCACGGTACGTCGCTGCAGGCTGTGCCTGCGTCCGCAGTGCATCGCGCGGTGAAGCTCGCCAGGCTGCTGGTGCCGCACGCTGAAGCCGCGTTCGCGTTGATGGGTGCAAGCGACGGAGAGGCCGACGCACACGCAGTGCTGGCCTTCCTGCAGCGGCATGAGCTGCAGACCATCGTGCGGCGCGACCTACAGAAGTCCATGGAAGGCCGCTTCCGCCAGCTCGAACGACTGCTGGCCGCGGTAAAGCTGCTGCAGGACTGGCACGTGCTGGGACCAGAGCGCAGAACGTCGGGCACTGGAAGGCCTTCCGTGTACTACGAGGTCAACCCGCGCCTTTATGTCGACAAGTCGCATTCGTCGCCATAAGCGAATCAGGAACTACCTACCTATGTATTACAGAACCATCAACCGGCGGGGGTCGACTTCGCCGGAAATCAATCGACAAAACGACAAAACGACATGCGTGCACTTCTGTCGTTTTGTCGATTGTCGACAGGCATCGGCGGGGCCGGCAGCGCTGCCCACGGTCAGGCGCACGTGGCGGCCCGGGAGGGGGGCTGAAAAGTCTGAACCGCCCCAACAGAGGACCGGCCCCGAAGCCAAATTTCTGCGCGCGCAGGTTTCGGGGGTGGGGGCGAGTGGGCGCATCAGCCGTATCTACACAACGCACAAGGATTGACATGACAGATATCGATAACGCGATTCGACACTACATGGCTGCGTCAGCCCAACTGGTGCAGACGGCTCTGGCCGATGCCGCAGCCGAAGACCGCGAAGGCACCGAAGGGCTGGCCCGCGCGATGGCCGCCGGCGCCGTGCTGGAACTGGTCACGAGCTTGACCACCACCGGCCTGGCGCAACTGGCTGTCCACATCGTCTCGCCGACCGGCGAGCGTCTGGGCCGGCTGATGTCCTGCGAGCTGCAGCGCGAGGCGCACCAGTGAGCGCCGCCATGCTGCACGTGCTGAGCATCGCCCGCGCCTGGTGGGGGCGCCACTGCACGCGAGCTGGGCGCCTGGCCGCTGCAAAGCGACTGCGTGAGCGCGAGCTGCGCCGGGCAGGCGTGGACCGCAGGACCGCGCGCCTGGCCGCGTCGAGGATGGTGAGCGGAAAGCGCGCCGGGGGTGACAAGTGAACCAAGGTAGCTCAGAATGTGAGCCAGTGACTGACGCGGGATGCGTCGCCACTCTCGGTGCAGATGACGCGGGATGCGTGCAGGCGCTGAGCGACGAAGGCCAGGCGGACGCACCGCCGCGGGCTGCAGGCGATGGCGCGGGATGCGCGGCGCAGGCACCAGCGGAAGCGAGCGAAGCGCGGGCCACACCGCCCACCACGCGGCGGGAGTTCGAGCGCGCCTTGCGTCAGCTTGGCTTCTCGCGTGCCAGGGCGGAACACATCAGCCGACACGGCTTCGCCGGTCCTGCGCCTGAAGCGCCGGCCGTCCCCGATCCCGAGCCGGCCGCCATTCAACGATTGCGCGATGCCGCAGAGCGGCTACAGCGCTTGATTCAAGGATCGACGTCATGAACATGAACCACTACAACGCCTTTCTGGCGAAGCTCAACACGCACGGCACCTATGAGCGCCGCAGCGCGCCCGACATCGCCGACGTGCTGGAGAAGCTCGCCGACCAGTTCGACGAGTACAAGCGCACCAGCGCCGCCCAGCTCGAGCGACTCGAGACCCGCGTGTCCCGGCCTGGCGCAATGCAGCCGGCAGTTCCCAACGGCGAGAAGTCGACCGCCTGGACCGTCAACGGCAAGAGCGTGAACGTTCTTTACGGTGCCGAGGAAATTCGCAGCCACTACATGAAGCCTGTGGGCGCCGAGCCTGAGCTGAAGATGGGGGACATGCTGCGCGCCGTCGCCGATCTGGGTTCGAGCCCTGAAGCGCGCGCGGTACTGAACACGGGCACCGATGCGGACGGTGGTTATGCCGTCCCTTCGCGCTTGATGGGCGGGGTGTTGGCCGCGTTGGTACCGGAGTCTTCGGTGCTGCAGGCGGGTGCCGGTGTCCTGGCGCTGGACTCGCCCGACTTCGGCGCCAAGGGCTTCACACTGGCCGCTGTGGACAGCACGCCGACGGCGGCATGGCGTGCAGAGAATGGCGCAGTGAGCGAGAGTTCGCCAGGCTTCCGGGCCGTGGTGCTGACGCCGCGCAGTCTGTCCTTCTATTTCAAGGTGTCCCGCGAGTGGTTGGCGGATGCCGCGGGCGTCGATACCGTGCTGACCGTCGTTATGGCGCAGGCCTTCGCAAAGGAGCTGGACCGCGCTGCTTTGCGTGGAAGCGGTACGGCACCCGAACCGCGCGGGGTGCTGAACACTGCCGGCATCCTGAGCGTCACCAACGGCACCAACGGCGCCAGCCTAGCCACGACGAAGTACGCCAATTTCTTCAGCGCCGTGCAGGCGATCCTTGAGGCCAACGGTCCGATGCCAACGGCCGCCATCATGAGCCCGCGCAGTCGCGTCACTCTGGCTGGCCTGGCCGACAGCACCGGCCAGCCGCTGCAGTTGCCGCAGATGCTGGACCGACTGCGCTTCCTGCACACCAGCCAGGTGCCGAACAACCTGACTGTCGGCAGCAGCACCGACTGCACCGAGGTGTACCTGGGCGACTTCTCCAAGCTGGTGTACGCGATGCGCGAGCGCATGAGCATTCAGCGGCTGAATGAGGCGTTCGCCACGTCCGGCCAGGTGGGCTTCCTGTGCCACGTCCGCGCCGATGTGGGCGTGACGTACCCGAAGGCGTTTGCCGTCGCTTCTGGCGTGCGAGCCTGACCGAAGTGCGCGCGGGCTGAGGGTCTGCCCAAAGCCCGCGCTTGCCCGATTGGTGCAGGCGTCTGCACGATCTACCCCTTGAATTGCTGGCGCGCTCTCGGGCCTGTGCGGGCTGCTGGCACTACGGTGAGAAGCTGCAATGCATGCCCACTCAAGCGCCCGTCAGGGTCGGCCACAAGGGGAGTTCCGGCGTTTGCTGGTGAAGGCCCTGCAGGAAGCGCCCGGAACGTCACGCGAGCTGGCGCAGAGGACCGGCATCGCCCAGCGCGTCACCATGTACACGCTGGCCGACATGGTGCGGGCTGGCGACGTGGACAGCACGCAGCGCGTGCGCCGGCCTGGCGTGAAGCGGCCCGTGCCGGTCTACGCGCTTCCGGCCGCGGTTGAAGCCGATGCGGGGCATGTTGCCCTTGTCGATGCCTGGATGCGCCAGCCCGCTGCAAGCGGTGGCCAGCGCGCGCTGAGGGACCGCCAGGTGGCAGAGAACCTCGCCGACGCCGCAGCAGCATCTACCCCAGCACCGCGCCCCTGATCGGCCAGCCACGGCCCGCCTGGTGCGTCGGCGGCCCGCTCGCGTGAATGTCGCACGGTACGACATTGAGAAGCCAGTGGCCCCCGCGCGCACGAGGGTGCGCCCGACTGATAACTCGTCTCAGGCTTAGATGAGTTGTGGCCCCCGCGCGCACGAGGGTGCGCCGGAACGACGCGGTCGAACGATGCGACCGCGTCACAGCGGCCCGCGCGCCAGGTCGAGGGCCGGCGGCCCGCGCAGGCGTCGGCGCCTACGCAGTCCGACGCCTCGGACTGAGCGCACTTTCTTTAGGTGGATCGGATGGGGGAACTCAAGAAAAAGCGCCTTGAAACCCGCATGAATGCTTGAGGTCATACAGACGCCCCTTCCGCCATGTGTGCCCGTGAACGTGCTTGGGCAGGATAGCTGCCCCCATCATCTGAAGCACCGAATGGCCGCGTTTTGACGGCCAACCGGCACCGTCTTTGCGCTCACCGGCGGCCGGGCTTCCCCAACCACAGAGGGCCGGGCACTCAGCCGATCTCGCTGCCCTTCAGCGCGCACGGCCTCTTCGACATCGGCGTGCGCCGAGGATCGGCGACGTCTCGCAGGTGCCGGCGCGCACGTTGATCACCCCAAGGCGAGAGTCCGCAACGCGGCAGCCACGAGTTGTGCCGCGGGCTGCCCCGAGTCATCGGGCCGCCCACCATCACGGCCTGCGTGCGGGTGCCGATGGCGCGCGATCGGGCAAGTGGAGGCGCCGTAGGCCGAGGCGGTCCGACGTTGCCGTAACGCAAAACGGGCCGGCAAAGCCGGCCCGTTCAGGTAGTCGAGGAAGCGCCGAGACCGATCAGGCCTTGATCGCGCGGCGACGCACCATGCCAGCACCCAACAGCGCCAGACCGACCAGTGCCAGCGAGGTGGGCTCAGGCACGTTGGTGATTTCGCGGATCAGCTTTTGCCGGATGGCCACTTCGAAGTCAGCGAAAGAATCGGCGGCGAGGGTGAACGACCCAGCGCCACCCTGGACGTTGGTCGCGTACCAAGCCGCCAGGCCCGCCTCGCTGCCCAGGATCGGCAGCCCGTTGATGGTGATACCTGCCGCGACGGCGGCGTCGCGCGCTGCGGCGGTGTTGGCACCATCGTTCTGCGAGCCGTCGCCCGAGACGTCGATAACCTTCCGGCCGTCGTACGAGTTATTGAACAGGGGGGCAGCGAAATTGATCGCGCTGCCGGGCGCGGTCTGGCCGGCGAATTGACGAGGCACAGCGCCAATCGACGTCGCGAAGCCTTGCGCGGCTGCAAAGCTGTCAATCAGCGTCCAGCCGACCGTCTGGGTTTGCTGTGCAGCGCCGGACCACTCGACGAACGTCACCGCGATATTGCCGAACTGGCTGCCGGAGATGGCGTTCCAAAGCGTCACATCGTTGAACGCATTGATGTAGCCGTTCTTCTGCAGAGCGTACTCGGTGCTATCGACGCTGCCGGACACGTCGATGAGCAGCACCAGTTCGACCCCGACGGCGGTCTGGGCCGAGGCCGGGGCGGCGGCGATCAGCGCGAGGGCGCTCATCGTTGATACAAGAAGTTTCTTGAGCATGGTAAATAACTCCTGTTTGCAAAGCGGCCGACTGGCCGGGCACAGCGGTATTAGCGAAACCCATGCCAACGCTGGCAAGTCTTTGATTTAAATTGAAATCCTCCGTCGACATTGGCCGGGCACGCTGGCGCTGTAAGGGAATCCGACAGACAAGCCAGCCCCGGTCTGCGACGGTGAACGGGCGGCGGCCGGTGGCCTTACCGCGCGGAGCAAGTCCCGAAGCGCACTGGAAGCGAGTCCGCGCGCCGTGGCACCGGACCGATACTATGTGGCCGCTCTCCACCCGGCCCATCCCTGCGAGGACCCGACGATGACTTCACGACATGTCCCGCTCATCGCAAGCGCGTTCTGCGTGCTGCTGGCCATCGCGGCATCCGGGTGCGGGTCTGGAAGTGGCGCCCAAACCCTCGAAAAGGCGCGCGAGGCCGTCGAGCAAAAGAAGTACGAGTCGGCTGTCCTGCTGCTCAAGACCCACCTGCAGGAAGTGCCCGACTCACCCGCGGGGCGCTTCCTGTTCGGACGCGCGCTCCTCGAGTCTGGCGACGCGGCCGGTGCGGAAGTCGAGCTGTCGCGCGCCCTTGAACTGGGCCACCCGAACGCCGCCGTGGTGCCGGCGCTGGCTCAGGCGCTGCATCGGCAGGGCAAGCACTCGGCTCTGCTCGTCCGCTTCGGCACCGAGGAGCTCGGAGAGGGTGCTGCCGATCAGGACCTGGGGACCACGGTCGCGCTCGCGCTGGCAGCAACCGGGCAACTCGACGCTGCGCGGGCACGGCTGCAGAGCGTGCTCGCGTCGCGGCCGGATTACGAACCGGCGCTGCTGGCACTGGCACTGGTGCACTCGCGTACGGGCGAAGTCGACGCCGCAATCGCCACCCTTGACGGCCTGTTGCAGCGCGTTCCCGGCAGCATCGATGGCTGGCAGACCAAAGGCGACATCCTGCTGCGGCAGAAGCGTGATCTGGTTGGGGCAGCCGAGGCCTACACGAGGGGCCTCGTGGCCGATCCGGGCAACGCCGGCCTGCACTCTTCGCTCATCTCGATCTACTACCTGCAGCAGGACGGGGCGGCCGCCGAGCGCCAGTTTCTGGCCATGAAGCAGGCGCAGCCCAAACACGCACTCACGCGGTACCACGAGGCCAAGTACGCTTTCCAACGCGGGGACGGGCAAACCGCCGCCGAGCTGCTGCAGCCCGTGCTGCTAGCCTTCCCCGAGCGGATCGACGTGCTGTACCTTGCTGGGGCGGTGGACCTGCAACGCGGTGCGCTCAGCCAAGCGGAGGCGCACGTGGCCAAGGCGGTGTCTTTGCAGCCTGACGCACCGGCTCCGCGACGCCTGCTCGCGCAGCTGAACCTGAAGGCGAATCAACCCCACAAGGCGTTTGCCATCATCCGCGTCGCCGCCGATCGCCCGGACGCGGATCCCGAGACGCTGACGCTGGCAGCGCAAGCCGCGCTGCTGGCTGCCGACACCAAGGCGGCGGACGCTTATCTTGCGCGCGCGACCAGGTCGAAGCCGACAGCGGCCGGGGCCCGCACTTCGCTGGCGCTGGCGCAGCTCGCCCGTGGCGGAAACGCCGAGGCGGCGCTGGCCGATCTGCAGTTGGTGACTGCGAGTGACAGCGGTACGGCCGCCGACATGGCGCTGATCATCGCTCGCCTGCACCGCGCAGAGTACGACGCGGCGCTGAAGGCGATCGATGCGCTCGACAAGAAGTCGCCCAAGAGCCCGGTTGCGCCCGAGCTGCGCGCGCGTGTTCACCTCGCGCGCAAGGACGCACCGGCGGTGCGCAAGGCCTACGAGGAATCGCTCGCCCGCCAGGCCGACTACATGCCGGCGGTGAACGGCATCAGCGCGCTCGACCTCGTCGAAGGCAAGGGCGACGCGGCGAAGGCGCGTTTCCTCGCCGTCATCAAGGCGAACCCGCGCAACGTCGAGGCCTACCTCTCGCTGGCCGAACTGGAGGCCCGCACCGGCGCAGGCAAGGACGCGGTAGCCAGGCGGATCGGCGAAGCCGTGGCCGCCAATCCAGCGGATTCGGCTCCGAGGCGGGCGCTGATCGAGCATCACCGGCGTGCGGGGGACACCAAGGCAACCCTGGACGCGGCGCAGGCCGCCGTGGCGGCACTGCCCGGCGATCCGCAGTTGCAGGACCAACTCGGGCGCGCGCAGCTTGCGACGGGTGACTTGAACCAGGCGGGCGCCACCTTCGGCCAGTTGGCAGCACAGCAAGCCCAACTCGCTTTTGGCCCGCTGGGCTTGGCGGAGGTCGCGCTGGCACGCAAGGACTTCGAAGGCGCCGCACGCCAGGCCAAACGGGCGCTCGAGCTCGACCCGCGCTCGCTGGAGGCCAAGCGGGTCGCGATCATGGCCAGCGTGCCGCTGAAGCGCTACGACGATGCGGTGAATGTGGCCCGAACAATGCAGGCCGAATGGCCCGAGGAGTCGCTGGGGTTCATTCTCGAGGGCGATGTCGAGTGGCTGCGCGAGCGCTGGGAAGCCGCGGCGCAGGCCTTCCGCACGGCGACGAAGAAGCCCAACCCGGCCCAGTCGCCGGGACGCCTGCACGCCTCGCTGATCAAGGCGAACAAGGCCGTCGAAGCCGCCCGCTTCGCCGACGGTTGGCTGGCCGATCATCCCAAGGACACGCTGTTCATGCTCTATCTCGCCGACAGCGCCGGCCGCGAGGGCGACCGCGTGGTGGCCGAGCGCCGCTACCGCCAGGTGTTGGCGGTTCAGCCCGAGAATCCGGTGGCGCTGAACAATATGGCGGTGCTCTTGATTCAGGAGAACAAGCCCGGCGCGCTGGACCTCGCGAATCGCGCTGTGAAGGCCGCGCCAAATCAGCTCGCGTTGCAGGACACACTCGCATCCGCCCTGGCGCAGGCGGGTCAGGTGCCGCAGGCGATCGACTTGCAAAGGAAGGTGGTGGCCGCGGCGCCGGGGGTTCCGGGTTTCCGGCTGAACCTGGCGCGGCTGCACTTGCAGGCCGGCGACAAGGCCTCGGCGCGCGGCGAACTGACGACGCTGTCCAAGGTGGAGAAGCCGTTCCCGGGGCGCGAGGAACTGCCTGACCTGATGAAGCGAGCAGGCGGCTGAAGCGACGAATCTGGGTGGAAACGCAGGGCAGTTGCGGCGGGTCGTGGTCCTTGCCGCCAGGAAACCGCCCCCGGACGTTCTGGCCCAACGCTCGACAGTTCCCGCTCGTCGCTGACGTCGAAGCTGCTCATCAGGCACAGCAAACAGGCCATCCACCGGAGTGGCGTGCCACCCAGCGCGCCAACGCTGGGTCAATCGCGGCACAGGGCATCCTGATCCACCACGTCTACCCGGAATCGCAGGCAATCATGCGCACGCCGGACCTCACTCCGAGGCGACTCTGTTCCCCCCATTCCATCCACCTCGGCACGCGCGCGACTTACAGCCAGCGCCGCGGCGAGGCGATGGCGCACCAGTCCAGACCGTGCTCGCGCGCCAGTTTCACCACCCCGGCCTGCTGCTCCCATCGCAGGCCGTGCGCCACCACCACCCAGTGGCCGCAGGCAAGCTGGTGGCGGACGATGGCGTCGAAGTGCAGGTGCTGCGGTGTCTGCCCTGCCTTGGCCGCCAGCATGTGCCCGGCCGCTGCGCCCAGCGTCACGGCGCCAGCGAAGACCGCCACCTCCCAGCCATCGCCCAGGCCCAGGCCGAGGCGGCTGTCGATCCACAGCCAGATCGCGCCGAGCAGGCCGGTCATCAAGGCGCCGAGAGAAGCCATCAACCAGGCATCAGCCAACCAGGTCTGGCCGTCGGCGTCGGCGCTGCGCGCCCACTGCCGACGTCGGCTTCTGAACGGCAGCCACGCGGCATCGGTTGGTCGCAGCAGCAGCAACTGCGACGGAAGGAGGCCGTGCGCCGCGGTCATTCGACCGCTGACGTTGCGTGCGTCGGCCTCGCAGGCGTGAAAGCCTGCCACGCAGTCGAGTGGGTGGTCGATGTCCAAGGTTGACACCCGCTGGGCCATGGCCGGTGACGCGCCGCGCTCACGGTCATTTGCGGCACGGGGCGTGGGCTCGGTTGCGTCCATGAACACGCCGCCGCAGTGCGTTTGCGGCCCTGTACCGCCCCGAAGGGCAGGTACACACACAGCGGGTCGTGACATGGCGGGACCTTGATTCGGGGCGGCACCCAGCGGCCGCTGCGCCATCGCTCAACACCGACACCCGGGCGACGGGCTGGCGACCCGGAAACGGTACGGCCAGCCAAGCGCCGCATCTGTTCGGTGCGGCACACAGCGCCGGGCTCCGTCTGCCAGGCGGCACAAGCGGCACAAGGGGCGACCCCGCGGCCGAAGCGGGCACCTCGGGTTCAGCGAGCAGGCTCTGCCAGCGACTCGTACAGCTTCAGGTAGTCGCGTGCCGGCCCGCCCCACGACAGGTCTTGCGCCATCGCCGTGGCCTGCATGCCGCGCCAGGCCGCCGGATCAGCGCGCAGCGTGATGGCGCGTCGCACGCAGGTCGCCAGCGCCGCCGGCGTGGCGGCGTCGAAGGCAAAACCCGTGGCGCGGCCTTGCGCCAGCGCCTCGGGCGTGGCGTCGGTCACCGTGTCGGCCAGACCACCCACACGGCGCACCAGCGGCAGCGTGCCGTAGCGCAGGCCGTACAGCTGCGTCAGCCCGCAGGGCTCGAAGCGCGAGGGCACGGCAATCAGGTCGGCGCCGGCGATGAGCCGATGCGCACGCGCCTCGTCGTAGCCGATGTGCACGTGCACGCGGCCCGGGTGCGCCTGCTGCGCCATGCGGAAGGCGGCCTCGAGCGCGGGCTCGCCCGTGCCCTGCACCACGAACTGCACGCCGGCCTGCACCAGTTCCTGCAATGCGGCCAGGATGAGGTCCAGGCCCTTCTGCGACGTCAGCCGGCTGACCACCGTCAGCATCAGCGCCTGCTCGTCGACGTCGAGCTGCAGTTCGGCCTGCAGCGCGCGCCGGCAGACGAGCTTGCCCTGCAGCCGCTCGGCGTCGTAGCAGGCGGCGATGGCCGGGTCGGTGGCCGGGTTCCACAGCTCGGGGTCGATGCCGTTGAGGATGCCGGTGACGTCTGCGCCGCGGCTGCGGATCACGCCGTCCAGGCCGCAGCCGAACTCGTTCGTGGCGATCTCGCGTGCGTAGGTCGGGCTGACGGTGGTGACGCGGTCGGCGAACTTCAGCCCGGCCTTCATGAAGCTGAGCTGGCCGTGAAATTCGAGCCCGGTGGGCGACATCAGGTGCGAGGCCAGGCCCAGCATGGGCCAGTCGTGGGCCGGGAACAGGCCCTGGAAGGCCAGGTTGTGCACGGTGAAGACCGACGACGCCGGTGTCGCCGTGTGCTCGGCCATGTAGGCGCAGGCCATCGCCGCGTGCCAGTCGTGCGCGTGCACCACGTCGGGCGCCCATTGCGGGTCGGCGTCGCCGCCTGCGAGGTGCGCCGCCACCCAGCCCAGCAGCGCAAAACGCTGCAGGTTGTCGGGCCATTCCTCGCCCTTGCTGTCCTGGTAGGGGCTGCCGCCGCGGCGGTAGAGGTAGGGGGCCTCGACGACGTAGACCGGCAGCCGGTGGCCCGGCATGCGCGCCAGAAGCAGGCGCACACGCAGGGCGCCGAAGCAGGTGCCGATGTCGATCACGGTGCGTGCACCCTGCACCGCATCCAGTACCGCCGGGAAGCCGGGCAGCAGCAGGCGCACGTCGGCGCCCTGCACCACCTGCGCCACGGGCAGCGCAGCCACCACGTCGGCCAGGCCGCCGGTCTTCACCAGCGGGAAGACTTCCGCGGCCACATGAAGCACCTTCATCGGCAGGCCCTGCGTCAGTCCAGCTTGCGCAGCATGTCGCGCGTGACGAGCGTGATGCCCGATTCGGTGCGGAAAAAGCGCGCCGCGTCGGCGGCGGCGTCTTCGCCGATGACCATGCCGTCGGGGATCTCGCAGTCGCGGTCGATGACCACGCGTGTCAGGCGTGCACCCCGGCCCACCTGCACGCCGGGCAGCAGCACGCTCCAGTTCACCGAGGCGTGTGAATGCACGCGCACCTGCGAGAACAGCACCGAGCGGAAGACCGCGCCGCTGACGATGCAGCCCCCGGAGACCAGGCTCTCGATGGCCATGCCACGCCGGTCTTCCTGGTTGTGCACGAACTTGGCCGGCGGCAACTGCGGCTGGTAGGTCCAGATCGGCCAGTTGGTGTCGTACAGGTTCAGCTGCGGGTCGGTGGCGGTGAGGTCGATGTTGGCGTCCCAGTAGGCATCGATGGTGCCGACGTCGCGCCAGTAGGGCGGCAGCCCCGGCTTGCCGCCGACGCAGCTGAACTCGAAGGGGTGGGCCACGGCCACGCCGGCCTTCACCATCTTGGGGATGATGTCCTTGCCGAAGTCGTGGCTGGAGTTGGGGTCGAACATGTCCTTCTCGAGTTCGCGGTAGAGGTAGCGGGCGTTGAAGATGTAGATGCCCATGCTGGCCAGCGCGCGGCCGGGTTTGCCGGGCATGGTCGGCGGCACGGGCGGCTTCTCGACGAAGTCGACGATGAGGCGGTTGGCGTCGATGGCCATCACGCCGAAGGCCTTGGCCTCCTCGACATCGACCTCGATGCAGCCCACCGTCACTTCCTTGCCCATGGCCACGTGGTCGGCCAGCATCAGTGCGTAGTTCTGCTTGTAGATGTGGTCGCCGGCCAGCACCACCACGTAGTCGGCGCGGTAGGCGGCCAGGATGTCCTGGTTCTGGTAGACGGCATCGGCCGTGCCGCGATACCAGCTTTCCTCGTCCACACGCTGCTGCGCCGGCAGCAGGTCGACGAACTCGTTCATCTCGCTCTTCAGGAAGGCCCAGCCGCGCTGCAGGTGGCGCAGCAGGCTGTGGCTCTTGTACTGCGTGATGACACCGATGCGGCGGATGCCGCTGTTCATGCAGTTCGACAGCGCGAAGTCGACGATGCGGAACTTGCCGCCGAAATACACCGCCGGCTTGGCGCGCGTGTCGGTCAGGTTCTTCAGCCGGCTGCCACGGCCGCCGGCCAGCACCAGGGCGACAGCGCGCCGCGGGAGGTCGAGGCCTTGGGCCACGTCGATAGGCTTCATGTCGGTCCTTGTGGGGTCAAAAGCAACAAAATTACAGAGCGCAGCCTCAGCAGCGCGGGTCGATGGGGTGAAACATCAAGACGCATCTCGAAGAATCAGCATTAACGAATTGCTGTAGAGCCTTGATTTGAATTGATTCGCACGGATCTTGCGAGCTGGATCGAAACCACCGGGCTGGTGACGAAGAGGCTGTTGTGTAGCGAAACTACAGCCAGTGTCGCGGCGTTTTCATTGACGCTGGACCAAGCGTTCAGAGACACTCGCCAGCACCCCCCAGCCTGCAATTCCGCCCTGCCCTGGGCCCGCCGGAGACTCCGTACATGTCCAATCCCACCACACACGCTCCTGTGCAAGGCACCGCGGCGAATGCGCCGACGGCAGCAGCGGTCGAGCGCCACCTGCTCGCCACCGTGGCGGCCGATCCTGTCGGCGCCACCCAGACCGAGATCATGCACGCGGTGGCCCAGGTCGCGCGAGAGCAGTTGTCGCAAAGGTGGGTTGCATGCGACACCGCCGACCGCCGCGCCAAGGCGCGCCGCGTCTACTACCTGTCGATGGAGTTCCTGATCGGCCGCACGCTCGGCAACGCACTCGCCGCGCTCGACCTGAAGGGTGAGATGGGCAAGGCCGCCGCCGCCCACGCCAGCACGCTGGAAGACCTGGCCGCGACCGAGCCCGACGCCGCCCTGGGCAACGGCGGCCTGGGCCGGTTGGCGGCGTGTTTCCTCGACAGCATGGCCACGCTGGAGCTGCCGTCATTCGGCTACGGCATCCGCTACGAGTTCGGCATGTTCAAGCAGGGCATCGTCGACGGCCGTCAGGTCGAGGCCCCCGACCCCTGGGTCGAAGACGGCACGCCCTGGGAGTTCCCGCGTTTCGGCGTGCACTACCCGGTGCGCTTCGGCGGCTGGGTCGAGCCCGCGGCCGACCCGGCGCACCTGCCCACCTGGCGCCACGCCGGCGAAGTCAACGCCAAGGCCTACGACATGGTGATCCCCGGCCACGGCACGTCGCGTGTCAGCACACTGCGCCTGTGGAAGGCGGTGGCGCCGGCGCAGATCGACCTGCACGCCTTCAACACCGGCGACTACGCACGCGCCGCCGAGTTCAAGAACCAGTACGAAAACATCAGCTGGGTGCTCTACCCCAACGACAGCACGCCCGCCGGCCGCGAACTGCGGCTGCGCCAGGAGTACTTCTTCACCAGCGCCAGCATCCAGGACATCCTGGCCCGCCACCTGGCCGAAAACGGCAGCCTGGGCAATCTGGCCGACAAGGTGGCCATCCACCTGAACGACACGCACCCGGCCATCGGCGTGGCCGAGCTGATGCGCCTGCTGGTCGACGAACACGGTTTCGGCTGGGTCACGGCCTGGGCGATGACGAAGAAGGTCTTCAGCTACACCAACCACACGCTGATGCCCGAGGCGCTGGAGACCTGGCCGGTGGCGCTGATGCAGCACGTGCTGCCGCGCCACCTGGAGATCATCTTCCGCATCAACGCCGAGTTCCTGGCCGACGCCGCCGCGCACCGCCCGGGCGACCACGACTTCCTGCGCCGGCTCTCGCTCGTCGACGAAAGTGGTGAACGGCGTGTGCGCATGGCCCACCTGTCCATCGTCGGCAGCCACAAGGTCAACGGCGTCTCGGCGCTGCACTCCGACCTGCTGACGCAGACCATCTTCGCCGACTTCGCCAGCCTGTGGCCCGAGCGTTTCACCAACATGACCAACGGCGTGACCCCGCGCCGCTGGCTGGCGCAGGCCAACCCGAGCCTGGCGTCGCTGATCGACAGCACGATAGGCAAAGGCACGGGCAGCGGCTGGCGGCTCGATCTCGACCAGCTCAAGCGCCTGGCGCCGCATGCCGAGCACGAGGACTTCCGCAACGCCTTCCTGGCCGTCAAGCAGGGCAACAAGGCGCGGCTGGCGGACTACATCGCGGCCACGACGGGCATCACGGTCGACCCGACGAGCCTCTTCGACGTGCAGGTCAAGCGCATCCACGAGTACAAGCGCCAGCTGCTGAACCTGCTGCAGGTGGTGGCGCGTTACCAGGCCATGCTGGCCGACCCGGACGGCGACTGGGTGCCACGCACGGTGATCTTCGCGGGCAAGGCGGCGTCGAGCTACGTCTCGGCGAAGAACATCATCCGGCTGGTGCACGACGTGGGCAGCGTCATCAACCACGACGAACGGCTTAAGGGCCGGCTGAAGCTGGTCTTCGTGCCGAACTACGGCGTCTCGGTGGCCGAGCTCATCATGCCGGCGGCCGACCTGTCCGAGCAGATCAGCACCGCCGGCACCGAAGCCAGCGGCACCGGCAACATGAAGCTGGCGCTGAACGGCGCGCTGACCATCGGCACCGACGACGGCGCCAACATCGAGATCCGCCAGCAGGTCGGTGACGACAACATCTTCATCTTCGGCCTGTCCACCGCCGAAGTGCAGGCCAGCAAGCAACAGGGCTACCAGCCGCTGCGCATCTACGACAGCCACCCGCGCATCAAGGCCGTGCTCGACGCCGTCTCCGGCGGCCAGTTCAGCCCCGACGAGCCCGGCCGCTACCGCGCACTGGCCGATGCGCTGCTGTGGGGCGGCGACCACTACATGCTGCTGGCCGACTTCGACAGCTACGTCGCGGCGCAGGCGCGGGTCGACGCGCTCTACCGCGACCGCGCCGCCTGGTCGAAGAAGGCCATCGCCAACGTCGCCGGCATGGGCTTCTTCTCGTCCGACCGCACAATCGCGGAATACGCCCGCGAGGTCTGGGGGATCCAGGCCAAGGGCTGACCGCCACGCATGCTCACACCCGAACAGACCGAAGCCCTGATCCAGGGCCGCCACGGCGACCCCTTCGCCGTGCTCGGCCCGCACGCCGGCACCGACGGCAGCACCTGGGTCACCACCTGGCTGCCCGGCGCCGATGCCGTGGTGGTGGTGGCCGGCCCCCACGCCTGGCCCCTGCCCTGCGTGCACGTCGAAGGTGTGTTCGCGGGGCCGACCCAGGTCACCGGCCACTACCAGCTGCGCGTGCGCTGGCCCGGCGGCCACGAGACGCTGCAGGAAGACCCCTACCGCTTCGGCACCGTGCTGGGCGAGATGGACGTCTGGCTGCTCGGCGAAGGTTCGCACCTGCGGCCCTACGAGATCATGGGCGCCACGCCGCGGCAGATGGACGGCGTCGACGGCACGGCCTTCGCCGTCTGGGCGCCCAACGCCAGCCGCGTCAGCGTCACTGGCGACTTCAACTTCTGGGACGGCCGCTGCCACCCGATGCGCCTGCGCCGCGAGTGCGGCGTGTGGGAACTCTTCCTGCCGGGCGTGGGCCTGGGCGCACGCTACAAGTTCGAGCTGCTGTCGCGCGACGGCCGCCTGCTGCCGCAGAAGGCCGACCCCTACGCCCGCCAGGCCGAACTGCGGCCGGCCACCGCCAGCGTGGTGGCGCACATGCCGCCCTATGCGCCGCCTTCGCCGGGCCGCCAGGCCGCCAACGCGCTGGACGCGCCGATGAGCATCTACGAGGTGCACCTGGCCTCGTGGCGCCGCAGGCCCGAGGAGAGCGACCGCTGGTTGACCTGGGACGAACTGGCCGACGAACTGGTGCCCTACGCCAAGGACATGGGCTTCACGCACCTCGAACTGATGCCCGTCAGCGAGCACCCCTTCGACGGGTCCTGGGGCTACCAGACGCTGGGCCTGTTTGCGCCCACCTCGCGCTTCGGCGAGGCGGCCGGCCTGCGCCGCTTCATCGACCGCGCGCACGACGCCGGTCTCGGCGTGCTGCTCGACTGGGTGCCTGCGCACTTCCCGACCGACGCCCACGGCCTGGCCGAGTTCGACGGCACCCACCTCTACGAGTACGCCGACCGCCGCGAGGGCTTCCACAACGACTGGAACACCCTCATCTACAACTTCGGCCGCACCGAGGTGCGCAACTTCCTCGTCGGCAACGCGCTGTACTGGCTGGAGCGCTACGACGTCGACGGCCTGCGTGTCGACGCCGTGGCCTCGATGCTCTACCGCGACTACAGCCGCAAGGCCGGCGAGTGGATCCCGAACGCCCATGGCGGGCGCGAGAACCTGGAAGCCATCTCGCTGCTCAAGCGCACCAACGAAGTCATCGGCGTCGAACGCCCGCAGGCCGTCACGCTGGCCGAGGAAAGCACCGCCTTCCCCGCCGTCAGCCGCCCCACCTACCTGGGCGGCCTGGGCTTCCACTACAAGTGGAACATGGGCTGGATGCACGACACGCTGCAGTACATGGCGCGCGACCCCATCCACCGCCGCTACCACCATGGCGAGATGAGCTTCGGCCTGGTCTACGCCTTCACCGAGAACTTCGTGCTGCCCCTCAGCCACGACGAGGTGGTGCACGGCAAGGGCAGCCTGCTGGCCAAGATGCCGGGCGACGCCTGGCAGCAGTTCGCCAACCTGCGCGCCTACTACGGCTTCATGTGGGGCCACCCGGGCAAGAAGCTGCTCTTCATGGGCTGCGAGTTCGCCCAGGGCCGCGAGTGGGACCACGAACACAGCCTGGACTGGCATCAGCTCGAAGACACGCGCCACGCCGGCGTGAAGTTGCTGGTGCGCGACCTCAACCTGCTCTACCGCAGCAGCCGCGCGCTGTACGAACAGGACTTCAGCGGCGAAGGCTTCGAGTGGATAGACCACGACGACGCGGCACGCAGCGTGCTGAGCTTCGTGCGCAAGGGGCGCAGCGGTGAGCTGATGCTCGTCGTCTGCAACTTCGCGCCCGTGGTGCACCACAACTTCCGCCTCGGCGTGCCGCGCGCGGGCCGCTGGGTGGAACGGCTGAACACCGATTCGGCCTACTACGGCGGCAGCAATGTCGGCACGCCGCTGGGCGCGGCCAACGCCGACGCCGTGGGCAGCCACGGCCGCAGCCACTCGGTGCTGCTGACGCTGCCGCCGCTGGCCACGGTGTTCCTGGAATGGACCGCCTGAACCCGGACGTGCCGGCCACCGCCCGCCCCCCCGTGCCGCTGCAGGCCGGCCTGCCCTGGCCGATGGGCGCCAGCGTCGACGTCTCGACCGACGCCGGCGGCGTCAACTTCGCGGTGTTCTCCGAACACGCCGTGCAGGTCGACCTCTGCCTCTTCGACGCGGCGGGCGCGGTCGAACTGTCGCGTTCGCCGCTGCCCGGCCGCAGCGGCAACGTCTGGCACGGCTACCTGCCCGGCGCCGGGCCGGGCCTGGTCTACGGCCTGCGCGCGCACGGCCCCTGGCGCCCCGACCGTGGCCACCGCTTCAACCCCTACAAGCTGCTGCTCGACCCCTGGGCGCGCGAGATCGTCGCCCCGCCGGGCGGCTTCGACCCGCGCGGCCCGCACCAGGGCGCCGACCGCGACCATCCGCAGCACATGGACACGCGGGACAACGCCCACGGCGCCTTCAAGGCGCGTGTCGTGCACGAACAATTCGACTGGCAGGGCGACCGGCCGCCGGCCACGCCGCTGGTCGACACGGTGCTCTACGAAGCCCATGTGCGCGGCTGCACGAAGCTGATGCCGGGTGTGCCCGAAGCCCACCGCGGCCGTTACGCCGGGCTGGCCAGCGACGCCGCGCTGGCGCACTTCAAACGCCTGGGCATCACCGCGGTGAGCCTGCTGCCGGTGCAGCAGATCCTCGACGAGCCGCGCCTGGGCGAGATGGGTCTCGTCAACTACTGGGGCTACAACACGCTGGGCTACTTCTGCCCCGACCCGCGCTACGCGGCCACGGCGAAC
Organism: uncultured beta proteobacterium; assembly: GCA_947084805.1. Lineage (GTDB taxonomy): Bacteria > Pseudomonadota > Gammaproteobacteria > Burkholderiales > Burkholderiaceae_C > Rubrivivax. The sequence goes on along the minus strand of CAMTUD010000183.1, from coordinate 5,414 downwards.
CCGCGCCACGAGTTCCGCGAGATGGTGCGCCGGCTGCACGCGGCGGGGCTGGATGTCATCCTCGACGTCGTCTACAACCACACCCCCGAAGGCGACGAGCGCGGCGCCACGCTGAGCTGGCGCGGCCTGGACAACCTCAGCTACTACCGCCTGCCCGAAACGCAGCGCGCCCACTACGACAACTGGAGCGGCTGCGGCAACACCGTCGACATCCGCCACCCGCGCGTGCTGCAGATGGTGATGGACAGCCTGCGCCACTGGGTGCAGGACTTCCACGTCGACGGTTTCCGCTTCGACCTGGCCCCGGTGCTGGGACGCGGCAGCCCGGGTTTCGAGCGCGACGGCCCCTTCTTCAAGGCCGTGCTGCAAGACCCGGTGCTGCAGCGCGTGAAGCTCATCGCCGAACCCTGGGACATCGGCCCGGGGGGCTACCAGGTGGGTGAATTTCCGCGCGGTTGGCTGGAATGGAACGACCGCTTCCGCGACACCGCGCGTGCCTTCTGGCTGGGCGGCGACTGCACCCGCGGTGAGTTTGCGCTGCGCCTGGCGGGCTCGTCCGACCTGTTCCAGGCCCGCCGGCGCTCGCCACTGGAGAGCGTCAACTACATCGTCAGCCACGACGGTTTCACGCTGCACGACCTGGTCAGCTACGACCTGCGCCACAACGAGGCCAACGGCGAGCACAACCGCGACGGCCACGGCCACAACCTGAGCTGGAACTGCGGCTGGGAAGGCCCCACCGGCGACCCCGCCGTGCTGCAACTGCGCGCGCGCCTGAAACGTGCACTGCTGGCCACCCTGCTGCTGGCCCAGGGCACGCCGATGCTGGCCGCCGGCGACGAACTCGGCCACAGCCAGGGCGGCAACAACAACCCTTACTGCCAGGACAACGCCACGACCTGGATCGCCTGGGCGCAGGCCGACCAGTCGCTGATCGACTTCACCGCGCACGTGCTGGCGCTGCGCCGCCGCCTGCGGCCGCTGGACGGCCGCTGGTACACCGGCCTGCCCGACGCCCAGGGCCGGCACGACCTGTCGTGGCTGCGGCGCACCGGCGAGCCGCTGGCCGCCGAGCACTGGGACAACCGCATGTCGCGCATCCTGGGCGCCTGGATCGGCACACCCGGCCGCGGCGGCGCACCCTTGCTGCTGATGGTCAACGGCCGCGACACGGCCGCCCGCTTCGCGCTGCCGCCCGGCGACTGGCTGGCCGAGCTCGACACCACCGCGCCCGACGGCCGCAGCGCCTGGCGCCGCGGCGCGGACACCCATTTCGAGATCGCCTCGCGCAGCGTCGTGCTGCTGCGGGATGCCACCCAACAGGTCGCCGGGCCCGGCGCGGCCTGACCGACCCGACGCCCGAGGAACAGACCATGCGTTTCCCCCGCGCCAGCGGCGTGCTGCTGCACCCGACATCGCTGCCCGGCCCCCACGGCTCGGGCGACCTCGGCCCCGAGGCCTACCACTTCGTCGACTGGCTGGTGAGCGGCGGCCAGAAGCTGTGGCAGGTGCTGCCGCTGGCCGGCATCGGGCCGGGCAATTCGCCCTACATGAGCAACTCGGCCTTCGCCGGCAACGTGCTGCTCATCGACCTGAACGACCTGCACACGCAGGGCTGGCTCGACGCCGGGGGCCTGGTGCCAGTGGATGGCCTGGCGGCCGAGGCCGTCGACTACGCGGCCGTCTACCCCTTCCGCATGGAGCGCCTGGCCCATGCCGCGCGGCATTTCCGGCGCCACGGCACGGCCGAACAGCAGGCCGACTTCGAACGTTTCCTGGCCGAGCAGCGTTCGTGGATCGACGACTACGCGCTCTTCATGGCGCTGTGTGAACACCTGGCCTGGCGCGACTGGTGCGAATGGCCACCGGCGCTGGTGCGGCGCGACGCGGCTGCGCTGGCCGACGCCCGCGCCGAGCACGCCGATCGCATCCATTTTTGGCTCTTCTGCCAGTGGCGCTTCTTCCGCCAGTGGGCGGCGCTGAAGGCCTATGCCAACGGCAAGGGGGTCGAGATCATCGGAGACACGCCGATCTTCATCGCCTACCTCAGTGCCGAGGTCTGGGCCAACCAGCACCTGTTCGACCTCGACCCCGCCGGCCGTCCACGCGTGGTGGCCGGCGTGCCGCCGGACTTCTTCAGCGCCACCGGCCAGCGCTGGGGCAACCCGCTGTACAAGTGGAGCGCGCACAAGAAGGACGGCTACGCCTGGTGGGTGGAACGCATCCGCCGCAGCTTCGAGCTCGTCGACATCGTGCGCATCGACCACTTCCGCGGCTTTGCGGGCTACTGGGAGATTCCGGCCAGCGAGCCCACCGCCATCAAGGGCCAGTGGGTGCCCGGGCCGGGCGCTGCGCTGTTCAAGGCCATCGCCAAGGCGCTGGGGCCGCTGCCCATCATTGCCGAGGACCTGGGCCTCATCACCCCCGACGTCGACGCGCTGCGCAAGAAGTTCGGCTTCCCGGGCATGCGCATCCTGCAGTTCGCCTTCGCCGGCGATGCGTCCGACCGTTTCCTGCCGCACAACCACGAGCCCGACACCGTGGTCTACGCCGGCACGCACGACAACGACACCGTCGCCGGCTGGTGGGCCCACGCCACCGAGCACGAACGGCACCACGCCCGCGGCTACCTCGCCACCGACGGCCAGGACATGGCGTGGACGCTGATCCGTACCGCGATGGCCAGCGTGGGCGATACGGCCGTGCACCCGATGCAGGACGTGCTGGCCCTGCCCACCGACTGCCGCATGAACTACCCCGGCCAGGAAAGCGGCTGGTGGCGCTGGCGCTTTCAGTGGAGCCAGGTCCAGCCCTGGCACGCCGGGCGCCTGGCGGAAATGGCGCGCCTGTATGGGCGCAGCTGACACCGTGCCCGTCGGCGGGATGCTGCACTGCGGCGCGGCTCGGCGCATACTGACAGCCGAGACGCGGCCGACCCCGGTGCCGCAGGAGAGTGCATGGTTTCGATGGAAGGCGTCCCCTCGTCCCTGATCCTCAGGAACGAGTCCTGGGTGCGCAAGCACGCCAGCGCGCTGGCGCGGCGGCTGCCCTCGAACGTCGAACGTGCCGACCTTATCCAGGTCGGCCTGATCGCGGTGGCGCAGGCGGCGCTGGGCTTCCAGTGGGACGGCGACCGCGAGAGCCCCGAGGCGCGCGAGGCCTTCGTGCGCTACGCACGCCAGCGTGTGCACGGCGCCATGCTCGACGAACTGCGCCAGATGGACCAGCTCAGCCGCGAGCGCCGGCGCCAGGTGAAGCTGGTGCAGGTGGCGCGTGAACGCTGGCGCAGCCAGCACGGCGGCGAGCCCAGCGCCGGCGACCTGGCGCCGCTGTGCGGCCTGAGCGTCGACGAGATCTTCGAGCTCGAGCACGCCGCGCTGTAGGCCCAGGCCTCCGGCGGCGCCGCCCACGGCGCCGGCGACGAAGAGGATGCGCCGGCCCCGCGCGAGGCCGCCACGGCGCAGGACGAGGTCGAGGCACGCGTCGACACCGGCATGCTGATGCGCCGGCTCGAGATCTTCTTCGCCACCCTGCCCGCGCGCGACCGCCAGGTCATCGACGCCTACCTGGGTGTCGGCCTGTCGCCTTCGCAGCTGGCCGAGCAGTTGCAGGTGAGCCCGTCGCGGGTGTCGCAGATGTTCAAGTCGGTCTGCAACCGCATCGGTGAACATCTGGGGCAGCCGGGCCAACGCTCCACCGACCGGGCCGAGAGCTTCGACGCGGCGCGCTTCGACGACCTCATCACGGCGCGTGAAGGGGAACTGGCCCGCCACGGCGCCGCCGGCGCCTGGGGTGCCCGCCTGGCCGAGGTGCTGGGCACGCCGCAGGACCTGGCCAAGCGTTACCCGGAAGGCGAGCCCATCGTCGTCGACATGAACACGAGGTGGGGCTAGACCGCTACTTCCGCGCCGGCGGCAGGTCGGTGCAGCTGCCGTGCGCCACTTCGGCGGCCATGCCGATGCTTTCGCCCAGCGTCGGATGCGGGTGGATGGTCTTGCCGATGTCCACCGCGTCGGCGCCCATCTCGATGGCCAGCGCCACTTCGCCGATCATGTCGCCGGCGTGCGTGCCGACGATGCCGCCGCCGAGGATCTTGCCGTGGCCGTGGGCTTCGGGTGAGTCGTCGAACAGCAGCTTGGTGAAACCTTCGTCACGGCCGTTGGCGATGGCGCGCCCGCTGGCGCTCCACGGGAACAGGCCCTTCTTCACCTTGATGCCCTGGACCTTGGCTTCGTCCTCGGTCAGGCCGACCCAGGCCACCTCGGGGTCGGTGTAGGCCACGCTGGGGATCACGCGGGCGTCGAATTGCGCCTTGCTGTCGCCGGCGGCCACTTCGGCCGCCACGTGGGCCTCGTGCACCGCCTTGTGGGCCAGCATCGGCTGGCCGACGATGTCGCCGATGGCGTAGATGTGCGGCACGTTGGTGCGCATCTGCACATCGACTGGAATGAAGCCGCGTTCACCGACGATGACGCCGGCCTTCTCGGCCGCGAGCTTCTTGCCGTTGGGCGTGCGGCCCACGGCCTGCAGCACGAGGTCGTAGACGCCTTCGCTCTTCGCGCCGTCCAGGCCTTCGAACATCACCCTGATGCCCTCGGCCGTGGCCTCGGCGCCCACGGTCTTGGTCTTCAGCATCAGCTTGTCGAAGCGGTGGGCGTTCATCTTCTGCCACACCTTCACGAGGTCGCGGTCGGCGCCCTGCATCAGGCCGTCGAGCATCTCGACCACGTCCAGGCGTGCACCCAGCGTCGAGTAGACCGTGCCCATCTCCAGGCCGATGATGCCGCCGCCGATGACCAGCATGCGCTCGGGCTTCTGGCGCAGTTCCAGCGCGCCGGTGCTGGTGACGATGCGCGGGTCGTCCTTCGGCAGGAAGGGCAGCTTCACCGCTTCCGAGCCGGCCGCGATGATGGCGTTCTTGAACTTGATGGTCTGGACCTTGCCATCGGCGCCGGTCACGGTGAGGTGGTGCGGGTCGGCAAAGGCGCCCACCCCGTTGATCACCGTCACCTTGCGCATCTTGGCCATCGCCGCCAGGCCGCCGGTGAGCTTGCCCACGACCTTGTTCTTGTGCGCCAGCAGCTTGCCGAGATCGATCTGGGGCTTGGCGAAGGTGACGCCGAGGTCGGCGAAGTGGTTCACCTCGTCCATCACCGCCGCCACGTGCAGCAAGGCCTTGCTCGGGATGCAGCCCACGTTCAGGCACACGCCGCCCAGCACCGGGAAGCGCTCGACCAGCACCGTCTTCATGCCCAGGTCGGCGGCGCGGAAGGCCGCCGAATATCCGCCGGGGCCGGCGCCCAGCACCAACATGTCGCATTCGAGGTCGGCGCCGCCGGCATGGCTGGCGGCCAGCGGGGCGGCCACGGTGGCCGTCACGGCGGCAACGGGCGCCGCCACGGGCGCCGGGGCCG
>CAMTUD010000182.1:0-13367 GCA_947084805.1 uncultured beta proteobacterium | reverse complement strand
GACGTGTGCTCTTCCGATCTGGTGCGGGCCACTTCGGCCGGGCTGCCCAGGCTCACCATCAGGCGGCTCAGGAACTCGGCTTCGAGCTGCGGGTCGGTGGGCCGGGCGCGCCAGGTCGTGTTTTCCTTGCGCTCGTCGGTGTAGACCTCCTGCACACCGCGGTGGCTGAGGTAGATCTCGCTGCCGCCGGCGGTGCGTTCGATGCGGGTGCGGTAGCTGTCGCGTTCGCCGGTGTCGTAGAGACTGCCCAGCAGGCGGCCGACGACGTTGCGCACGGCGTCGTTCGGCAGCTTGGCGCGGTTCTCCGACCAGTTGGTTTCCATCACGCCGGTCTGCGCGTCGGCCTGCACGAGCGTGAAGCCGCGTTCTTCCCAGAAGCTCTTGAGCTTGGGCCACAGCTGCTCGGGCGCCTGGGGCACGACCAGCCAGCGCTGCTGGCCGTCACGTTCGATGCGCATGGCCTGCAGGCTGGCCACGGCCACCGTGGACGGAGCCGACGCTGCCGCAGCCACGGCAACCGGGCTTGCGGCGCCGGCGGCCGCGGCGCTGACCACGCCGCGCTGCGGCTGGTAGCGGCCTTCACGGGCCAGCTGCGTGAGGTCGGGCGGCACTTCCAGCGGCTGGGCGCGCACGTTGGCCGAGCGGTAGTCGACCTTGTCGCCGGCCAGCAGGCCGTCGCCGATGGAGGTGCAGCCGGCGCTCAGGGCGACGGCGGCCAGCACGCCCAGCCGGGCCGGCGTGGCGGCGAAGGCGGCGGTGGGTCTTTGGGCGGGCACAGGTTTCACGTTCGGGTCTCCGCAGCGGCCGCAGGAGTCACGGCCGTGCCAGCAAGTCGGATGGAAAGGAGGGGAAAGGCCTGCCGCGTCAAGCCAGCACGCCGGAATCGCGCAGCGCCTCACCCACCGCGGCCTGGCCGGCCTCGGTGAGCGGCACGATGGGCAGGCGCACGTGCGGGGCGCAGCGGCCCAGCTGCGACAGCGCCCATTTTGTCGGTGCCGGGCTGGGTTCGCAGAACAGCTGCCGGTGCAGCGGCAGCAGCCGCAGGTGCAGCGCACGCGCCATGCGCACGTCGCCCGAGAGCGCCGCGGCGCACAGCTCGTGCATCAGGCGCGGCGCCACGTTGGCCGTCACGCTGACGTTGCCGTGCCCGCCCAGCAGCATCAGCGCCACCGCGGTGCCGTCGTCGCCCGAATAAATGGCGAAGCCCTCGGGCGCGTGCTTGATGAGCTGGCAGGCGCGTTCGATGTTGCCGGTGGCTTCCTTGATGCCGACGATGCGCGGCAGCTGGGCCAGGCGCAAGGTGGTCTCGGGCAGCATGTCGGCCACCGTGCGGCTGGGCACGTTGTAAAGCACCAGCGGCAGGTCCACCGCCTCGCTGATGGCCTTGAAGTGCTGGTAGATGCCTTCCTGCGAAGGCTTGTTGTAGTAGGGCACCACCGACAGGTGGCAGTCGGCGCCCACCTGCTTGGCGAAGCGTGTCAGCTCGATGGCCTCGGCGGTGGAATTTGCACCCGTGCCGGCCATGATGGGCACACGCCCGGCGGCGTGTTCGACGGCGACGCGGATGACCTCGCAGTTTTCGTCCATCGACACCGTGGGCGATTCGCCCGTGGTGCCGACGACGCCGATGCAGTCGGTGCCTTCGGCGACGTGCCAGTCGATGAGGCCGCGCAGCGCGGCGTAGTCGACGCGGCCGTCTTCGTGCATCGGGGTCACGAGGGCGACGATGCTGCCTTGGATGGGGTTCATGCGGTGCGGTGTCTGCTGCGGGCCAAGTCGCGGATTTTAGCTGCCGGGCCGGGGTGCCGGCCCGGCGCCGGGGTCAGAGGGCATAACGCAGCGGCACGGCGGGCGTCGGGCCCTCGTTCACGGCCGCGATGCGCTGCACGTAGCGGCCGCCGTTCGGGCCGGCCTCGTGGCCGTCCTCGAAGGCCACGATGCGCAGCCCCGCGCAGGCGCGCAGCAGTTCGCCGCGCTGCAGGAGGAAGTCGGGCCGCGACGGCCGGCCGAGGTGCTGGTGGCCGTCGGCAAAGGTCTCGTGCAGGTAGACACCGCCTTCGGCCAGCGCCGCCAGCAGCTGCGGGAGGAGCGGGCGCCAGAGGTAGTTCGTGACCACCACGCCGTCGAAGCGCCGGCCGGGCAGCGGCCAGGGGCCCCCTTCGAGGTCGGCCACCAGCAGTTCGGCCTGGCCCTCGACGGCCGCCAGCGCACCGGCGTCGCGGTCGACCCCGGTCACCGCGTAACCCCGCTCGGACAGCCATTGCACATGGCGGCCGCTGCCGCAGGCCACGTCGAGCACGCTGCCGCCGGGCCGCAGCAGCGCCGCAAAACGCTGCACCCAGGGTGAGGGCGGTGACAGGCCGTGCATCAGAAGCAGGACCAGACGCGGCTGGCCAGGTCGACCACCATGTGCGGGCTCAGGTAGGCCGCGAAGACCGCGCCGAGCACCAGCGCCAGCGCGGCCCAGAGCAGCCAGCCTTGCCAGCGCGGTGTCGGCATGGTGGGTTTCATGCCGCCTGCAGTGCCGGCCGCGCGATCGCGGTCTCGCGCACGGGCAGGTTGATGAGCGCCGCGAACACGCCCAAAGCGACCGAGATCCACCACATCACGGCGTAGCTGCCGGTCATGTCGAAGAGCTTGCCCCCCATCCAGGCGCCGAGGAAAGCGCCGATCTGGTGGCTCAGGAAAACGAAACCGCCCAGCATGGACATGTAGCGAACGCCGAAGATCTGCGCCACGATGCCGTTGGTCATGGGCACCGTGGACAGCCACAGCAGCCCCATCACCGATGCGAAGAGGTAGACGCTCCAGGGCGTAAGCGGCAGCGTGACGAAGAGCAGGATGGCCAGCGCGCGCGTGGCGTAGATGCCGGCCAGGATGTGGCGCTTCGCAAAGTGGGCGCTGAGCAGACCCGCGCCGAAGGTGCCCAGGACATTGAACAGGCCGATGAGTGCCAGCGCCGTGGCGGCCACGTTGGGGCTCAGCCCGTTGTCCTTCAGGTAGCTCGGCATGTGTACGCCGATGAACACGAGGTGGAAGCCGCAGACGAAGTAACCCGCCATCAGCAGCCGGAAGCTGGGGTAGGCGAAGGCCTCGCGCAGCGCCGCGGCAATGCTCTGCTGCTGGCCCACGGCCGGCGCCTGCGGGTGTTCCTTCAGCCCCCAGGCCAGCGGCACGATGGCCAGTGCGCCCGCGCCCAGGACGAACAGCGCCACCTGCCAGCCCCAGGCGCCGATGAGCCCGTTCTCCACCGGCACCATCAGGAACTGCCCGAACGAGCCTGCCGCCGCCGCCAGGGCCATGGCCCAGGTGCGTTTGTCCGCCGGCACGTTGCGCGCGATCACACCGAACACCACGGCGTAGGTGCAGCCCGACTGGGCCACCCCGATCAGCAGCCCCGCGGTGGCGGTGAACAGCAGGCCCGTCGGCGCCAGCGCCATGCCCACCAGCCCCAGCGCATACATGAGGCCGCCGATGACGATGACGGGGAACGCCCCCTTGCGATCGGCCCACATGCCGGCCAGCGGGCCCGCCAGACCGAAGGCCAGGTTCTGCACCGCCATCGCAAAGGAGAAGGTCTCGCGGCTCCAGCCCCGGTCCATGGTCATCGGCTGCAGCCACAAGCCGAAGCCGTGGCGGATGCCCATGCTGAGCGTGACGATGAGCGCGCCGCACAGCAGCACCTGCCGCATCGACAGAGTGATCGTCGCCGGTGCCGGCACGGAAGCTGCATTCATGCGGCGATTCTCTCGGAAAACGCCGCAGGTCGTCGGCGGCGCGCCCCGTAGAGTGCTGCCACTTCGAAAGGTGCGCATGAAGGTGCTGGTGCTCGGTGGCGGTGTGATCGGCGTGGCCACGGCCTACTTCCTGGCCAAGGCCGGGCACGAGGTCGAGGTGGTCGACCGCCAGAGCGGCGCCGCGCTGGAAACCAGCTTCGGCAACGCCGGCGAGGTCAGCCCCGGCTACAGCGCGCCTTGGGCAGGGCCGGGCGTGCCGCTGAAGGCCATCAAGTGGATGCTGATGCAGCACAGCCCGCTGGTCATCTGGCCCATGCTCGACCCCGCCATGTGGCGCTGGGGGGCGATGATGCTGGCCAACTGCACCGCCAAGGCCTACGCGCTGAACAAGAGCCGCATGGTGCCGCTGGCCGAGTACAGCCGCGACTGTCTCAAGGCCTTGCGTGCCGAAACCGGCATCACCTACGACGACCGCGCGCAGGGCACGCTGCAGCTCTTCCGCACGCACAAGCAGCTCGACGGCATCGGCGGTGACGTGGCCGTCTTGAAGCAGTACGGCGTGCCCTTCGAGGTGCTCGACCGCGAAGGCTTCTGCAAGGTCGAACCGGCGCTGAAGCTGACGCAGGAGAAGTTCGTCGGCGCGCTGCGCCTGCCCGGCGACGAAACCGGCGACTGCCACCTCTTCACCCAACGCCTGGCCGAAATGGCCGCAGCGCTGGGCGTGCGCTTCCGATGGAGCACAAGCATCCGGGCGCTGCAGGTCGAAGGAACGGGCAACGGCGGCGCCATCACCGGCGTGCACACCGACGTCGGCCTGCTGCGCGCCGACAAGGTGGTGCTGGCCTTGGGCAGCTACAGCCCGCTGCTGCTGGCGCCGGTGGGCATCCGCATCCCGGTCTACCCGGTCAAGGGCTACAGCATCACGGTGCCCATCAGCGATGCGCAGTGCGCGCCCGAAAGCACCATCATGGACGAGACGCACAAGGTGGCCGTGACGCGCCTGGGCGACCGCATCCGCGTCGGCGGTACCGCCGAACTGGCGGGCTACAGCCTGAACCTGCGCGAGGCGCGACGCGCCACGCTGAACCATGTCGTCACCGACCTGTTCCCGCAGGCCGGTGACGTGGCCAAAGCCAGCTTCTGGTGCGGCCTGCGCCCGATGACGCCGGACGGCACGCCCATCGTCGGGCCCACGCCGGTGCAGAACCTGCTGCTGGCCACCGGCCACGGCACGCTGGGCTGGACGATGGCGGCGGGCACGGGACGCGTGATCGCGGACATGGTCTCGGGCAAGGCGCCCGAGATCGACGTCGGTGGCCTGGCGATGGCGCGTTACGCCCCGTAGAGTGGGGCATGGACAGCGACGTCCGCATCCACCACCTGTTCGAGCTGCCGCAGCATGCCGCCGCGGTGGCGCGGCTGATCCACGACGAGTTCTGGACGGCGGTGCCCGGCGCCAGCGCGGTGAAGATGCAGGCGCGCCTGGCCACGGCCGCCAGCCCCGACCGCGTGCCGCTGTGCCTGGTGGCGCTGCAGGCCGGCGACGTGGTGGGCGTGGTGAACCTCGTCGACAGCGACGACGAGCAGCACACCGACTGGACGCCGTGGCTGGCCGGCATGGTGGTGCGCGCGGGCTGGCGCGGGCGAGGCATCGGCTCCCTGCTGGTGCAGGCGCTGCTGGGTCATGCCCGGCAACTGGGGTTCGATCGTGTCTACTTCGGCACCGATGGCCCGGGCTTCTACCAGCGCCTGGGCGCCGTGGTGCACGAGCAGCCACAGCCGGGCTTCTGGTTCATGCGCTTCGACCTGCGCAAGCCGGCGGCGTGAGCGGCCCGCCTGGGGCCGGCTCCTAGAATCTGCCGCATGCCATCCATCAAGCAGAACAGCAGTTACGGCGAAGCCTCCATCCGCGTCCTCAAGGGCCTGGAGCCCGTCAAGCAGCGGCCGGGCATGTACACCCGCACCGACAACCCGCTGCACGTGGTGCAGGAGGTCATCGACAACGCCGCCGACGAGGCGCTGGCCGGCGTCTGCCAGCGCATCGCCGTCACGCTGCACGCCGACGGCAGCGTCTCGGTGGACGACGACGGCCGCGGCATCCCCTTCGGCCTGCATCCGCAGGAACAGGTGCCGGTGCTGGAGATCGTCTTCACGCGCCTGCACGCCGGCGGCAAGTTCGACAAGGGCGCCGGCGGCGCCTACAGCTTCAGCGGCGGCCTGCACGGCGTGGGCGTCAGCGTCACCAACGCGCTCGCGAAGCGCCTGCAGGTGACGGTGTGGCGTGAAGGCCAGGTGGCGACGCTGGCCTTCGGCGGTGGCGACGTCATCGAGCCGCTGGTGCTGCGCAAGGCGGCTGCCAGTGACAGGAAACACGGCACCAGCGTGCGCGTCTGGCCCGATGCCAAGTACTTCGAGAGCCCCGAACTGCCGCGCGCCGACCTCGTGCACCTGCTGCGCAGCAAGGCCGTGCTGATGCCCGGCGTGACGGTGGCGCTGACGGTCGAAAAGAGCGGCCGTCACGATGAAGAACGGCAGGAATGGAAGTACGCCACCGGCCTGCGCGACTACCTCACGCAGGGCCTGGCCGCCGAGCCGCTGATCCCGCTCTTCGAAGGTGCGCAGTACGCGACGGCCAGCGAAAGCGAGAACTTCGCCGAAGGCGAGGGCGCCGCCTGGTGTGTGGCCTTCACCGACGACGGCGGGCTGCTGCGTGAGAGCTACGTCAACCTGATCCCCACGGTGGCCGGCGGCACGCACGAGAGTGGGCTCAAGGACGGCCTCTTCGGCGCCATCAAGGGTTTCATCGACCTGCACAGCCTGCTGCCCAAGGGCGTGAAGCTGATGCCCGACGACGTGTTCTCGCGTGCCAGCTTCGTGCTGTCGGCCAAGGTACTGGACCCGCAGTTCCAGGGCCAGATCAAGGAGCGCCTGAACAGCCGCGACGCGCTGCGCCTGGTGTCGAGTTACGTCAAGCCGGCGCTCGAACTCTGGTTGAACCAGCATGTCGACCTGGGCAGGAAGCTGGCCGAACTCGTCATCCGCCAGGCGCAGACACGCCAGCGTGCATCGCAGAAGGTGGAAAAGCGCAAGGGCAGCGGCGTGGCCGTGTTGCCGGGCAAGCTCACCGACTGCGAAAGCCGCGACCTGCTTTTCAACGAGGTGTTTCTCGTCGAAGGCGACAGCGCCGGCGGCAGCGCCAAGATGGGCCGCAACAAGGAAACGCAGGCCGTGCTGCCGCTGCGTGGCAAGGTGCTGAACACCTGGGAGGTCGACCGCGACCGGCTCTTCGCCAACACCGAGATCCACGACATCGCGGTGGCCGTGGGTGTCGACCCGCACGGCCCGAACGACACCCCCGACTTCAGTGGCCTGCGTTACGGCAAGGTCTGCATCCTGAGCGACGCCGACGTCGACGGTTCGCACATCCAGGTGCTGCTGCTGACACTCTTCTTCCGCCACTTCCCCAAGCTGGTGGAACGTGGCCATGTCTACATCGCGCGGCCGCCGCTCTACCGTATCGACGCGCCGGCGCGCGGCAAGCGCCCGGCGGCCAAGTTCTACGCGCTGGACGATGGTGAACTCGAGGCCGCGCTCGACAAGCTGCGCAAGGAAGGCGCCAAGGAAGGCAGCTGGAGCATCAGCCGCTTCAAGGGCCTGGGCGAGATGAACGCCGAACAGCTGTGGGACACGACGCTGAACCCCGAGACGCGCCGCCTGCTGCCCGTGAGCTGGCAGCTGCGCGGTTTCGACGCCACGGGCACGCTGCTGAGCAAGCTGATGGGCAAGGGCGAAGCGCAGGCGCGGCGCGACCTGATGGAACTGCGTGGCGACGAGGTGGAAGTGGATGTCTGAGCACGGCGCACCGCCGCATGCACCGCTGCCGCCGCTGCACTTGCGGCCGACGATGCTGTCCGACCTCGACTACGTGCAGACGGTGGAGACCGACGCCGCCAACCGCCCCTTCATCTCGCCCTGGGAACGCACGCAGCACGAAGGCGCACTGCGTTTCCCCGACTTCCGCCACTTCATCGTCGAGGCGGGGATGAGCGGCAGCCGCGACGGCTTCGTCATCCTGCAGGGCTGCCGCAACCCGCACAAGAGTGTCGAACTCAAGCGCCTGGTGCTGCAGACCAAGGGCCAGGGCCTGGGCCGCGCCTGCGTGCGGCTGCTCAAGCGTTTGGCCTTCCGCGACCTGCACGCGCACCGCTTCTGGCTCGACGTGAAGTCGCTCAACACGCGGGCGCTGGCGCTCTATGCCAGCGAAGGCTTCGTCGAGGAAGGCCGGCTGCGCGAAAGCGTGCGCATCTTCGGTGAAGGCGCAGACGGCTACGACAGCCTGGTGGTGATGGGCCTGCTCGACCGCGAATACCAGGCGCGGGTGGCGCTGGGGCTAGAGAGCGCCTGAAGCGCCGCCCCGCGCGACGCTTCCACCGGCGGCGGGCTTGCCATGGCGCCGCCCCGGCCGCAGACTGCGCGCCTTCGCCGCAGCCTGCAGGAGCCCGCCATGCGCGCCTTCGTCAAGTGGACCGTGATCGTGCTGCTCGCGCTGGCCGCCGTGCTGGTGGGCGGCGGCGCCCTGCTGTCGCCGAAGTTCACCGTGGCGCGGTCGATCACCATCGCCGCGCCGCCCGACAAGGTGTATGCGCTGGTGGCCGACCCGCGGGGCTGGAAGCAGTGGTCGGTGTGGAACCGGCGTGACCCGGCGATGCAGATCGAGTACTTCGGCCCGGCCAGCGGTGCCGGCGCAGGCTGGGCCTGGAAGAGCAAGAGCGAAGGCGACGGCAAGATGAGTTTCACCGCCGCCGAGCCCGGCCGGCGCGTGGCCTACGACCTCTACTTCCCCGACTTCGGCACCACTTCCAGCGGCGACCTCGTGTTTGCGACCGACGGCGCCGGCACGAAGGTCACCTGGACGATGAACGGCGACATGGGCGGCAACCCGCTGTTCCGCTGGTTTGCGCTGAACGCCGACAGCATGGTCGGCAAGGACTTCACGGCCGGCCTGGCCGGGCTGAAGGAAGTGGCCGAGAAGCCCTGAACACGGGCTGCGCGGGCCGCGCCGCTGGCACCAGCGAACCGCGCCTGCCCGCCGCGCCGCGCCCCCGGGCAGCGCGCCACCGGTGTGAGGGAAAATGCAAGGCTGGCCCCAGCCGGGGCCCCGCTGCGTCCGCGCCGCCTTCCTTCTTGCCCGAACCCTGATGTCCGACCTGTTCTCGCCTCCGCCCGCCGACCCCGCCGACCCCGCCGACACCCTGGCCCTGGCCGATTACGCCGAACGCGCCTACCTCGAATACGCGCTGTCCGTCGTCAAGGGCCGTGCGCTGCCCGACGTCTGCGACGGCAACAAGCCGGTGCAGCGGCGCATCCTGTACTCGATGTTCCGCATGGGCCTGGCCTACACCGGCACGGGTGCCGGCGGCGCGCCGCGGCCGGTGAAGAGCGCGCGCGTGGTGGGCGACGTGCTGGGCCGCTACCACCCGCACGGCGACACCGCCGCCTACGACGCGCTGGTGCGCATGGCGCAGGGTTTCAGCCAGCGTTACCCGCTGATCGACGGCCAGGGCAACTTCGGCAGCCGCGACGGCGACGGCGCCGCAGCTATGCGCTACACCGAGGCCCGGCTGTCGCCGATCGCGCGGCTGATGCTCGACGAGATCGACGAAGGCACGATCGACTTCCAGCCCAACTACGACGGCAGCACGGAAGAGCCCCGGCAACTGCCGGCGCGGCTGCCGTTTGTGCTTCTGAACGGCGCTTCCGGCATCGCCGTCGGCCTGGCCACCGAGGTGCCCAGCCACAACCTGCGCGAGGTGGCCGCGGCCACCGTCGCGTTGCTGAAGAACGACGCGCTGACGGACGACGAGCTCTTTGCGCTGCTGCCCGCGCCCGACTTCCCCGGCGGCGGCCAGATCATCAGCCCCGCGGCCGACATCCGCGACGCCTACGCCGGCGGCCGCGGCAGCCTGAAAGTGCGCGCACGCTGGGTCATCGAAGACCTGGCGCGCGGCCAGTGGCAGCTGGTCGTCACCGAATTGCCACCGCAGGCCAGCGCGCAGAAGGTGCTGGAAGAGATCGAGGAACTGACCAACCCGAAGGTGAAGGCCGGCAAGAAGGCGCTGTCGCCCGAGCAGGTGCAGCTGAAGGCGGCGGTGCTGGCGGTGCTGGACACCGTGCGCGACGAGAGCAGCAAGGACGCCCCGGTGCGCCTGGTCTTCGAACCGAAGAGCCGCAGCGTGGCGCAGGCCGAACTCATCACCACGCTGCTGGCCCACACCAGCCTGGAAAGCAGCGTGCCGATGAACCTGACCATGGTCGGCCGCGACGGCCGGCCGGTGCAGAAGGGGCTGCGGCGCATCCTCGTCGAATGGATCGGCTTCCGGCTGAGCACGGTGGAACGCCGCACGCGCTTCCGCCTCGCCAAGGTGCTGGAACGCATTCACGTGCTCGAAGGCCGGCTGCTGGTGCTGCTGAACATCGACGAGGTGATCCGCATCATCCGCAACGCCGACGAGCCCAAGCCGGCGCTCATCGCGCACTTCCAGCTCAGCGACCGCCAGGCCGAGGACATCCTGGAAATCCGGCTGCGCCAGCTGGCGCGGCTGGAGGCCATCAAGATCGAGCAGGAACTGAAGGACCTGCGTGAACAGCAGGGCAAGCTGGACGACATCCTGGCCAGCCCGACAGCGCTGAAGCGCACGGTGATCAAGGAGATCGAAGCCGACGCCAAGGCCCACGGCGACGAGCGCCGCACGCTGGTGCAGGAAGAGAAGAAGGCCGTGGCCGAGGTGAAGGTGGTGGACGAGCCGGTGACGGTGGTGGTCAGCACCAAGGGCTGGGTGCGCGCGCTGAAGGGCCATGAGATCGACCCGGCCACCTTCACCTTCAAGCCGGGTGACGCGCTCTACGGCCATTTCCTGGTGCGCACGGTCGATCCATTGCTGGTTTTCGGCACCGAGTCGAAGGGATGCGGGCGTGTCTACAGCGTGGCCGTGTCGCAGCTGCCCGGCGGCCGCGGCGACGGTGTGCCCATCACGACGCTCATCGACCTGGAACCCGGCACGCAGATCGCGCACTACGTCGCCGGCGCCACCGAGAGCACGCTGCTGCTGGCCAACAGCGGCGGTTACGGCTTGCTGGCCAAGGCCGGCGACATGGTGGGCCGCAACCGCGGCGGCAAGGCCTTCCTGACGCTGGAGGCCGGGGAACGGCTGTTGCCGCCGGTGCCGGTGGCGCCAGCGCACACCCAGGTGGCCTGCCTGGCGGCGGACGGCCGCTTGCTCGTCTACCCCTTGACCGAGCTGAAGCTGCAGCCCGGCGGCGGCCGCGGGCTGACGCTGATGGACGTGGACGCGGCGACGCCGCTGCTGTCGGTGGCCACCCTGACCGACACCTTGAAGGTGCTGGGCAGCGGGCGTGGCGGCAAGCCCAAGGAAGAAGTGCTGAAGTGGTCGGGCCTGGCCGAACACACCGGCAAGCGCGCCCGCAAGGGGCGCAAGGTCGACGGGCTGCTGAAGGTGCTGCGGCTGCAGTAGGGCCGGTGAACTGCGGTCCTGCTTGCCGCAGGTTGTTGTTCGCATGCAACTCGACGTAAGCGAGTGTGGTTTTGATCACGCCTCCACCCCGTGCGTACGGGGCTGGCCCCGGATCGCGGGGTGATGTTCTAGGGGGACAAACGGTAACGTTCTGTCATCGGCTGGGGTGACCCGGTCACTTCAACGGGACAGCACCATGTCGACCAAGCATTTCATTCGCACCGCCGCCGCCGCGGCGCTGCTGGCCACCGGGCTGGCCGCCCAGGCCGGCACGCTCACGATGGCCAGCTGGCTCTTTGGGCCCGGCAACAACGTCGCTGCCGGTGCGCCGAACTACTCCGGGCAAGCCGGCGGCTTCAAGGGCGCGCTCTCGGGCATGAGCGACCCGGCCTTCAACCTGAATCCCGTCGAGATGTACTGCGTCGATTTGGGCCAGTACATCACGATCAATACCGGCACGACCTACGGCGTCAAGATCTACGGCGAGACCGGCGCCGCGGACTTCACGATCATGGACGTGGCCTCCGTGTTCTCGGCCTCGGTCGCCAACCGCCTGGCGAAGCTGGTGAGTTACGCCGAGTCGGTCTCCACCCTCGTCGACACTTCGGCGGAGTCCACGTCGATGCAGCTGGCGATCTGGAACACGGTCTACGACACCGACAACACCCTCACCGCGCCGGCCACGCCCGCCACCGCAGGTAATCCCGGCACCTTCTCCGACAGCAGCGGTTACGCGGGATACGCGAACACCTTGCTGACGAATTCCGTGGGCTTCGCCGCGACGAAGCAGTTGTACGTGCTGAAGTCGGCGACCAACCAGGACCAGCTGTTCTGGATCGACACCCCGGCCGGGCGCCAACTGCCCGAACCCGCCAGCCTGGCCCTCGTGGCCTTGGCCCTGGGCGGCGCCGGCCTGGCTTCACGCCGCCGCCGCGCCTGAGGCAGCGCTGTGCGCCGGCCGCGGTTTCAGCCGCGCCGGCCGCGCAGCAGCAGCGCGGCCACCACGGCCAGCGCGATGAACAGCGTCAGGCTGTAGAACTCGTACGGCACACCCAGCAGGCTGACCTTGCCATCGGCGCAGCTGGCGTAAGACGCAAAAACCTGCGGCAGCAGTTCATCGAGCCCCAGGCCACGGTTGAAGCGGTCGGCCAGCGTCATCGCGCACGAGGCGCTGTTGGCGGCCACGAAGTGCTGCCACAGCGCCGTGGCGATGCCGCACACGGCCAGCACGGCCACCAACGGGCCGCTGAACCAGCGCGCCACGCCGCCGCCGGCCAGCAGACCCGGCAGCGCGGCCAGCGAGATGGCCACGAAGATCACCCGCTGCAGCACGCACCACGGGCAGGGCTGCATGTCCAACCGGTGCTGGGTGAAGAGCGCGGCCGCCACCGCCAGCAGGGGCACGGCCACCGCCGCGGCACAGAGGCGGCGCGAGGTCACCGTGGCCGTCACTCGACCTCGGCGATGAGTTCGATCTCCACGCAGGCGCCCATCGGCAACTGGGCCACGCCGAACGCGCTGCGCGCATGGGCGCCGATCTCGGGCCCGAACACCGCCACCATCAGTTCGCTGGCGCCATTGGTCACCAGGTGGTGCTCGGTGTAGGTCGGTGCGCTGTTGACCAGGCTCAGCAGCTTGACGATGCGCTTCACCCGGGCCAGGTCGCCCACCGCGGCCTGCAGCGTGCCCAGCAGGTCGATGGCCACAGCGCGCGCGGCGGCCTTGCCGTCTTCGGTGGACACCGTGGCGCCGAGCTGCCCGACCACGGGCTTGCCGTCGCGCCGGGCGATGTGGCCCGAGACAAAGACCAGATTCCCGCTGCGCACGAAGGGCACGTAGGCGGCGGCTGGCACCGCCACGGGCGGCAGCGTGATCGACAGGGCTTGCAGGCGTTCGGCGATGGGGGTCATGGCACTTTCGAGGGGGTCCTTGAGGGGGGCGCGGCATCCTACACCGGCCCCTAGACTGGCCCGATGAAGCTCGTCTGGGGCCCGGCGCTGCGGGGTGGTCTGCTCGCGCTCGGCTGGCTGGCCGGGCTGGCGCTGCAGTTGCAGCAGCCGGTGCTGGGGCCCGACGCCCAAGATCGGAAGAGCACACG
>CAMTUD010000181.1:0-26617 GCA_947084805.1 uncultured beta proteobacterium | reverse complement strand
GGCGCCGCCGCCGCGCGTGCACTGGAGGCCGGCCGCACCGCCGACGCCGCGGCACTGCTGGCCGAGGCGGCTGCGGCGTTCCAGCGGGCGGGCCTGGGCAGCGCACGTTTCGACGCCCTCGTCGAACGTGCCCGCCTGCTGGCCAACAGCAACCCCGGCCCGCTGGCCCAGGCCGCCGCGGCCGAGGTGCAGGCACTGGCCCAGGACGCGCCCCAGCGCCTGGCGGCCCTGGACGTGCAGCTCACGCTGGCCATGAGCCGCAGCGAGACCCACCTGCAGCTCGACGCCGGCCGCCAGGCGCTGGCCGCCGCACGCGCCGCCGGCCGGGCCGACCTGGAACTGCGCTTCGCCATGCTGGTGGCCGACGCGTTGTGCGACCTGCGCCGCGCCGCCGAGGCCGTGGCCCTGCTCGAGCCCTATGCCACCTGGGCGCGGGCCCACGCCGCACCCGAGATGCACTGCGACTACTGGAGCGGCATGGGCATGGCGCTGGACTACGCCGACCGCCTGCGCGAGGCCCTGCCGGCCTGGGACTGTGCACGCGACGTGGCCCAGCGCGCCGCGCGGCCCGACCTCGTCTGGCGCGCGCTGGCCAATGCCGCATCGACGCAGGCCAAGATGGGTTTCGTCGCGCGTGCCGCAGCGCAGGTCGAGCAGGCCTGCCAGATCGCACAGGCCGAAAGCGGCGACGCCGCGGCCGAGCTTTCAGTGCGTGTGCAGCAGGCGCGGGTCACCTGGGCCCACCGGCTGCGCGACCTGGGCCACTACGCGCCGGCGCTGGCGCTGCTGGAAAGTGCGCTCGTCACCTTCGAGCGCACGGCCTCCACCGCCGACGTCGCCGGCGCCGAGCACCGCCTGGCGCAGCTGTTCCAGCAGCTCGGGCAGCCGGCGCGCGCCAAGCTGCTGCTGGAGCCCGAGCACCGCGGCCTGCCGCCCGGCCTGGCCATGATGCGGCTCGTGCACCGTGCCGACCTGGCTCACCAGCTTGGCCGCGACGGGCTGCCGCAGATGCGCCAGGCGCTGACCGTGATCGACCGGCCCGACGACGTCTACCACCGCCTGGCCAGCCTGTTTGCCACCCGCCTGCTGCCGCCCGACGAAGGCGAGGCCGTGGCCACCAGCCTGGCGGCGTGGGCCAGCGCACGGGAACGCCTGGGCATGGCGCTGGCCGGCCACGTGCGCGCTGCCGCCTGCGCGCTGGCGCTGGGCGCACCCCGACGCGCCCGGCCGCACGTGGAAGCCGCGTTGCACCTGGTGGCCGATCGCCGGCCCGACAGCTTCTATCTGCCCGAGCTGTGGCGGGTGGCCGGGCAGGTGGAAGCGGCGCTGGGCCAGGAGGCCGCGGCCGCGGCGCACTGGCGCGCCGGCGCGGCATGGGTGCAGCACACCGCCGCCACGCACGTGCCACCGGCCTACCAGGAAAGTTTTCTGCGCCGCAACGCGGTGAATGCCGAACTGCTGCAACACGCAGCGCGGGCGTCCGGCGGCAGCTGAGGCCCGGCGCCGGCGCGCGCGTTCAGCGTGGCGCCAGGAAGGCCGACATGCGCTGCAGTTCGTCGTCCAGCGCGGCCTTGAAGCCGCCACGGGGTGCCCTGCCGCTGACGTAGCCGATGTCGGCGTCGAGCCGGCCGTCCTTCCAGGCCAGGTTGCCCCAGCCGATGACCTGGCCCTGCCACAGCAGCGGCAGCGCGTAGTAGCCGCGCAGGCGCTGGGGCGCCGGCGTGTAGGCCTCGAACCGGTAGGCCCAGCCCCACAAGGCCTCGAAGCGGCGGCGGTCCCAGACCACGGGGTCGAAAGGCGCCAGAAGGCGCGCCGCACCGTCGAAGGCGTGGCGCTTGCTGGCGGGGTTTTCGCCGGCGGGCCAGAACCAGTTCAGGCCTTCGACTCGTGCGTTGGGCAGCCGTGCCTTGGCGCGCGCCAGCGCGGCGCGGCACAGCGCCGCCCACTGCGGCGCGCCGTAGCGCACGCGGCTGGCCAGCATGTTCAGGCTCAGTTCGGGCAGCGGCGCGTACTTGACCACCACCACGTCGACCAGCGCGTCCAGCGCGGCGGCGGGGTCGGGCGCGGCGGCGTGCACGTCGCGTGCGGCATACAGGCGCACGCCGCCTTCACGCCGCGCGATGCGCACGAGGCCGCGGTAGTGCATGCCGTCGAGCAGTTGTGTGCTGGCGTTGCTGCTGCCGCCGAACCAGTTTTTTGCCTTGCCATGCTGGAAGTGCGCGTCGACATCACGTGGATGCACCACGCCCCGTTCGCGCACGAAGTCCAGCACCGCGTGGGCTTGCTTCCAGCGCGCCGCCGACCACGGGCTGCCTCCTTCGCGCGGGTGCATCAGCGTGTGCGTGCTGCGCGGCAGGAAGCCGTAGTTGACGAAGAAGTCTTCCTCGATCTCGAGTTTCGGGTAGCGGCGTTCCAGGTCACCGGCGCGGTAGTCGCGCACACGGTGACGCAGCGTCAGGTCCTGCGCACGTGCCGGCGCACGGATGGGGTCGGCCTGCAGGAAACCCAGCCGGCGCAACGCCTGCGGCAGTGTCGTCGGCGTGAACAGGCTGCGTGCGACGGCGTGGCGGCGCAGGTCGTCGAGGCCGGGCGCCTTCACGGCGAGGGCGGCGCCGGCTGCAGTTCGAAGGCCCGTGCGCCGTCAGCGCCGACCAGCACCGCCTGCGTCACGCGCGCCGGGTGCATCGTCAAGGCCACGACGCTGGCCTGCGGGTCGCGGCGAGCTTCGGCCTGCACCTGCTGCAGGGCGTTGCAGGCGTAGCCGTTGCAGATCCAGGCGCGGCGTTCGCGGGGCAGGGCGCAACCCTGCGCAGCCTGGTACAGGCAAGACCCGTACACATGCGCGGGCGGCAGCGCTTCGGCGTAGGCCTCGGCGGCGTCTTCGAGCGTGCGGCCGGGGTGGTCGTCGGTCCATTGGCGCAGCACGGTGATGTCGATGAAGGCATTCCAGGCGGCGCCGTGCTGGCAGCAGCGACCGCCGCAGTGGCCGCAGAGATGGCCGCTCTGTGGGTGGCTGTCGTCGGCGCTGTCCGAGGCCAGCCGCGAACGGTCGATGGCCATGCCCTCGGCCGCCACCTGCCGCAGGTGCGCCGCGTGGCGGGCCCGGTCGTCGTCGTTTACGGGCACCAGAGCGCGGCTGCAGGGTTCGAGCCAGACCACGTGGGTGGCGGCGGGCCGGCCGGCGGGCAGCAACTGGGCGGCTTCGTGCAGCGCCTGCGCGGCCAGCGTGAGCTTCAGCGCGGCGATGCGGGCGGCTTCTTCCTTGTGCAGGCAGGCCGAGAGCCCGCAATGCCCGCGCCCGCCGCGGCGCGCGAGCTCGCTCAGCGGGGCGCCGCAGTGGCGGCAGCGGATCGGTGCGGGTGCGGCGGGCATGGGCTGCGCATGATGCCGCAGCGGGGCCGGCTTGTGCGGGCGGAAACGGCGACGGGCGACTTGCGTCGCCCGTCAGAAGTGCGGCTGCGCCGGGGTTGCCCTGGTTCCGGCACGGGGCTGGGGCCCCTTGACTTTGCTGCGCAAAGTCCGCCTTCACCGGCGCACGGACAAGCCGCGCTTTGCGCGGTGGCCTTACAGGCCAGCCGCCGCGCGCAGCGCAGCGGCCTTGTCCGTGCGCTCCCACGTGAACTCGGGCTCTTCGCGGCCGAAGTGGCCGTAGGCCGCAGTCTTTTCGTAGATCGGGCGCAGCAGGTCCAGCATCTGGATGATGCCCTTGGGGCGCAGGTCGAAGTGCTCGTTCACCAGCGCAGCGAGCCGCTCGTCGCTCATCACGCCGGTGCCTTCGGTGTAGACCGTGACGTTCATCGGCTTGGCCACGCCGATGGCGTAGGCCACCTGCACCTGGCACTGGCGCGCCAGGCCGGCGGCGACCACGTTCTTGGCCACGTAGCGCGCGGCGTAGGCGGCGCTGCGGTCGACCTTGCTCGGGTCCTTGCCCGAGAAGGCGCCACCGCCGTGCGGGCAGGCGCCGCCGTAGGTGTCGACGATGATCTTGCGGCCGGTCAGGCCGCAGTCGCCCTGCGGGCCGCCGACGACGAAGCGGCCGGTGGGGTTGATCAGGTACTTGGTGTCCTTGGTCAGCCACTCGTGCGGCAGCACGGGCTTGATGATCTCTTCGCGCACCGCCTCGTAGAAGGTCTCGGTCATCTTGTGACCCAGGCTGTACTCGGGCGCGTGCTGGCTGGACAGCACCACGGTGTCGATGCTGTGCGGCTTGCCGTCGACATAACGCATCGTCACCTGGCTCTTCGCGTCGGGACGCAGGAAGGGCAGGCGGCCGTCCTTGCGCAGCTGGGCCTGGCGTTCCACCAGCCTGTGCGCGTAGTAGATCGGCGCGGGCATGAGTTCGGGTGTCTCGTCGCAGGCGTAGCCGAACATCAGGCCCTGGTCGCCGGCGCCGGTGTTCAGGTGATCGTCGGATGCGTGGTCGACGCCCTGGGCGATGTCGTTGCTCTGCTTGTCGTAGGCCACCAGCACGGCGCAGCCCTTGTAGTCGATGCCGTAATCGCTGTTGTCGTAGCCGATGCGCTTGAGCGTGTCGCGCGCGACCTGGATGTAGTCGACATTGGCCTGCGTCGTGATCTCGCCGGCCAGCACCACGAGGCCCGTGTTGCACAGTGTCTCGGCGGCCACACGGCTGCGCGGGTCCTGCTTGAAGATCGCGTCGAGGATGGCGTCGGAGATCTGGTCGGCCACCTTGTCGGGGTGACCCTCGGAAACAGATTCGGACGTGAAGAGGAAGTCGTTCGCCACTTGAAAAGCTCCATGAAGTTGCACTGATTTGCGTCGTCGCTGGTCAGATGCTCTGGAGCCGCGGCGAACGCTTTAGCGGATTTGTTGAGGCGTCGGGCAGGCTGCCCATCGTCCCGGCGGTCGGGTGCACGGCCTTGTGGCTATGCTTCACGTCCGCGTCGCCCCGCAAGTTGTTCTTTAACTCGGCGACCTGCTAAGTATACGAAAGATGCCCTTTCTTCTGCCCTGGCTGTCCCGTCGCTCTCTGCGGCATCTGCACGCCCTCGGCGCGCTGGTGGGGTGGCTGGCCTACCTGCTGTCGCCTTCCTACCGCCGCCGCCTGAAGGCCAACGCCACGCTGGCCGGCGTGAGCGCGGACGAGCGCCGCGCCGCCGTGGCCGACGCCGGCCGGCTGGTGATGGAACTGCCGCGGCTGTGGCTGCGGCCGCGTGAACGCGCCATCACCGACCCGGTGCGCTGGGAGGGCGCCGAACTGCTGCAAGGCCTGCTGGCCCGCGGCCGCGGCCTGGTGCTGCTGACGCCGCACATGGGCAGTTTCGAGGTCAGCGCGCAGGCCTACGCCGAACGCTTCGGCGCGCAGCAGCCGATCACCGTGCTCTACCGCCCGGCGCGCCAGCCCTGGCTGCGTGAACTGGAAGAAACCGCCCGCGCGCGCCCCGCGCTGGCCACCGCGCCGGCCAACCTGGCCGGCGTGCGGCTGATGCTGCGCGCCTTGCGCAAGGGCGAAACCGTGGGCCTGCTGCCCGACCAGGTGCCACCCGACGGCATGGGCGTGTGGACGCCGTTTTTCGGCCAGCCCGCCTACACGATGACGCTGGCCGCACGGCTGGTGCTGCAGACCGGGGCGGCCGTGGCGGTGTTGTGGACCGAACGCCTGCCGCAGGGCGCGGGCTACGTGGTGCGTGCGCTGCCGCTGCCCGTGGCGCTGCCGGAGAAAGCCGCCGATGGCAGCTACGACGAGGCCGCTGCCGCGCTGGCCATCAACCGCAGCATGGAGGCGGTGATCCTGCAGAAGCCTTCGCAGTACCTGTGGGGCTACCACCGCTACAAGCAGCCGCGCCGGGTGGAGGCCGCGCCATGAAGAACCTGGCCGCGCACGCCTTGCTGGCCCTGGTGTGGCTGCTGCACTGGCTGCCGCTGCCGCTGCTGGCGCTGCTGGGCCGCGGCTTCGGTCTGCTGCTGCACGCCGTGGGCGGCGCGCGGCGGCGCGTGGCGCTGCGCAACGTGGCGCTGTGTTTCCCCGAACTGAGCGCCGCGCAGCAGGCGGCCATGGTGCGTGAACACTTCCAGTGGCTGGGCCGCAGCCTGCTCGAGCGCGGTGTGCTCTGGCACGCCAGCCGCGAGCGCCTGAAGCGCTTGATCCAGGTCGAAGGTGAGCCGCGTTTTGCCGAAGGGCATGACGGCGCGGTGATGTGGCTGGCGCCACACTTCCTGGGCATCGAGATCGCCGGCATGGCCACCCAGCTCTACCAGCAGCGTGCCGCCTTCGACGTCTATTCGCCGCAGAGCAACGCCGTGCTCGACGCCGCGCTGCTGGCCGGCCGCGGCCGCTTCGGCACGGCCGAGTTCTTCACGCGCAGCGACGGCGCACGCGCCATCGTGCGCGCCATCCGCCGCGGCCTGGTGTTCTTCAACCCGCCCGACATGGACTTCGGCCTGCGCGACGCCGCCTTCGTGCCCTTCTTCGGCCAGCCCGCGGCCACGTTGCTGGCGCCCAGCCGCATGGCCAGGAGCCTGAAGATGACGGTGCAGCCCGTGGTGGCCGACATGCTGCCCGGCGGCCAGGGTTACCGCGTGCGCTTCCTGCCGGCGTGGACCGACTGGCCCAGCGACGACCCGCTGGCCGACGCCGCGCGCATGAACACCTTCATCGAGCAGCAGGTGCGCCTGCACCCGGCGCAGTATTTCTGGGTGCACAAGCGTTTCAAGACGCGGCCACCCGGTGAAGCCCCGCTCTACTGACCGCTCGACCGCAGCGCCCAGCGCCGCTGCGCAGGCGCAAGCGCTGCTGCGCCAGGGTCTGGCACTGGCTCTGCAGGATATTGGCGTCGGCCGTACCGAACTGATCGCCGCGGCTGCGCAGTTCCAGGCACTGGGCGATGGACGTGGCCGCTGCCTGGCCAGCAGCGCGCTGGTGGTTTTCATCGGCATCGCCGACGACGACTACACCGGCTTCGAAGCCGCGGCGGCGGTGCTGGCCACACAGGGCGACTGCGGCCCTTGGAGCGACCCCGCGGACGCTCTGCTAGCAGAGGCTGGCGCGCTGACGGCTGGCGCCTTCCACGCGCTGGATGCACCCGGCCTGGCCGCGCGTGCCGCCGCCATAACGCAAGCGCTGG
Organism: uncultured beta proteobacterium; assembly: GCA_947084805.1. GTDB lineage: Bacteria > Pseudomonadota > Gammaproteobacteria > Burkholderiales > Burkholderiaceae_C > Rubrivivax. The sequence goes on along the minus strand of CAMTUD010000181.1, from coordinate 19,532 downwards.
GCGACACCACCATCGCCGCGCCGCTGCGCTGCTGCGCCGGTCTGGCCGCACTGGGCTACCACCACATCTGCATGGACCTCGCCAGCGTGCTGTGGCTGGAACTGGCGCTGCGCCCGCTGCGGGCCGACCCGGCGGTGGGCGCACGCCTGGCCGACGAGGCCGTGCACCTGCTGGTGCAGTCGCTGTACCAATGTGAAGCCGCGGACCAAGCCGTGGCGCTGCGCGAGCGCCGGCGTGCGGCCGGGCCGGCGCCGCTGCCGGTGATCGAACTCAAGCTGCACCTGCTGGACGCCCAGATGGCGTTGGGCGCCGGGCAGGCCGAGGCCGGCCGCAAGGCGCTGGCACTGGCCGAGCCGCTGCTGGACCCGCTGGCTCCCAGGCAGGCCGGCTGGTGGCATCTGCTGCGGTCCCGCCTGCACTTGCTCGACGGTCGCCATCGCGACGCCCTGACCTACGCCCGGCTGGCGCTGCGCCTGTCCAGCGCCAGCCGGCTACCTGAGCGCTGGATGGGTGTGGCAGTGATGCAGGAAGGCCAGGTGCTGGTGGCCACCGGCGACTACCTGCAGGCCGTACCCTTCTTCGAACGCGCCGGCCGCGCGGCCAGCGGCTCGCAGGCGCGCTTCTGTCACTGCCTGGCGCATCTGGCGCGGGCGCTGCATCACTTTGACCACGCCGCGGGTGCAGCCGGCCGCGCCGAGTTGGCTGTCGGGCTGGCCACGGCGCGCGAACTGGCCTGGTTCAACTTTTTCCGCGCCAGCCCGACCGTGGCCGCGCGCGTGTGCGCCGAGGCCATCGAACACGGCATCGAAACCGCCTTCGTGCACGATGTCATCGCGCAGCGTGGCCTCGTCGCCGCGCGGGCCGACCTCGTCGAGTGGCCTTGGCCGATCCGCGTGCGCACGCTGGGTGCGTTGCGCATCGAACTGCACGGCCAGGCGCTGGCCTTCCGCGGCAAGGTGGCGAAGAAGCCCCTGGAACTGCTGGTGTTCCTGATTGCCAGTGGCGGCATCGATGTCGCCGCCAGCACGGCGGCCTTCGCGCTGTGGCAGGAGCTCGAAGGCGACAAGGCCAGGGCGGCCCTGACGACGGCACTGCATCGCCTGCGGCGCCTGCTGGGCAGCGACGACGCCGTGCTGCTGGCGCATGGGCGGCTGGGCCTGAACCCGCGCGCGGTGTGGGTCGACAGCCTGGCTTTCGAACAACTGGTCGACAGCGCGGGCGTGCCGGCGGCCGCGCCGCTGAACCCGACGGCACGGGCGGCCGCCGAGCGTGCGCTGGCCCTGTATGGCGGCGCCTTCCTGCAGGGCGGCGACGAGGAGGCCTGGCAATTGGTCTGCCGGGCGCGCCTGGCCAGCAAGTTCAGGCGCATGGTGGCCATGCTGGCGAACGCGGCACAGGCGCAGGGCGACATCGCCACGGCGCGCGCGCTGCTGCAGCGTGGCCTGGAATGCGACCCGCAGGCCGACGATCTGGCGCACGCCCTGCGCACGCAGGCACCCTGAATCGTGGGGGTCCGGTGAGCGGCCGGCCCATCGGTATGTCTTTCGTATGCAGCGGCAGCCGAGACTGCGGCCAGCCCAACTTCAGGAGGCCGCTGCGATGAAAGTCAATCTCACCTTCCAGCGTGTACGAACGTGGGTCGGGCGTTGCGCTGCGGGCATCGTCTTCGCGGTGTCGGGCCTCATGCCCGCCTGGACGCCCGCCACCGCAGCCGACGTGCTTTACGCCACCGGCGGCGGCAGCCCGCTGGGCCTGAGCGGCCTGCATGCGGTGGACCCGCAGACGGGTGCCAACCAGCTGCTGTGGGGCTTCCAGAACGTGCACTTCTACAACGGCGGCCTGGCCTACGACGCCGCCAGCGACCTGCTCTACGCCACAGGCGCCTGGGACGCGTCGACCGGTACCAGCACACTGTTCAGCATCAACCGCTACACCGGTGCCCTGGCCGAGATCGGGCCCATGGGCAGCGGCCTCAGTCTCACTTCGGGTGGCCTGGCCGTGCACCCGTTGACGGGTGTGATGTACGCCACCGGCCACAATGGCTTCCAGAGCACGGCGCTGTTCACGGTCGACAAGACCAGCGGCGCGGCGACGCTGGTGGGCCAGTCGGGTGGCCAGTGCTGCAGCGCCCCCTTCGGCTTCAACATGAACGGCCTGGGATTCGCCAGCGACGGCACGCTGTTCGCCAACGGCTTTACGCTGTCCGACGGCAGCTCGCACCTGTTCACGCTGAACCTGGCCACCGGCCTGGCCACCGATGTCGGTGCCCACGGCACGAACGTCGGTCGTGACCTGAAGTACAGCGGCCTGGCTTTCGCCGCCGATGGCACGCTGTTCAGCCTGGGTTCGTACGACGCTGCATCGGGCGCGCTGTTCACCGTGAACCCGCTCACTGGCGCGGCCACGTCGCTCACGCCGCCGGGGCCTTATGGCTCGGGGCCGGTGCACTTCGGCGTCGACGGCGGGCTGGTGTTTGCACCCGGCGCGCCGGTGCCCGAGCCGACGCAGGCCGAACTGCTGGCACTGGGCCTGGCGGCGCTGGCAGCCGTGGTGGCGAGGAAGCGCCGCCGCTGATCGGCGGGCCTCCTGAAGCCAGGCCGGATAATCCGGCCCATGCGGCTGCCGTTCACCAAGATGCAAGGCGCGGGCAACGACTTCGTCGTGCTCGACGGCACCCGCGCCGCCATCGAACTCACGCCGGCGCAGCTACAGCATCTGGGCGACCGGCGCTTCGGTGTCGGCGCCGACCAGATCCTGCTCGTCGAGCGCAGCACCACGCCGGGTGTCGACTTCCGCTACCGCATCTTCAACGGCGCCAGCGGCGAAGAGGTCGAACACTGCGGCAACGGCGCCCGCTGCTTCCTGCGTTACGTGCACCAGCGCGGGCTGACCGACAAGCACACCGTGAAGGTCGAGACCGTCAACAACGTGCTCGAACTACGGCTGCGCGACGACGGCCGTGTCACCGTCGACATGAACCGGCCGCTGTTCGAACACACACGCATCCCTTTCGACGCCGCCGGCCTGCTGCCGCGCGCCGTCGGCGGCTTCGAACTCTGGCCGCTGGCCGACGTGGCGCCGGCGTGCGAGGTGGCGGTGCTGTCGATGGGCAACCCGCACGCCGTGCTGCGTGTGGCCGACGTCGACAGCGCGCCGGTGGCCGACTGGGGCCCGCGCATCGAGAAGCACACGCGCTTTCCGCGTGGCGTCAACGTCGGCTTCCTGCAGGTGGTGGGCCGCGGCGAAGTGCGGCTGCGTGTGCACGAACGCGACGCCGGCGAAACACTCGCCTGTGGCACCGGCGCCTGTGCCGCCGTCGTTGCCGGCATCCGCCTGGGCTGGCTCGATGCGCAGGTGGAAGTGCACACCCGTGGCGGCCTGCTGCGCATCGAATGGGCCGGCGGCACCACCGCACCAGACAACCCCGTGTTCATGACCGGCCCTGCACAAACCGTCTTCCAAGGAGAGATCGAACTGTGAGCAACAACACTGGGCAGGGGGTGCAGGGCATCACCGAAGCCGACATCGCCAACTACCTGGCCAACACGCCCGGCTTCTTCGAGCGCCACGCCGAGCTGCTGAGCGCCATCCAGCTGACCAGCCCGCACGGCCAGCGTGCCGTGTCGCTGCAGGAGCGGCAGATGGAAATGCTGCGCGACCGCATCAAGGGCCTGGAGCTGAAGATCGTCGAGATGATCCGCAACAGCCAGGAGAACGTGGCCATCGCCGACCGCCTGCAGCGCTACATCCGCACCATCTTGCTGACCGGCGAAGCGAGTGAACTGCCCGGCCGCATGGTGGCGACGCTGAAGCACGAATTCCTGATTCCGCAGGCCGCCATCCGGCTGTGGGGTGTGGACGCGGAACACAACGGCGCCGTCTACACCGAGCCGGCCAGCGACGACGTGAAGAGCTTCGCGTCGAGCCTGACGCTGCCCTACTGCGGCGTCAACGCCGGCTTCGAGGCCAGCGAGTGGCTGGAAGACAGCAGCACGGTGACGAGCATGGCGATGATTCCGCTGCGCTCGGGCCTGGACGGCAAGGAAGGCGCCTTCGGCCTGCTGGTGCTGGGCTCGCCCGACCCCACGCGTTACGCCGCCGACATGGGCACCGAGTTCCTGATGCGCATCGGCGAGGTCTCGTCGGCCGCGCTCACGCGACTTCGCCCCCGGCCCTGAATCGGCAGATGGCCGCAACGCCAACGCCGGGCGAAGTGGCGCCGACGCTCGACGCCGAGCTCCAGCGTTTCCTGGAGCACCTGCAGGTCGAACGCCGCCTGGCCGCGCGCACGCTGGCCATGTACCGCGAAGCGCTGCTGCGTCTGCAGGCCTCGGCGCAGGCCGCGGGCGTGGCCCTGCGTGCGGCGCAGGTGCACCACATCCGCAGCTGGGTGGCGCAGCTGCGCACGCGCGGGCTGGCGCCGCGCAGCATCGCCATCCACCTGGCGGCCTGGCGCGGCCTGTACCGCTGGTGGGGGCGCAATGGCGTGGTGGTGGTGAACCCGGTGGAAGGCGTGCGGCCGCCCAAGGGCGCCAGGCCGCTGCCCAAGGCGCTGTCGGTGGAACAGGCGGTGGTGCTGGCCACGCACCGCACGCAGCACAGCACACCCGCGCTGGCCGCACGCGACCACGCCATCACCGAGCTGCTCTACGGCTGCGGCCTGCGCGTGGCCGAAGTCACCGGCCTTGACGTGGCGGCGGGGCCGCAGTCGCCCGGCTGGCTGGACGTTGAAGACGCCACCGCACATGTGCTGGGCAAGGGAGCCAAGCGCCGCAGCGTGCCGGTGGGTGGCCCGGCCATCGCGGCGGTGCAGGCCTGGCTGACGCAGCGGCCGACGCTGGCCAAAGCGGGCGAAGCGGCGCTCTTCGTCAGCCGCCTGGGCACGCGCCTGACGGCCAACCAGCTGCGCAATCGGCTTCAAGCCCAGGCGGCGCAGGCTGGCCTGCCCACACGTGTGCACCCGCACATGCTGCGCCACAGCTACGCCAGCCACCTGCTGCAGAGCAGCGGTGACCTGCGCGCGGTGCAGGAACTGCTGGGCCACGCCAGCATCGGCACCACGCAGGTCTACACCAAGCTCGACTTCCAGCACCTGGCCAAGGTCTACGACGCGGCGCACCCGCGCGCGAAGCGCAAGGCATCGGAATGACACGCGCCAAGCGCAAGGAGTGAGGCGCGCATGAAATCCGTCCGCCTGCGTGAAGGCAAGGAACGTTCGCTGCAACGCCGCCACCCCTGGGTGTTCGAGGGCAGCATCGCCCGCGGCAAGGCCGACCCTGGCGAAACCGTGCGCGTGGAAGACGCTGCCGGCGGCTTCCTGGCCTGGGGCGCGTTCAGCCCGAGCTCGATGATCCGCGTGCGCGCCTGGAGCTTCGACGAAACCGAGCGCATCGACCGCGCCTTCTTCGAACGCCGCGTGGCCGCCGCGGTGGTGCTGCGTGCGCGCCTGCCCATCAACAGCACCGGCCGGCGCCTGGTGCACGGCGAAGCCGACGGCCTGCCGGGCCTTGTGGTCGACCGCTACGGCGACACGCTGTGCGCGCAGTTCGGCTCGGCCGGCGTCGAGCGCTGGAAGGCCACGCTGGTCGACCTGCTGCTGCAGGCCACCGGCTGCACGCGGCTGTACGAACGCTCGGACACCAGCGTGCGTGCGCTCGAAGGCCTGCCCGAGACCACCGGCTGGTTGCGCGGTGAGGGTGACACCGAACTCGCCATCACCGAACACGGCTGGCAGCTGACGCTGGACGTGGCCACCGGCCACAAGACCGGCTTCTACCTCGACCAGCGCGACAACCGTGCGCTGCTGGGCCGCTGGGTGCAGCACTACGGCCTGCAGGACGTGCTGAACTGCTACTGCTACACCGGCGGCTTCACGGTGGCCGCGCTGGCCGGTGGCGCGGCGCGGGTCACCAGCGTCGATTCGTCGGGCCCGGCGCTGCAACGCGTGGCCGCCCACGTGGCGCTGAACGGCTTCGACGCTGCGCGCAGCGGCACCCACGACGCCGACGTCAACCAGTTCCTGCGCGACGCGCTGCAGGCCGGCCGCAGCTTTGATGCCATCGTGCTCGACCCGCCCAAGTTTGCGCCCACCGCCGCACACGCCGAGCGTGCCGCGCGCGCCTACAAGGACATCAACCGCCTGGCGCTGAAGCTGCTGGCGCCAGGCGGGCTGCTGCTGACCTTCAGCTGTTCGGGCGGCATCAACGCCGACCTGTTCCACAAGATCGTCGCCGGCGCGGCCATCGACGCGGGTGTCGATGGCGCCATCCTGCAGCGCCTGGAAGGGGCCTGTGACCACCCAACCACGCTGCTGTTCCCCGAGGGTGAATACCTCAAGGGGTTGGCGATCCTGAAAGCCGGTTGAAGGCCTCCAGGGCCGGGCGTGGCCCGTCTCGCCCCCCGAGGGAGTTCACGGTGCCCGGCAAAGCCGGTTCACCGTGAGAACCCGTAGCGTGGCTCGAACTTCGCGCGCTTGACGCTGAAGTAGGCCTTCACGTTGCGCACGTTGGCGTCTTGCGTGAACAGGCGCTGCACCAGGGCCTGGTAGGCCGGCATGTCGGCCACCCAGAGCACGAGCACGAAGTCGGGCCCGGGGCTGACACGCCAGCATTGCTGCACGGCGCTTTCAGCCACGGCGCGGGCCTCGAAGGCGTCGAGGTGCTCGGCGCCCTGGCGATCGAGCGTGATCTCCACCAGCGCCGTCAGCCCGGTGCCCAGCGCCGCCGGGTTGAGCAGCGCCACGCGGCGTTCGATCACGCCTTCGTCGACCAGGCGCCGCACTCGCCGCAGCGCCGTGGCGGGCGAGGTGCCGGCCGCTTCGGCCAGCGCCTGGTTCGACAACGAGGCATCGGTTTGCAGAAGATCGAGCAGGCGCAGGTCGGTGGCATCGAGTTCCATGGTGAAATATTAATTCAAGAATGATTTTCGATTGGCGATGTATTGCGTTGCTGATCGCAGTTGATGATTTGTTTCATTCATGCCGGTAAGAATGAACGAACACGCCACCGTGCCTGGCCTAGCATTCCCCTACCCCAGTTTCCAGGACACAGCACCATGTGTGGCATCGTCGGCGCCGTCAGCACCCGCAACATCGTTCCCATCCTGCTCGAGGGCCTGAAGCGGCTGGAATACCGCGGCTACGACAGCTGCGGCGTGGCCGTGCACCAGGGCGGCGAACTGCGGCGCGCACGCAGCACCAGCCGCGTGGCCGAGCTCGAAGCCAACGTGCAGACCGACGGCGTGGCCAGTGGCACCGGCATCGCCCACACGCGCTGGGCCACGCACGGCGCGCCGGCGGTGCACAACGCGCACCCGCACTTCAGCGCCGGGCCGCATGTCGACGCCATGAGCACCGGCTTCGGCGGGCTCGAAGCCGAGGGCAAGGCCGCACCGGCGGCGCGCATCGGCCTCGTGCACAACGGCATCATCGAGAACCACGACGAACTGCGCGCCGAGCTGCGCCAGCGCGGTTACGTCTTCGCGAGCCAGACCGACACCGAGGTCATCGCCCACCTCGTGCACAGCTTCTACGACGGCGACCTGCTCGAAGCCGTGCAGCGTGCGCTGCCACGGCTGCGCGGGGCCTACGCCATTGCCGTGTTCTGCCGGGACGAACCGCAGCGTGTGGTGGGTGCACGCCAGGGTTCGCCGCTGGTGCTGGGTGTCGGTGCGGTGGGCAAGGGCACGCAGGAGAACTTCCTGGCCAGCGACGCCATGGCGCTGGCCGGCGTCACCGACCAGATCGTCTACCTGGAGGAAGGCGACGTCGTCGACCTGCAACTCGGCAAGGTGTGGATCACCGCGCCCGACGCGCAGCACCGCTACCTGCCGGTGCAGCGTCCGGTGCGCACCGTGCACGCGCACAGCGGCGCGGCCGAACTCGGCCCCTACCGCCACTACATGCAGAAGGAGATCTTCGAGCAGCCGCGTGCGCTGGCCGACACGCTCGAAGGTGTGGCCGGCATCAGCCCCGAGCTCTTCGGCGATGGCGCCTACGGTATCTTCAAGGCCATCGACCGCGTGCTGATCCTGGCCTGCGGCACCAGCAGCTACGCCGGCATGACGGCCAAGTACTGGCTGGAGAGCATTGCCGCCATTCCCACGAGCGTGGAAATCGCCAGCGAGTACCGCTACCGCGACAGCGTGCCCGACCCGCGCACGCTGGTCGTCACCATCACGCAGAGCGGCGAAACAGCCGACACGCTGGCGGCCTTGAAACACGCGCGCAGCCTGGGCATGGAGCACACGCTGACCATCTGCAACGTCGGCACCAGCGCCATGGTGCGTGAATGCCGGCTGGCCTACATCACGCGCGCCGGCGTGGAGATCGGTGTCGCCAGCACCAAGGCCTTCAGCACCCAGCTCGCGGGCCTGTACCTGTTGACGCTGGCGCTGGCCCAGGTGCGCGGGCGCCTGAGCGACGTGCAGGAGGCGGCCGAGCTGAAGGCGCTGCGCCACTTGCCGGTGGCGCTGCAGGCGGTGCTGGCGCTGGAGCCGCAGATCATCGCCTGGAGCGAGGACTTCGCGCGCAAGGAGAACGCGCTCTTCCTGGGTCGCGGCCTGCACTACCCGATCGCGCTGGAAGGCGCGCTGAAGCTCAAGGAGATCAGCTACATCCACGCCGAGGCCTACCCGGCCGGTGAGCTGAAACACGGCCCGCTGGCGCTGGTGACCGAGCAGATGCCGGTGGTGACGGTGGCGCCCAACGACACGCTGCTGGAGAAGCTGAAGAGCAACATGCAGGAAGTGCGCGCCCGCGGCGGCCAGCTCTACGTCTTCGCCGACGGCGACACGAAGATCGAGAACGAACCCGGCGTGCACGTCATTCGCATGCCCGAGCATTACGGCGCGCTCAGCCCCATCCTGCACGTGGTGCCGCTGCAGCTGCTGGCCTACCACACGGCCTGCGCGCGTGGGACGGACGTCGACAAGCCGCGCAATCTGGCGAAAAGTGTGACGGTGGAGTAGGGGGCGCTCGGCAGTCGCTGATGTGTTCGGTGGGAATAAGGTCTGTCGGGCGGTAATAAGGTCTGTCGGGATTCCGGTGCCTTTTTCGGGCCTGTTACAAGCTCGAGGGCGCCCGTAGTCATGCCCCTGTGCCGAACGACAGGTGGCCGGCAAAGACCGTTCAGCAACCCGTGAACCTGCGGAAGAGCACCTGCCGTGCCGGTGCAGCGCACGGCCAGCGGCGAATCGATCCCTATGCTTAACAACTACCGCGTGGATGACCGGAGAGCAGCGGTAGCGGCCCGCGGGCGCTCGTGGTCGAGGGTACGCTGACGGTCAACAAGCAGCCGCTGGACCTGCTGACCGCGAGCGGCACTGCCAACAGCTGTACGAGGCTCACCGGCCGGAGGGCTGATGCGAGATGGCTTGTGCCGCTGCCGGCGACTATTCGCTTCGGCTCAATCGCGCACCACCGAGCCAACGCGGTCCGTCGGACCACCAAACTTCAGTCCGGCAGACAAGTCCGAAACGGCTTCTTGCTCGGCCTCAGCGTCGGGCGGTCTTGCTTCCCTCTGCGGTACAGGAAGACCGTCCTCACCGGCAATCGCTGGGCCCATTGTCGCGAGGACACAACGGTAACAGCAGGTGGGCACAACGGTTGATCGCTCAATAACAGCAGGATGCCGATGCTGTGCTGCATGTGCCCATCTGCCCCACGCCCTTTTGGGGGCGTGGGGTTGGTCACTGGACCACCCCCCGGGACGAAAACTGTAAGCCGAGAAACTGGTGGAGGGTACGGGTGTTGCATCGGCGCCGCGCAGTCGCAGCATGCTTGCATTTTACTAGAAGTTAAGGACGCTCGTCGTTTGCCCTATTTGGGAGCAGGCTGTCGTTGCGCTCTAGACCTGAGTCGTCCGGTGCGCGGCTCACAGTTCTCAAACGTCCGATTCACCCATCGAACTTTGTTCTCGAGATCGCCGGCTTCCAGTTTGATTCCGTAGAGGTATCGGCCGTCGCCTTCGGTGAACCCGATCTTCTGGGCTCCCATCGTTTGGTACAGACAACTCATCTGCGGATAGCCGCCAGTCTTGGGGTCGAGACCACTGTCGATGAAGTCGCAGAAGGCGCCGAAGATGCCACGACTAAGATGCGGAAGCTTCTTTGACCACGGGGACGCCGCATAGAACGCCCGGAACGTAGCACCGCCGCTCCCGTCACTTACGAAAATCAACTGTGACCTGGCTTGGATGCTGTCATCGCATTCGCTTTGGGAAACTTGCTGCCAGGTGTCAGGGACCGTGTGCACCGTGGTCGGACTCCAGCCTATGTCCAGCGTCCAAACGAATGTGCAAGCACCCCAAACCTTTCCAACTCGAGTGAGATAAAAAATGGAAAAGCTTGGAAGGCAAAATGTTTGCGGGTAGGTGCTGAACGCACGTTCCAGTAAGAATCGCACTTTCTGGAACTTCTCGACATGGGTCGATAACATCTCCATCGGTGCGCACGTGTCGATGAACGAGACCATTTGTCCAAGGACCTGCGAGCAGAACAAGGCATCGCCCGTATAGCCCAGTATCTCGGGGTGCTTCTCCGAAGCAAAGATCTTGCGTCCTAGATCCCATCTTCCCTGGTCACCCCACGTGAGCCGGCTGTCCGACGCCACGTACACCGCCGTGGCGACGTTTTGATCGATGGCGGCCCAAGCAATCAGAGTTGTCATCGTTCTGGTTCCGTGCAGTGCTAAATGCGGATCAATGGCCGGCAGCGGCGCGCCTCGCCCTGATCGCTTGTCCTAAGGTCTGCGCGAAGGCAAACGCGCGCAGTTGTCCCTCGGCATTTGCGTCGCGCAGAGACCAGATGTCGGTCTGCGTGTAGTAGCTGACCTGAGGTCGCATCTGCTCCACATGCGTCACGGCTGTGATGCTGAACAGAATGCCGTCGGATGTCTTCTCTGCGATCGGCTTCTGCAGTACGAACCTGTTCGACTCGCGAAAACCGTCGATCAAGGCGATCAACTCTGCGTTCGCTTCGGCCGCCGTGTCCTTGACCAAGATACTGTTCTCGGGGACGAGCAAATCGACGTTGAGGGCGATAAGGCCAGCGCCTCCAAATGGTCGAAGCTGGCGGACGGCGTTTCTGAGTTGCCCTCCAAGGTTGGCGCGGGAGTTGATTTTCTTGCACGCGACGGGGTAGTCGCCGGTGTCGAGCTTTAGCAGGATGTCAGGTTCCGCCAAGATGGCCTTCATGCCATGGCGAAGCAAATAGTCGGCCAACTCAATCTCGAAAAACGCGTCTTTCCCTTGCGACTGATCGTGCAAAGGTAGATTCATGTCGTTCGACGCGACGCGCCGCAGCGCCTCCTGCGCGCCGTGATCGCCGCCCACTCCCAACACGGCGCCACAAATGCGATTGACATGCAGCGCGGAGAAGAGGCGGTCTTGCCAACCTGGGCTTCTCTCTCCGAGCTTCCACTCGCTCGAAAGCGCCTCGGCCTTCTTCATGAGCTGACCCAAGACACTGGCGGAATTCAACCGAATTTGCCTGGATTCGAGAAGTGTTTTGACGCGGCTCGCTTTCTCTACAACCTGTTCATAGGTGGCGACGTAGTCGGGACGGTCGGATGGCGAGATCTTCTGCATGCGTCCAATTTACCAGCGAGGCCCTTTGCGTCGGGCTGCCTTGGGTGGAGACGGTGCGCTTTATCATGTACAGGTCATGTCGATCAATCTGCAAGCGCTCGGTACGAAGCTGGCGAGATACCGCGACCAGCTCGAGGAGAGCCTCGAGGAGGTGGGCGAAGCCACCGGAATCGAGGTCGCCCGCCTGCGCGCGATCGAAGGCGGCGAGCAGGAGCCGACCGGCGACGAGGTCCTGATCCTCGCTGACCATTACCGCTGCGATTTCAAGTATTTCATCTCCAACGAGCAGTCGGCCCCCTTCGAGCAGACCGCCACTCTCTATCGCGCGCACGGCCGCGAGTTCTCAAAGCAAGACCGCGGGGCGGTTCAGGAATTTCTCTACTTGTGCGACACCGAGGAGTTCTTGATGCGGGAGTTGCGCAAGGCCGTGCTCCCCTTCGAATACGCCACATCGGGCGACTACTTCAAGGGCCACGGGGAGGCGGCGGCGGCCGCCTTCCGCAGGGCGATGGGCCACAGCGGTCGCGAAGTGCCACGGGACATCTACGGGGAATTTCGATCGACTGGAGTGCACATCTTCCGCCGAAAGCTCGGGAACTCGGCGATTTCGGGTCTGTTCATCATGCACCCGATCGCGGGCAAGTGCGCGCTGGTGAACTACAGCGAAGACGTTTACCGGCAGCGATTCAGCGCTGCGCACGAGATGGCGCACGCGATCTTCGATAGCGGTTCAGGGCCAAGCGTCAGCTACGTCAGGCAGCAAGGGCTCGACATGCTCGAAGTGCGCGCCAACCGCTTCGCGTCCTGCTACCTCATGCCCCCGGAGTTCCTGCGCCACCTGCCATCGCCCGCCGCCTGGAGCGAAGCCGAAGCGCAGCTTTGGGCCAACGAGCTGCGGGTGAGCTGCGACGCCCTAGGCATCGCGCTAAAGGAGGCCAGGATCGTCGACGCCGCGGCGAGCGACCGTACCCGTAAGACCTGGCCTCATCCTGGGCGAGTGGTGCGGCCGCCGTCCTCGCCTGCGATGAAAACGTCGGGCTCGAATTCCGGGCGCCGCTGCAAATGAGCGATGCTCCCATTCCGCCCCATCGTCACGGGCAGACAGGCTCAGACGGTGGTGAAGAAACGCGCTGTGTTGACGCCACCGTTTACGCTTTAATTCCTGAGTTTCACCAAGTCAGGGTGCGCGATTCAGAGGGGAGAAGTTATGCGCTGACCCGCAAGACGCGCGGCATTGATCTGTCGGCGCTGCGTGAGGGCCAGCGCGTCGTTTGTGCGGTGACGGTGCATCTCCCGCGGGTTGTGAGTGCCACAGCCATCACTTAGCGCCGTCCGCCGCCGTCGGTGCGGGTAGGGGTGCGGGTGGGCCGCCTGGGCCTGTGGCGTGGCCGAGCGGGAATCGACAGTGCCCTGTGGCTCGCTGCCGTCCCCCTCAAGCTCAAGCCTATGCCGGCAACTCGATACCCGTGATCGCTCCGGCGCGGGCCTGCAGACCGGTGAATGCGAAGTCGACTTCCGGCGTCAGCCCGCTGACGATGCGCGCAATGCTCTTGCCCGACCCGCACGCATGGGTCCAACCAAGCGTACCGTGGCCGGTGTTCAGGAACAGGTTGGACATTTTCGAGCGGCCGATGATCGGCACGTTGGACGGCGTCGCAGGCCGCAAGCCGGTCCAGAACTGCGCCTGCTCGGTGTCGCCTGCACCGGGGAAGAGTTCTTCGGTGCGCCTCACGATGGCCTCGCAGCGGACACGGTTCAGATCCCGGTCGTAGCCGTTCAGCTCGGCCGTGCCGGCGATGCGCAGGCGGTCGCCCAGGCGGGAGAAGACCAGCTTGTACTCGTCATCCGTGAGCGAGACCTGGTGGGCCATCGAGGCGTCCTTCACCGGCATCGTCACCGAGTAGCCCTTGGCCGGGTAGATCGGCAGGCGGATCCCCAGCGGCGAGGCAAGCAGTGGGCTCAGGCTGCCCATAGCCAGCACATAGGCATCACCGCGCACGCGTTGGAAGCGGCCTTCTGCATCGGTGGCTTCCACATGGTCGATCTTGCCGCCGGCCTCGCGCAGTGCCGTGACCGTGTGGCTCATCAGGAACCGCACGCCGTCGCTGCGGCAGCGCGCCACGAGCTCACGTGCAAAGCGGTTCGCATCGCCCGACTCGTCTTCGGCGGTGTAGGTCGCGCCGGCCAACTGCGGGCGGATGTGGCGCAGCGCCGGCTCGAGCTTGACAGCCTCGTCGGCCGAGATCACGCGCCGGTCGCAGCCGAGTTCACGCATCTGTGCAGCAGGACCTTCTGCGCCGTCGAATTCCTTCTGGCTGGTATAGAAGTGCAGGATGCCTTGCGTGCGCTGGTCGTACTCGATGCCGATGTCCCGCCGCAGGGCCTGCAGCATGTCGCGGCTGTAGGTGCCCAGCCGCACGATCTGCTCGATGTTGTGGCGCGTGCGGGCCGGCGTGCACTCCCGCATGAACTGCAGGCCCCACAGCCACTGTCGCATGTCGGCACGGATGCGGAACAGCAAGGGCGCGTCTTCCTTTCCGAGCCACTTGAGGACCTTCAGCGGCGCGCTCGGATTTGCCCAAGGCTCGGCATGGCTGACCGAGATCTGCCCGCCGTTGGCGAAGCTGGTCTCGGCGGCCGGGCTGGCCTGCCGGTCGATGACCGTGACGTCGTGACCCTGCTGACGAAGGAAGTAGGCAGAGGTGACGCCGAGCAGGCCGGCGCCGAGGACGATGACTTTCATGAAGAACTCCAACAGGCAAGGGTGCCCGCAGGGCGATGGCCGTGCGGTGTGCCGCTCCCCCTGTCCTTGGTACCTGAGAGATTCAGCCGCGGGCATCGACCCTGGGCTTTGCTCCTTCGGTGCGTCGCGCAAGCGACGGCTCTCCAGACGGCGATGGTGGTGTGCAGTACGGGACCTGAGCGTTCATGGGAGATTGCGCCTTCGGTGGCTCCGGCAGCCGCCGGAGCGCTCTCCTGCAGGGTTCTGGCAGCTATGAAAGGGTGGTCCGCTCCTGTGTGGCGAGGAAGCGTTCGGCCAGCAGCACCCAGAAGGCGCTTCCGGTGGCGACGTTGTCGTCGTTGAAGTCGTAGCCGGGGTTGTGCACCATGCAGCCGCCTGCGCCGGGGCTGCCGTCGGTGCCGTTGCCGATCAACACGTAGCTGCCCGGCACTCTCTCCAGCATGAAGGCAAAGTCCTCGCTGCCGGTCAGCGGTGGGCCTTGTGGCGTCACTCGCTCGGCGCCGACCAGTTCGGTCGCCACGTGGCGCGCGAATGTGGTTTCGGCTGGCGTGTTGACCAGGACCGCATAACCGGGCCGCCAGTCGATCTGCGCGTGAACGCCCAGGCTCTCGGCCTGCGCCGTCACCAGGGCCTTGATACGGCGCTCGAGCGTAGCGCGCACCTCACGGTCCAGCGCTCGCACGCTGAGTTCCAGCTTTGCCTGGGCCGGAATCACGTTGTTCGCCGCGCCGCTGTTAAGGGCGCCGACGGTCACCACTGCGGCCTGCAGCGGATCGATGTTGCGCGAGACGATGGTCTGCAGCGCCATGACGACGCTGGCCGCGGCGACGATCGGATCAGCCGCCCGGTGCGGCATCGCGCCGTGTCCGCCGGTGCCCGTCAGTGTGACGGTGGCGTAGTCCGACGAGGCCATCGCCGCACCTTCGCGCAGGACGAAATGGCCCTGCGCAATGCCCGGCATGTTGTGCATGGCGAAGACGGCGTCGCAGGGGAATCGCTCGAACAAGCCATCGTCCATCATGCGCAGCGCCCCGCCACCGCCTTCCTCGGCCGGCTGGAAGATCAGGTGCAGCGTGCCGTCGAACGACCCCTGTTCGGCTAAGTGGCGCGCTGCCGCCAGCAGCATGGCCGTGTGGCCGTCGTGGCCGCAGGCGTGCATGACGCCAGCGTGGACGCTGGACCAGTCGGCGCCGCTGGCTTCGCTGATCGGCAGCGCATCCATGTCGGCGCGGATGCCCAGGCGCCGGGTGCCGCTGCCGCGCACCAGGGTGCCGACCACGCCGGTGCCACCGATGCCGCGATGGACCGCGTAGCCCCAGGCTTCGAGCTTGTCGGCTACCAGGCCCGCCGTGCGGTGCTCCTTGAAGGCCAGCTCAGGGTGCCGGTGGATGTCGCGGCGCAAGCTGATGAACTCACCAGCTCGGGCCTGCAACGCCTGCAGCAGGTAGGTCACGAGCGCCTCACTGCGGCTGCAGGTTGATCTGCTTGGCGATGGCGCGATAGCGGGCGGTTTCGGCATCGAAGAACTTCGCCGACTCGGCGAGGGTCATCGGTGCGGCCGGCACCTGGGTCTGCGCCGCCAGCTGCGCGCGCACCGCCGGATCTTTCAGCGTGTTCCCGATGGCAGCGTGCAGGCGGACAACGACGTTCTCGGGTGTGCTCTTCGGCACCATGAAGCCGGTCCAGATCTTGTACGAAAAGCCCTTCAGCGCCTGGCCCTCGCTGACGGCAGGCACGCCCTTCAACAGTTCCGAGCGTTGCGCGCCCAGCTGGCCGATCACCTTCATGCGCCCTTGCTCAGCAAGAGCACCCATCGCGGCGCTATAGACCAGCACGGCGAAGTCGACCTGGCCGCCGCCAATATCCTGCAGCAGCGGTGCGTTGCCCTTGTAGGGCACGTGCGCCAGCTTGATGCCCGTCTGCGCCTGAACGCTTTCCAGGATCAGGTGGTACAGCGAGCCGATGCCCACGCTCCCGTAGGTCAGCGGCCTGTCCGCCGACTTGCGGGCCAGGGCGATGAGTTCGTCGACGTTGTTGACGGGCAGGTCCTTGCGCGTCACGAACACCATCACCGAATCGGACACGGGGTGAACCAGCCGGAAGTCCTCAGTCTTCAGCTTCACTGCGGCGTTGGCCAGCGGCGACAAGATCACCTCGTTAGGCGAGCCCTGGAAGATGTAGTGGCCATCCGCGGGCGCGGCCAGCACCTTCTGCGCGGCCAGCGCGCCGCTGACGCCGCCGACGTTTTCGACCAGCACCTGCTGCCCCAAGTCCTTGCCAAGCGGGTTGAAGAAGATGCGCGCAATCGCGTCGGACGGACCCCCTGCCGGATACGGAACCATCAGGTTGACCGGCTTGGCCGGCCATGTCTGCGCGATGGCGGCGCCAGCGGCCAGCACGAGGCCGGCCATCAAGGTCAACGAACGTGGGAATCTGGTCATCGCGACTTTCTCCGGTTGGGTAATGGGGGTACGGGCTGCGCCAATGTAGGGTTCGGTCACAAGAACGTCCAATGCATTGTTCGCTTCTATATGATGAGTTCGTTTCATACATTGCCCAGGTTGATCCGTGACGCTGGTCCAACTTCGACACCTGATCTCGCTCGCCCAGAGCGGATCCTTCACCCGGTCCGCGGAAGCGCTGTTCCTGACGCAACCGGCCCTGAGCCGCAGCATCCAGGCGCTGGAGGAAGAACTGGGGCAGCCCTTGTTCGATCGCGTGGGACGACGCAGTGTCCTGACGCCCTTCGGCGTCGACGCCTTGCGGCGCGCCCGGCAACTGGTCTTCGATGCCGATGAACTCGCCAACAGCGGACTGCAGATGCGTGCAGGCCGTTCCGGTACCGTGCGCATCGGATTGGGTTCGGGGCCCGGAGCGATGTTGATGACGCCGCTGTTGAAGACGATGGCGACATCGCACCCGGCGCTTCACATCGAAGTCGCTCGGGGCCCCACCGATGTGCTCACGCGACGCTTGAGGGAACGGGAACTCGACGCGCTGGTCGTCGACGTGCGTTCGCTGTCACCGTCACCTGATCTGCAGGTGACCGATGTGGTTGAAATGCGCGGCGCGTTCATGGTGCGAGAAGGGCATCCCCTCACCCGCTGGAAGGGAGCTTTGCGCTTCGACGCCTTGCGGCAGTTCCCCATGGCGTCTACACCACTGAGTGATGAAGTGGCGCGGACGATGGTCGAACGCTATGGGCCGGCGGCCCATCCTTCAGAGTGCATCACACTGCGCTGCGAGGAGATCCCGAGTTTGGTCGAGGTGGTGCGCCGCAGTGACGCAGTGCTGATCGCGATACGCTCCGCCGCGCCTGATCTGGTGGAACTGGTACTCAAGCCTCCGCTGAATGCGACCGCGCGCTTCGGAATCGTCACACTCGCCCGCAGGGCGGAGCCGCCCACCCTGCCGATCGTCAGGAAGCTTATTGCCGAGGTGATGCACGACTGATGCACGAGACCCGGGCCATAACTCCAAGGCGAAGCATTCATGGCAACTACTCTTCCGTGGGCTCTGTCTCACACCCAGATCGCCGTAGAGGTGGTCGCCACGATTGCATTTGCCCTGTCGGGTGTGATCGAAGGTGCGCGCAAACGCCTAGACGCCGTTGGAATCTGCGTCGTGGCCGGGTTGGCCGCCTTCGGGGGCGGCACCGTGCTCGACATCCTGCTGGATCGGCGCCCCTTGTTCTGGGTGCAACACGCGTCTTGGGTCTGGATCCTGCTCGCGCTTTGCGTGGGCGCCATGCTCTTCATGCGCGCCAACCATCTTGACCCGACGGAGCGGGCCATGCAGTGGCCCGACGCTCTGGGACTGGGCCTGTTCACCGCCGTGGGCACGCAGATCGCAATCGATGCGGAGATGCCCGCAGTCATCGCCGTGATCCTGGGCATGGTCACTGCTGTGTTCGGTGGCGTGCTGCGCGACATCGTCTGCAACGAAATCCCCCGAGCCTTCAGCGACCATCGGCCCTACGCTATCTGCTCCTTCGCGGGCGGCTGGGTCATGGTGCTGGCGCACGCGGCGGCCCTGCCGCAATGGGGCGCCTTGCTGGCGGCGGCCAGCGCGGCGACGGCATTGCGCGTGGCGGCTGTGCTGCTCGATTGGCGACTACACGTCCACATCGCCGTCGTTCAGGTGCGCCGGCGTGATGTGGTGGGTGACGTAGCCCTTGTTCGGGTAGGCGCTGTCGGGGCTGGCCACGCAGGCGGCGTAGGTGAAGTTGGGAATGCGCCGGGCAAAGTCGGCCAGCTTGTCCATGTCCACCAGGTCGGCGTCGTGGGTGACGCCATAGATCAGGTGCAGCGGTTGCGGGCTGCCCACGGCCGCGATCTTCTCGAGCATCGCCGTGAACGGTGCCAGGCCAGTGCCGCCGGCCAGCAGCAGCAGCGGCCGCTGGATGTCGCGCAGGTAGAAGGTGCCCAGCGGGCCGGTGAGCGTCATGCAGTCACCGGGCTGGGCGGGGCCTGTCAGGTAGCTGCTCATGCGGCCGCCCGGCACGTTGCGGATCAGGAATGAGACCTCGCCGTTGCGGACCAGCGAGCTGAACGAGTACGCCCGCGTCTGGTCGGTGCCGGGCACCTGCAGGTTCACGTACTGCCCGGGCAGGAAGGCCAGCTTGTCGAGCGCCGCGCCCTTCAGCGTCAGCGACAGGGTGCTGGGCGAGAGCTGGCGCACCTCGTGGATCGCCGCCTCCACCGCCGCCTGCGGCGTGCGGCACACCGCCGACGACGCCGGCACCTGCACCACGCAGTTGCCCTTGGCGCGCATCTGGCACGTCAGCACGTAGCCGCGGGCGGCCTCGTCGGCGCTGAGCGCGTCGTCGATGTACTCGCCCATCTCGAAGGGGCCCGACTCGGCCAGGCACTTGCAGGTGCCGCAGGCGCCGTCGCGACAGTCCAGCGGCAGATTCACGCCCTGGCGGTAGGCGGCGTCGGCCACCGTCTCGGTCGGGCCGGCTTCGATGAAACGCGTGACGCCGTCTTCGAAACGGAAGGCGATCTGGTGGGGCATGGCTTGTCTCCTCGGCGTGGCCGGTGCCTGCGCATGCAGGGCAACGACGTCGGCAGGGTCAGGAAGGGGTCAGACGTGGTACACGTCCAGCACGTGGTGGATGTAGTCGTTCTTCAGCACCACGTGCTTGCGCCGGATGAGCGGCTGGCCGCTGCTCAGGTCCAGCGTGTAGCGGCTGGTGCCGAAGT
>CAMTUD010000180.1:0-10538 GCA_947084805.1 uncultured beta proteobacterium | reverse complement strand
GCGAACCACGCCGTCGCGGCCACGGCGTGCCCGGCCCAGCCCAGCGGGCCGGCGCGCAGCACGTGGTCTTCGGCGGCCACGCGCGCGCGCTCGAGCCACACACCGGGCACCTCGATGTGCTGGGCGTACGAGCCGGCCTCGAAGGGCTGTCCGGCGGCGCGCAGGCCCAGCGTCAGCGCGTCCCAGCCCATGCACTCGGCGCCCGGCGCGAGCTCGGCCGTCAGGCGGTTCTGCGCCAGGCAACCGGTGTAGGCGATGGTCTCCATCGGCAGCCACTCCAGCCGCGCGCCTTCGGCCAGCTGCAGCCGCGTGTGCTGCAGCGCTGGCGCGCCTTCGCTGCGGTAGAAACGGGTGGCGCCAGGGGTCGTCAGCAGCACGTGGCTGCCTGCGGCCAGCCGGGCATGGATGTGCAGTTCGTCGCCGCCCACCAGGCCACCCGGCGGGTGCACCAGCACGTGGTGGCAGATGGCCTCGCCTTCCGGGTACAAGGGCTGCAGCACACGCAGCGGGCCGCTGTGCCTGTCGTGCGCCACGGTGCGCACGCCGCGGCGGTGGTAGTCCAGACTCAACTCACCGCGCCAGCCCGGCGCCGGCGCCGTGTCCGCCGTGGTCACTGCCGCCTGGACCTTCAATGCCACATCCTGCCCTTCATCGGGACCCGCGCCACGGCTTGCGCCTGCCGCAGATGACGCAGGGCCCGCGCCTCGGTCATTGGCCCTGCGTGCCGCGATGGGCCCAGCCGGTGGTGCGCTTCTCGACCCAGCTGAAGAGCTCGTACATCGCCATCGCCATCGCGCCTATGGTCACGAGCCCCGCAAACGCCAGCGGCACCCGCTGCTGGCTGCCGGCCGAGCTGATGAGGTAGCCGATGCCCGAGTCGCCCGCCGTCATCTCGGCCAGCACGGTGCCGACGAAGGCCAGCGTGATGGCGATCTTGAGCGAACCGTAGAAGTAGGGCATCGAACGCGGCAGGCCGACCTTCACCAGCACGTCCCAACGTTTGGCGCCCAGCACCCGCAGCACGTCTTCGAGCTCGGGTTCCAGCGTGGCCAGGCCGGTGGCGATGTTGACGGTGATCGGGAAGAAGCTGATGAGGAAGGCCGTGAGCACGCCCGGCCCGACGCCGATGCCGAACCAGACCACCAGGATCGGCACCACCGCGGCCTTGGGCACGGCGTTGAAGGCCACCATCAGCGGGTAGATGGCGGTGTAGGCCAGCCGGCTGCTGCCGATCAGGAAGCCCAGCAGCACGCCCACCACGATGGCCAGCCCGAAGCCGATCATCGTCACCCAGAAGGTCTTCCAGGCGGCCTCCATCAGCGGGCCGGTGAATTCGATGAACTGCGCCGCGATCTGCGTCGGGCTGGGGAAGATGAACTCGGGGATGGCGAAGGCCATCACCACGGCCTGCCACAGCAGCAGCACCGCCACCAGCAGCACCAGCGGCGACCAGCGCTCCATGCGGGGTGTGATCTTCATGGCGCGGCCTCCACCGGCTTGTGCGGCGCGGGCTTGCCCGCCGGGCTGCGCACGGCGCCGATGTGGCCACGCAGTTCGTGCACGATGTCGGTGAACGCTGGCGTGTAGGTGACCTCGATGTCGCGCGGCCGCTCCAGGTCGATGCTGCGCCTGACGACGAAGCGGCCCGGGCTCTTGCTCATCACGTACACGGTGTCGGCCAGGAAGACGCTCTCGCGCAGGTCGTGCGTGACCAGGATGACGTTGAACTTCTGCGCCGCGTGCAGGTCGCGCAGGATGCACCACAGCTCCTCGCGCGTGAAGGCGTCGAGCGCGCCGAAGGGTTCGTCCAGCAGCAGCATCTGCGGTTCGTGCACCAGCGCGCGGCAGATGCTGGCGCGCTGCTGCATGCCGCCCGACAGCTGCCACGGGAACTTGTCCTCGTAGCCGGCCAGGCCCACGCTGCGCAGCAGCGCCCGGGCGCGGGCTTCGTATTCCTTGCGTTTGGCCTTGAAGTTCGCGCGGTAGGGCTCGACGATTTCCAGCGGCAGCAGCACGTTGTCGACCGTGGTGCGCCAGGGCAGCAGGCTGGGCGCCTGGAAGGCCATGCCGCTGATCTTCAGCGGCCCGGTGACGGGCTGGCCGCCGATGGTGATGCTGCCCTTGCTCGGCATCTTCAGGCCCGTGGTGAGCTTCATGAAGGTGCTCTTGCCGCAGCCCGAAGGCCCGACGATGGCGATGAACTCGCCCTGCTGCACCTGCAGCGAGATGTCCTCGACGGCGTAGTGGCCGGCGCGTTCCAACTCGTCGTTGTAGGCGAGCCAGACGTGTTGAAAGTCGACGAAGGCGGTCATGGTGCGGGCAGCGATTGCAGAAGTTCTTGGAAGGCGCGGCGGTAGGCTTCAGGCGCCTCGCTGTGCAGCCGGCTGTGTGTGCCGCCGGGCACTTCCACCCAGCGCACGCCCGGTGGCGCGGCGTCGCGCAGGCGCCGGCCCAGCTCGACCGGCACCGTGGTGTCGGCGCTGCCGTGCAACATCAGCAGCGGCGCGTCGATGCGGCCGATGCGCGACAGCGAATCGAATTCCAGCGTCGTCAGGCCGCCGGCCACGCGGCCCCAGAAGCCGGCGGCCGCCGCCACGTCGGGCAGGCGCGTGAAGGTCGATTCGAGCACCAGCGCGGCGTAGTCGCGCCCACCGTGCAGGCCGCTGGCCAGCGCCACGGCCACCGCGCCGCCCATCGAATGGCCGAAGATCAGGCGGCGTTGCGGCACGGGCTGGCGCCGCAGCATCTCGGCCCAGGCCACCTGCGCGTCGGCCGTGATGCTGGCCTCGGAGGGCACGATGGCCGCGCTGTCGCCCCAGCCGCGGTAGTCCACCGCCAGCACCGCAAAACCGGCGTCGCGCAGGGCGTCGATCTTCGGCAGGTTCAGGTAAAGGTTGCGGAAGGTGCCGTGCAGGTAGAGCAGCGTCGGCGCCGCGGGGTCCGGGTGCGGCAGCCACCACAGCGCCAGCGCCTCGGTGCGCGGCGCGGTGGGTGAATGGGCCGTTGCATCGGCCGGCGGCGGCGCGTTCGCGGCCGGCACCTGCACCGTCCAGCGCAGGTCGCCGGGCCGGAAGCGCGCCTGTTCGGCGGCCGTGCCGGGCTCGAAGCCCGCCGGGCGGCCCGGCGTCGGGCGCAGCGCGGCCTGGCGCTGCTTGACGTCGAGCCAGGCGCAACCGCCCAGGCCCGTCGCAGCACACAAGGCCGCCACCAGGAGCACACGACGACAGCGGCGGGTCAGCGGGGCCAGCACAATCGGGGGCATGCGCACATTCACTCCACGGCAACGGGCACGCATTGTCCTGCTGGCGCTGCCGGCCCTTCTGACCGGCCTGGCGGGCCCGGTGCACGCCGACGACGCCGCTGCCGTCACCGACAGAGGCGCCGACACCGACGAGCCCAACCATTGGCGCGTCGCCGTCTCGCCCTACACGCACCACTGGCGCTACAACGCCGAACACCGGCCGGTGTGGGCGATCGCCATCGAACGCGCCCGCGCCGACGGCTGGCTGGCCGGCGCGTCCTTCTTCAAGAACTCTTTCGGCCAGCCCAGCAGTTACGTCTACATCGGCCGCAAGTACGAAGGCATGCTGGGCGTGGCGCCGCTGTTCACCGAGTGGACGGGTGGCCTGATGTACGGCTACAAGGGCAAGTACCAGACCAAGGTGCCCTTGAACGTCGGTGGCTATTCGCCCGGCTTCCTGCTCTCGGCAGGCTGGCAGTTCGACCGCCGCATGTCGACACAGCTCAACCTGCTGGGCGACGCGGCCGTGATGTGGCAGTTCAACTACGCCTGGCGCTGACGTCTGCACGGACGCCGGCGCGGGCGTCGGCATAGACGCCGGCAGAGACGCCGTCGCAGACGCAGATGCAGATGCAGACCCGCCGGGCGCGGGCCGCCCCGGCCGCGGCAATGCCGACACCGCGCGGGCCCTACTTGCGCACCGGGGGCAGGATGTTCAGCTCGGCCTTCGACGGCAGGAAGCCGTCGGTCCATACCGCCGCCGGGTCGACCCGTGTCTTGGTGCCGAAGGCGTCGCTCACCTGGCTGGCCATCAAGGCCATGCGGCCCGGCACGACGACGCCGAAGCCTTCAGCGCGGGCGTCGGGGCTGGCCACCACGGCGTCGATGGCCAGGCGCAGGCGGCGCTTCTCGAGGTCGACGTTGATGATGCCGTCACGCGCCTTGACGTAGTCGATGGCCGGGTCGGGGCTGGCCATCACTTCCTTGGCGCCTTTGACGAAGGCACTGATGAAGGCCTTCACCGCCGCCGGGTTCTCCTTCAACAGCTTGGGGCTGGCGATGATCGCGTTGCCGTAGAGCTTCACGCCGAAGGCCGGGTAGGGCAGCACGACGATGTCTTCGGTTTTCACGCCGCGCGCTTCCAGGTTCAGCAGGCTGGTGAAGGAAAAACCGGTGATGGCGTCGATGTCGCCGCGCACCAGCATGGTTTCGCGCAGCGGCGGGTCCATGCTCGTCCACTGCACGCCGCTGACGTTGTTGGCCTTGGCGAAGATCGGGAAGGCCTTGCGGCCGGCGTCGAAGCCGGGCGCGCCCAGCTTCTTGCCGGTCAGGTCGGCCGGGGTCTTGATGCCACTCTTTTTAAGCGCCAGCACCGCCGCCGGCGTGTTGTTGTAGACCATCAGCACCGCCACCGGCTTGTTCGCGGCGTCGGGGTTGTTGGCGTGGAACTCCATCAGCGCGGCCATGTCGGCGAAGCCCATGTCGTAGGTGCCGCTGGCCACACGCGTGACGGTGCCGCCGCTGCCGTTGCCGGCGTCGATGGTCACGTCCAGGCCCGCGGCCTTGTAGTAGCCCTTGGCCTGGCTGGCCAGGAAGAGTGCGGCCGGGCCTTCGAAGCGCCAGTCGAGCTGGAACTTCAAGGGCGTCTGCGCCAGCGCCGCCACGGGCGTGGCCAGCAGCGCGGCGGCGGTCGACAGGGCGGCCAACAGGGTGCGGCGCGTGGGCAGGGCAGGCAGGGCGTTCATCGGTGGCTCCGGATGTGGCTGAGGACGGGTTTCAATAACTGTTTCGCAAGTTCCGTGCGCGCTGCCGGGCCGCCCCGCGCGCTGGCGTGCACCAGAAGGTGGCGCGCTCAGGCCCGCAAGAGGTCGAAGAGGGTGCGCGCCACCACCTTCGTGGCACCGCGCAGGTCGCTCAGCACGAGGTGCTCGTCGGCGCGCTTGGCGTTGCTTTCCAGCACGGTGCGCGGGCCGGCGCCGTAGATCACCGCCGGCACGCCCTGCGCACCGTAGAGGCGCACGTCGGTGTAGAGCGGCGTGCCCGAAGTGGGGATGGGGACGCCGAACACGGCCTGGCCATGGCGCTGGATCGCGGCCACCAGCGGCGCGTTGCCCGGCAGCGGCTGCAGCGGCCCGGCCAGCAACAGCCGCCTGATCTCCAGCCGCACGCCCGCGCCGCCCGGCCCACCGCTGCCTGCCGCAGCGGGGGCCACCGCGGCCTCGATCAGCGCGCGCACCTCGGCTTCCACCGCCACCGGGTTTTCCTCGGGGATCATGCGGCGGTCGAGCTTCAGCACCACCTTGCCCGGCACCACGTTGGTGTTGCTGCCGCCTTCGATGCGGCCGACGTTCAGGTAGGGATGGCTGATGCCGGCCACCGCCGAGCGGCGTGTGCGCAGCACGCCGTTGTGGGCGTAGAGCGCGGTGAGCAGCCGGTTCGCGGCCTGCAGGGCGTCGATGCCGGTTTCAGGGTAGGCCGCATGCGAGGCCAGCCCGTGCAGCGTGACTTCCAGTTGCAGGCAACCGTTGTGCGCGGTGACCACCTGGTAGCTGAAGCCGGCGGCGATCAGCAGGTCGGGCTTCGTCAGGCCGTGCCTGAGCAGCCAGCCCGGGCCGAGTTCACCGCCGAATTCCTCGTCGTAGGTGAAGTGCAGTTCCACGCCGCCGCGCAGCCGCACCCGCGGCGGCAGGCCAGGCTCGGGCGGCGAAGCCAGCGCCACCAGCGCGCGCAGCGCGAAGGTGTAGCTCGCGAAGTCGCTCTTGCTCACCGCCGACGCGCGGCCGTAGAGCTTGCCGTCCACCACCTCGCCGCTGTAGGGCCCGTGTGTCCAGCCCTCGCCCGGGGGCACCACGTCGCCGTGGGCGTTCAGCGCCACCACCGGCCCGCCCTCGGCAAAGCGCCGGCGCACGACGAGGTTGGTGACCGACTGCATGCCATACGCCGCCACCTCGTCGGCCGGCACCGCGTGTTGCTCGGCGATCAGCCCCATGCCCGCCAGCAGCGCTGCCGTGCGGTCCGCATGCGGCGCGTTGTTGCCGGGCGGCGTGTCGGTGGGCACCTGCACCAGGGCCTGCAGGAAGCGCGTTTCCTCGTCGAAATGCGCGTCGACCCAGGCGTCGAGCTTGTCGTGTTCGCTCATGCGGTGGCCCAGCCTTCCAGCAGCTTCATGAAGGCCGCGACACACAGTTCGGCGTCGTCGACGGTGATGGTTTCCAGCGGGTTGTGGCTGATGCCCGAATTGCCGCCGCGCACGAAGAGCATGGCCTGCGGCATCACCTCGTGCAGCTTCATCGCGTCGTGGCCGGCGCCGCTGGGCATGCGGAACACCGGCAGGCCGAGCGCCGCCACCGCCACCTCCCAGCGCGCCTGCCAGGCCGGCGCGCTGGGTGCGGCGTCGGCGGCCAGCGACTGTTCGAGCGTGTAGCCCAGCCCGCGCACGGTGCAGATGCGCTGCAGTTCGGCCACCACGTCGGCGCCGAGCGCGTCGCGCGCGGCGTTGGTGGTGGCGCGCAGGTCGAGGCTGAAGTGGCAGGCGCCCGGCACGACGTTGATCGAGCCGTTGGGCACCTGCAGCATGCCCACGGTGCCCACCACGTCGGGCACGGCCGCGGCCCGCTGCTCGACGAACAGCATCAGCTCGGCCACCGCGCAGGCGGCGTCACGGCGGCGGTCCATCGGCGTGGTGCCGGCGTGGCTGGCCTGGCCGATGACACGGCCGAGGTAACGCAGGCTGCCGTTGATCGACGTCACCACGCCCAGCGGCAGGTCGAGCTCGTTCAGCACCGGGCCCTGCTCGATGTGCACTTCGACGAAACCGAGGTAGCGCGCCGGGTCGCGCCGTTCGGCGGCGATGGCCGGCAGCGCTGCCGGCAGGCCGGCGGCCTGCATCGCGGCACGCATGCTCACGCCGTCGGCATCGGTCTGGTCCAGCCAGGCGGGGTCGAAGTTGCCGGTGAGCGCGCCGCTGCCCAGGAAGGTGGCCTTGTAGCGCTGGCCTTCCTCTTCGGCGAAGGCCACGAGCTCGAGGCCGTTGGGCAGGCGGCGCCCGGTGGCGTGCAGTTCACGCACCACGGCCATCGGCACCAGGATGCCCAGCCGGCCGTCGTACTTGCCGCCGTTGCGCACGGTGTCGTAGTGGCTGCCCGTCAGCAGGCGCGGTGCGGCCGCGTCGCTGCCGTGGTAGACACCGACGACGTTGCCCACGGCGTCGGTGCGCACCTCGTCGAAGCCGGCCTCCTGCATCCAGGCGCCGAGCTGCCGCGCCACCGCGCGGTGCGCTTCGGTGAGGTAGGTCACCGTCAGCTGGCCGGCCTCCTTGAAGCCGGGGTCGCTGTGCACGGCAAGCTGTTCGGCCCAGTCCCAGACCTGCTGGCCGCGTGCGGGCGTGACGCCGAACTTGTCGTTCAGTCGGATTTCGGCGATGCGGTGGATGTGGCGCAGCGACTCGGCGAACTCGAAGTCGGGATGGCCGGCCAGGCGGCGCTCGAAGGTGGCGATGATCTCGGCGCGGCCGAGCCCCAGCCCCCGCGGCCCGCGCACGGCCAGGATGAAGGGCCAGCCGAACTTCGCGTTGTACTCGGCGTTGAGCTGCTGGATGCGCGCGAACTCCTGCGGCGTGCAGTCGGCCAGGCCGGCCTTGCCCTGCTCGTTGGTGCTCTCGGCCGTGAGCTTCCTGGCCACCGCGGCCTTCCCCGCCAGCTCGGGGTGGGCGCGGATCAGCGCCAGTTGCCGCTCGTGCCCGGCCTCGCGCACGCTGGCGGCCAGCGCGTGTTTCAGTGCGGCCAGCGTGGCGAAGGGCCGCTTCGCCGCGGCGCCTTCGGCCACCCACGGCGAGTGTTCGTAGGTGCCATCCAGCAGCGCCGCGAATTCGGCGTCGCCGGCGGCGTTGATCTGTTCGAGGGTCAGCATGGGCAGGCTCTCCGCGGGGACTCAGGGATGCCAGACGAAGGCGGTGGTGGGGTCGAAGGGATGCATCGCCTTCCAGTGCCGCGCGATGTCGATGCGGCGGCAGATCCACACGTCGGCACGTGCCTGCACGTGGTCCAGGAAACGCTGCAGCGACGCAATGCGCCCGGGCTTGCCCAGCAGCCGGCAGTGCATGCCGATGCTCATCATCTTCGGCCGGTCCAGGCCCGCCGGGTCACCTTCGACATACAGCGCGTCGAAGGCGTCACGCAGGTAGGTGAAGAAGTGGTCGCCGGTGTTGAAGCCCTGGGCCTGCACGAAGCGCATGTCGTTGGTGTCCAGGCTGTAGGGCACCACCAGGTGCGGCGCCAGAGAACCATCGGCCTTCTGCACCTGCAGCCAGAAGGGCAGGTCGTCGCCGTAGTAGTCGCTGTCGTAGTCGTAGCCGCCCTGCTCGGCCACCAGGCGGCGGGTGTTGGGGCTGTCGCGCCCGGTGTACCAGCCGAGCGGCCACTGGCCGCCCGTCAGCTGCTGCAGCAGGTGCGTGGCCACGCCCATGTGCTTGCGTTCGGTGGCTTCGGGCATGTGCTGGTGGTGGATCCAGCGCAGGCCGTGGTTGGCGATCTCGTCGCCGCGCGCCAGGAAGGTCTGCACCAGTTCGGGGTAGCGCTCCAGCGCCGCGGCCACCGCGAACACGGTCAACGGCAGGCCACGCCGGTCGAACTCGCGCAGCACGCGCCAGACGCCGGCGCGCGAGCCGTACTCGTACATCGACTCCATCGTCATGTGCCGGTTCTCGTAGGCCTGCGCCGTGATCAGTTCGGACAGGAAGGTCTCGCTCGTCGGGTCGCCGTGCAGCGGGTTGTTCTCGCCACCTTCTTCGTAGTTCAGCACGAACTGCACCGCGATGCGGGCGCCTGCGGGCCAGCGGGCGTGCGGCACGTCGCGGCCGTAGCCGCGCAGGTCTCGGGGGTAGGGCAAGTCGGTCATGTCGGTTTCAGCATTTGTGCAAGGTCGCCCACACGCGGGTGCATCTGCAGGTTGCGTTCCACGTTGCCCAGGTGGCTGTCCATCAGGCGCGTGGCGGCACGGGCGTCCCCGCGTTCGATGGCGTCGACGATGGCCACGTGCTCCTGCCCCGAATGTTCCGCGGAATGGGCGCTCTGGTACATCAGGGCGATCAGCGAGCAGCGGCTCAGCAGGTCGGCCAGCAGCTGCGCCAGCACCTCGTTGCCGAGCAGGCGCGCCAGCACGACGTGGAAGTCGGCCAGCAGCCGCGTGCGGCCGCTGACGTCGGTGCGAGCCAGGGCCTGCGCTTCCTCGCGCAGGTGTTCACGCAGCGTGGCCACCTGCGCCGGTGTGATGCCGGCGCACAGCTGCCTCACCATCGCGCTCTCGATCATCTTGCGCACCTCGAAAACCTGGCGCGCCTCGTCCACGCTGGGCATGGCGACGAAAGCGCCGCGCGCGGGCTCCAGCGTCACCAGCCGGTCGCGGCTGAGCTGGTTCAGCGCCTGACGCACCAGCGTGCGGCTGACCTGGAAGATGTCGGCGATCTGCTGCTCGCCCAGCTTGGTGCCCGGCATCAGGCGGCGCTCGACGATGGCCGTGGTGATGGCCTCGGCGATGCGCTGCGTGGCGCCGGCGGGCGCGGCCGCAGTGCGCGGGCGCGACGGCGAAGGCCGGATGACCTTGAGCGGGGCGGAGGAGCGGGCCATGGGCTTGCGGGAGTGGGTGCGCAGTGTGACCGGGTGCAGTGGGTATTGACGTGTATTCGAAAGTGTATACAGTTTGCCGCACCGCGCAAGCCATACCGAAAGGCCGCCGCCCATGGGCCACCTCAGCACGCATGTCCTCGACACCGCCCACGGCTGCCCGGCCGCCGGCATGGCCGTCACCCTGCAGCGCCTGGACGCTGCGGGCCCCGTCACCTTGAAGTCGCTGGTGCTCAACCACGACGGCCGCGCCGACGGCCCGCTGCTCGACACCACCACGATGGCCGCGGGCCGCTACCGCCTGAATTTCGAGGTGGCGCCCTACTTCCGTGCACGCGGACTCACCTTGCCCGAGCCGGCCTTCCTCGACGTGGTGCATCTGGACTTCGGCATCGCCGACCCGGCCGGCCACTACCACGTGCCGCTGCTCGTCAGCCCCTGGGCCTACAGCACCTACCGCGGGTCATGAGCGGCAGTCGGGATCAGAGGCGCGCGGAGGCGGCTCTCGGCCCGTTGCGGACATTCGCCGTCCGCCTTGGCGTGCTGACGGTTGTGGCGGCAAAGGGCCGTCCGGGCGGGGCGCGGCGTGCGACTGAGGCGGTCGTCGCTGCGCGCCGACTGCCCTGCGGTGCTCGGGTCCATGGCCCGGCGCATAACTCGCTGCGCTCACTGCGTTC
>CAMTUD010000179.1:0-18049 GCA_947084805.1 uncultured beta proteobacterium | reverse complement strand
TCTTTCCCTACACGACGCTCTTCCGATCTCTCTATGCCGCCGACGCGCCGGCACAAGCCACGCTGCCCCGCTCCAGCGCCGCCCCGGCAGCCGCGCCGGCAACGCCTGCGCCCCTGGCCACTTCGGCTGGCGCGCCTTTGCTCGACGTGCAGGACCTGCGTGTGCGCTTCCCCATCCGCGGCGGCTTGATGCAGCGCGTCATCGGCCACTTCGACGCCGTCGGCGGCGTGTCCTTCCAGGTCCGGCAAGGGCAGACGCTGGCGCTGGTGGGCGAGTCGGGCTGCGGCAAGACGACCACCGGCAAGGCCATCGTGCAGCTGCTGCGGCGCGTGGCCACGGTGCAGGGCCAGGCGCTGCTCGACGGCCACAACCTGCTCGACATGCGGGGTGCACAACTGCAGGCCGCGCGGCGCCAGGTGCAGATCATCTTCCAGGACCCGTTTGCGTCGCTGAACCCGCGCTTGCGCGTGGCCGAGATCCTCGACGAAGGGCTGGCCGCGCTGCAGCCCGACCTGGATGCCGCCGAACGCCGCACGCGCATCGAGCGCCTGATCGAACAGGTCGGCCTGCGCCGTGACGCGCTGGCCCGCTACCCGCACGAATTCAGCGGAGGCCAGCGTCAGCGCATTGCCATCGCACGTGCGCTGGCGGTGCAGCCGCGGCTCATCGTCTGCGACGAGCCGACCTCGGCGCTCGACGTCTCGGTGCAGGCGCAGATCCTCAACCTGCTGCGCGCGCTGCAGCGCGAGCTGGGCGTGAGCTACCTGTTCATCACGCACAACATCGGCGTCGTCGAGTACGTGGCCGACTTCGTGGCGGTGATGCGGGCCGGCAAGGTGGAAGAGCAGGGCGCCTGTGCCGACGTGCTGGCGCGACCGACGCGCGACTACACGCGCGCACTGCTGGCGGCCGTGCCCAGGCTGCGGCCTGCCTAGGGGCATTCGGCACGCCAGACGCGCTTCCTGTCGCAAAGCTGCAACACGACCGGCCCCGGTTTCGGTGGGTGGAAACCCGAGCCCTCAGAGGCTCCGGCAACACGGCGGCTGGCCAGCGGGTGCCATCCCGCCTGGGGAGAAAGGCGGTGGTCAGACGCTGACGCAGATGTTGCAGCGGAGCAGTCCCTCACGCCAGCTAGGGTTGATGCGTTGGCGCGGACCTGGGGGCTTGTGACAATTTGTTGACACGGTGTCAGTGCGAGAGACGGGTACCTCATCAGGAGGTCTGCCGCATGCGCTACGGCGGGTGAATCAAAGTTGCTTCCAACCTCACAGGAGTCTCATTTACATGTTCAAGAAGACCAAAGTCTGCTCCGGCGTTCTCGTGGCGCTGGGCAGCGCGATGACCGTCGCCAGCCTGCCCGTGCAGGCACAGACGACGCAGCGCATCGAGATCACCGGGTCCAACATCAAGCGGGTCGAGGCGGAGACGCTGCAACCCGTGGTGACGATCCGTCGCGAGGACATCGAACGCAGTGGCAAGACTTCGGTCAGCGAACTGCTCGCCGGTCTGCCCGTCATCAACGGCGGCTCCTTCAGCGAGAACACGCTGGCCGGCAATTCCTTCGCACCGGGCACGGCCTCGGTGTCCGTTCGCGGCCTCGGCGTGAACACCACGCTCGTGCTCATCAACGGTCGGCGCCTGGCGAATTACGGCTTTGCGCAGAACCTGAACGAAGCTTTCGTCGACCTCAACAGCATCCCGGTCAGCGCCATCGAGCGCATCGAGATACTCAAGGATGGCGCCTCGGCGATCTACGGCTCGGACGCCATCGCCGGCGTCGTCAACGTGATCTTGCGCCGCGACTTCCGCGGCGGCGAGTTGTCTGTCAGTGCGGGCTCGACCACGCGAGGTGACGGCAAGGAGTCACGTGGCGCGCTGACCATGGGCTACGGAGACCTGGAGGCCGACCGCTTCAACGTCATGGCGACACTGGACTTCTTCGAACGCGGCCTGACGAACGCGGTCGATCGCGAGTTCTCGAAGAACGCCGACAACCGCGGCCAGGGCCCCGGCGGCCGCGATGTCCGCTCGCCTACAGGCAGCCCCGGCTACTTCTTCGGCGGTGCTGGCAACGTGAACACGCCGTTCAGCAACTGCCCGGCGGACCGAATCGTCCCGGCGGCTTCGCTGGGCGCGGGCAGCGGCAACGTCTGCGCCTTCGACTTCTCGCCGAACAACAAGCTCACGCCGGATTCGAAGCGCATCGGTTTGCTGGGCTCGGGCACGTTCCAGATGACCAAGGACGTGGCAATCTTCGGCGAGGTCATGTTCAACAAGAACGAGACCGGCCGCTATGCCGCGCCCACGCCGGCAGCGTTCACCCTGGCAGCCAGCCACCCGGACCGGCCCGCCGGCTCCACCTTCACGAGCGTGGCCTACCGTTTCGTCGAGGCGGGTGACCGCCTCAATACGCTGACCACCGAGACCCAACGCGGCCTGCTGGGTGTGCGCGGAACCTTGGCCGGATTCGACTTCGAGCTTGCGGCCGTCAAGGGCAAGAGCGAGACGGTGGACCTGGGCCAGAACTACATCGTGCAGGAACGGGCCACGCAGGCCTTTGCGGGCACCCTGCCGGGCTTCGCCGGCACCTTCTACCGGGTCATCAACCCGTCCTTGAATTCCGAGGCTTTCCTCAACGGCATCAAGATCGACCCGCGCCGCAGCGGTGTCAGCGAGATGACGGCCTATGACGCGCGTTTCAGCCGCGAACTGTTTTCGCTCGGCGGCGGCAAGGCGGGCATGGCCGCCGGCATCGAGCGCCGTGAGGAGTCGGTCCAGGACAACCCGGACCCGCGCGTGGCGCTGACCAATCCGAACCGTGTCACCGTCGCCGGGTCGGGCGGTACTGCGGTGGTGGGCGAACGCAGTCTCGACTCGGCCTACGTCGAGCTGTCGCTGCCCTTCTTCAAGGGCTTCGAGAGCCAGCTGGCCCTGCGTACGGACCGCTACTCCGACTTCGGCAGCGCGACCACGCCGAAGGTCGGCGTCAGCTTCCGGCCCAACCGCATGGTGCTGGTCCGCGGCGGCTACGCCGAGGGGTTCCGGGCGCCGTCGCTGGCCGAGTTGTTCCTCGGCGAGTCGACCTCGTTCCCGAACGTGCAGGACGCACCGCGTTGCGCCGCCTACCGTGCCGGTCCGCTGGGGCCGAACGATGCGCGCA
Source organism: uncultured beta proteobacterium (assembly GCA_947084805.1). GTDB lineage: Bacteria > Pseudomonadota > Gammaproteobacteria > Burkholderiales > Burkholderiaceae_C > Rubrivivax. Next base: position 14,889 of record CAMTUD010000179.1, on the reverse strand, counting down.
CCATTGCCGCCTGCGGCGGAGCCACCGGCAACGGTGCCAGCGCGCAGGTCCGCAGCATCTTCCTGGGCAACAAGACGCTGAACCCGGAGAAGTCGAAGAGCCAGAGCTTCGGTCTGGTGATCGAGCCGCTGGACAACCTGTCGGTGGCCCTCGATTACTACATGATCGACCACACCAACCGTATCCTGGCCCCCACCGCCGCCTTCATCCTGGCCAACGAGGCGCTGTTCCCGGGTGCCGTGACACGCGCCGCGCGCTCGGCCGATGACATTGCAGCCAATGCGCCGGGCAATCTGCGCGGTGTTTCCGGGGACCTGACCCCCGGCATCACGCGCACGTTCTTCAATGCGTCCAAGCAGCGCACCGATGGCATCGACCTGGACGTGCGTGTTCGCGTCCCGCTCGAGACCGCCGGTCGGCTCGACCTCTCCACGGCATTCACCTACGTGAACTCGCTCAAGCGCGAGCTCAATCCTGGCCAGGGCCTGGTCGAGATTGCCGGCACCTTCACCTACCCGCGGTTGCGGAACACCACCTCGGTGCTGTGGACGGTCGGCCCGTGGGCCTCTTCGCTGACGGCCAACACGATAGGCAGCTACACCGACAACTTCTCCGTTTCGGGTGCCTTCCCGCGCGTCAAGCGCATGACGACCTTCGACATGAACATCGCCTACTCCGGCTTCAAGAACGTGAAACTGTCGATGGGTTCGAACAACATGTTCGACCAGCAGCCGCCGTTCTCGAACTCGGACTGGTACGGCTACGACACGTCGACGCACAACCCGCGTGGTGCCTTCTGGTACGCACGCGGCAGCGTCCGGTTCTGACGTTCGGCCGAGAAGCGCTTCGGGCGCCTGCAGGGAAACGCGGCCTTCGGGCCGCGTTTTTTTGCGTCCGGCACGGGCGCACTCTTGCGGGTGCGAACCCTGCCGTAGGCGCCCATCTTGGAGCGGGCTGGCTACAACGGTGTCAGCGTCAGCGTGGGCACCCCCTACGCGAAGACGCGTTTCAGCCGGCGTGCCACCTGGAACTTCAGCGACTTTTCGCTCAGCTACAACTGGCGCTACATCGGCGGCACCACGGTGCAGCCCGGCGCTGACGATGAACGACGCCTTCGACCAGTCGCCGCCGCTTGTCGGTACCGGCATCGGACCCGGCCCCAAACATTTTGGTATCACCCACCCGGCTGTTTACGACGTGATCCGCCGCCGCTACACAGTGACCTCAACTGCGACCTTCTGACCCGAGCTACGGCCCTCGGTATCCAGGCGGGCTTTCGAGCCCGCTTCTTCTTGGCTGGTCGCCGTAGCCAACGTGCTGCCCCTGCGCGGCCAGCGTGTTGACGGCGACGTGGGCCGCGCCCGGGCATACGGGCTGGCGCCTGGCGCGCGAGGCCTCTCACGGCGCAGCGCCACCGCTCCCGCCGGCGTATGTTGATGCGAACTGGAAGCTCCGCGACACCTACGCGGTGCACAGGTCCGAGACTGGCGGGCCTGCCCGTGCTCGTGCATGGCAACCCGAATGCGCTGGCGCGGCGCATCAACCCATCCGACCACGCGGCGCAGCCGCTCACCTGAACAGCTGCCGGCCAAAGACGCAGGCTTGGAAATGGAAAAGGGCCCCGACGTCGCCGTCGGGGCCCCTGGAAAGGTCTTGCCGGAGCGGCGGCCGCGAGGCCGCCGCTGTCGGTCAGAACTTCTTGTCGTAAGCCACGGTGAACTTCACCGAGCGCGGTGCGCTGTAGGACTGCACGGCGCCGTAGGTGCTCGACAGGCCACCCGCACGCGTGTTCAGGCGCTCTTCGATCGCCTCGGTCACCTGGCGGTTGAACACGTTGAAGACGTCTGCCTTCAGCTTCAGGCCGGGCACGAGTGCCGGCGCGTAGACGAAGTTCAGGTCGCTCGTGAACTCGGCAGGCAGGGTGCCTTGCGAGCCGCGCGGCGTTGCCACACCACGGCAGAAGAAATACGCCGAACCGTAGGTCGAGTAGTTCGTCACCGGGCTGACGCCAGGCACGAAGGGATCGCCGCTGGCAGCGGTCACCGGCGACGGGGCGTTGCCGATGCAGTTGCGCGGGCGGCCGCTCGAGTAGACGACGTTGCCACCCACTGCGAACTCGGACGTCAGCTGGTAGAAGCCGAAGGCCTTCAGCTGGTGCGTGCGGTTGTTCGGCAGCTTGCCGTCGGCGCCGACCGAGAACTCGGGGAAGTCGAAGGCCTGGGTGGTGGCAACGTCGGCCTGGCCGATGTCTGACAGCAGCTGACCTTCGGTGTTGCCGCTGTTCTTCGACCAGGTGTACGTAACCTTGCCCCACCACTTGCCGTCGAACTGGTGCTCGAGCCCGAAGTCCAGCGCGAAGTAGGTGCGCTTGACCTTCGGGAAACCGAGCTCGGCCGCCGACAGGTTGATGTTCTCCAGCTTGCCGTCGCCGTCCAGGTCGAGCGTGAACGTGTTGGCCAGGCCCGGGTTGAACAGCGCGCAGTTGTAGCCCCAATGCGAAGCGTCGACCCCGTTGCGGGCGGCCCAGGCGTAGAACGGCCGGTCGTCGCAATGGTCGTCAATGGCCGTCTTCAGCGAGCGGTAGGTCATCTTCGCGCTGGCCGTCCAGCCCTTGGCGACCGACTGCTCGATGCCAATGGCCAGTTCGTCCTGGTAGTTGCCCTTCAGGTCCTTGGCCGCCACTTCACGCGGGTCCTTTGACTGGCCGAGTTCGTTGTTGGCCGAGAAGAAGGGGCTGATCGCAGTCAGACCCGTCGGGGCGCCGGTACGCGGGTCGATGCCCGTGTAGACGTAGTCGGTCTGCGCGTTCAGCGAAGCACCCGCGCCCCGGATGGCGACGTTGGTCGGCACCGGCACGTGGTAGCGGCCGACGCTGGCCTTCAGCACCGACGAGGCATCGCCCTTCAGGTCCCACACCGCCGATACGCGGGGCGCGATCTGGGTGCCCAGCTTGATGTAGGTCTTCTCGTCGCCAGTCTGGTTGTCGAAGCCTTCATTGCGCAGGCCGAGGACGAGCAGCAGGTCCTTGTTGACCTGCCACTGGTCTTCGATGTACTGGGCTTGCTGCTTGACGATAGGCTGCGAAGCGGTCGACGAGACCACACCCGAGACGTAGTAGCCCAGCGCGCCGAGCGCGTTGCCTGCGACCGAGTTGGGCGCCGCGGTTTGCGGGCCCGGCTTGGTCGACGGTGTGGCCGCCTGGGCGTAGACCCAGGTGATGCCACCGGCCGACGACTGACCCGACAGGGACGTGATCTTGTTGTAGTCGATACCGGCGCGCAGCTTGTGCGCCGAGTTCAGCTTCCACTCGACGTCGAAACGCTGACCCTTGTTCTCGTCGAACGCACCTTTCAGCAACTGGTTGCCGAAAGGCTGGTTGTTGAAGTACGTGAGGCCGGGGGCCTGACCGTTGGTGATGTTGACGCCCGGCATCGTCGGGTCGTAGCCCTCAGGTGTCGACTCGTGCGGCGTGCGCGTCTTGCCGATGACCGCCGTGACGGTGAGGTTGTCCGTCAGGTAGCCGGTGTACTTCAGGATGTCTACGGTGGCGCCTTGCTGCGCAGCCACCGGCGTCGGGCCCCAGTTCAGGTACTTGTTGCCGCCCTGCTGGACGCTGGTGCGCTGCTGGGTGGCGTAGTTGAAACCGAAGAACTTGCGGTCGTCCTTGACCTTGTCCTGGATGCGCGTGTACTCCAGCGAATGGTTGTCGGTGATGGCCCAGTCCAGCTTCAGCAGGTAACGCGGGATCGTGACCTCGCGTTCCTGAAACGACGTCGCCTGCGCGGTGGCGCTGTTGGTGAGGTAGGGCGACGTATTGAAGGTGCGGACGGAGTCGCTGCTGGTCTTGACCTGCTCCACCGCGCCGAAGAAGAACAGCTTGTCCTTGATGATCGGGCCGCCCGCATAGGCGCCGAGTGTCGTGCGCTGCTGCTCGTTGAGGCCGTTGTACAGGCGCATGACGCCGTCGAAGGCCTTGGCGGGCGTGCCGCCCGTCGCGCCGGTGGCCTCGTAGAGGATGTCCTTTTGACGGGCACGCATGCTGTTGGGCTCGAAGGAGATCGCGCCACCCACTTCCCAGTCGTTGCCACCGCGCTTGGTGATGATGTTCACCACGCCGCCCGTGGAGCGGCCGAACTCGGCGCCGTAGCCGCCGGTCAGCACCTGGGCCTGCCCGATGGCGTTGAACGGCAGCTGCGAGAAGCCGACCTGCGTCAGCAGCGTCGTCACCGGGAAGCCGTTGATGTAGTACGCGTTCTCGGAAGCACCCGAGCCGCCGAAGCTGGGGGCGCTGGCGCCGCCGTAACGGCTGTCGCCCTTGGTCGTGTTCGGGGCCAGCTGGATGATGGCGCCGACGTTGCCGGCGACCGGCAGGCGCTCCAGATCCTTGGCCGTGAACACCGCGGCCGAGGTGGCCGACGAGGTGTCGATGCGGGCGATGCGGCTGCCGACGATCTGCACCGTCTGCGTGGCGCCGGTCAGGAAGACTTCGCTGCCCTGGCTCAGGCGAACTTCGATGCCGTCCTGCTTGGTCACGACCTTGCCGGCACGCAGCAGCGTGACGCTGTAGATGCCGGTGGGCAGCGAGGTCAGCGAGAAGCGGCCGTTGGCATCAGGCTTGATCGAGCGCTTGAAGCCGGTGTCGGTGCTCTCGACGAGCACTTCGGTGCCGGCAGCAGAGTCGACCGTACCGTAGATGGTGCCGGTGGTGTTCGACTGGGCGTAGGCGGCCGGGGCCACCCATGCGCCAGCGACGGCCAGCCCGAAGGCCAATGCGACCGAGCGCGCAATTGCAGTTTTCCGAATCATTCAGTTCACTCCTCTGGTTCAATCTGACCGAGACGCACGGCCCCGCGCCGCGGGTTGCGACGCTTCAGGGTCACGGGTGATGCCCGTGAGCGCACCGGCGCAAGCGGCGATTGTGAGTGCACCTATGAAGCGAAAGCCTTTTGCCGAATGGATGAATCACGTGGCCGTGGCGGACACGCAACTGCCGCGCAGTCTGCTGGATCCGGGTTTGCACTGACTCGGCACGGCAATCCGGCTTGTGGCGCAGTTCCGCCCCAGGGATGGGCGCAAGGCGGCTCGTATCTTCGTGAAAACACCAAGGGTCTGTGTTCGGAAATGGCGGTATAGCCACGCAGTGCGTCCTCAGGCCGACAGCGGGGGCCGCTGACGCCGGCACCAGCCGGGCTGCCCTGTCCAGCCGTATGGCCCCCCGTTGAGCATTGGGTCTCGACGGTGTGCTGCAACGGCCTGGCGCCGCCGCGCCCAGTCGAGAGTTCGTGCACCCGTTCGTCGACACCCGCTGCAGGGTCGATCTCCCTTGCTGCCGTGAGTGCCTGTTGCCGGACGGCAACATCCGCACCCCGCGACTGAGTGCCGCCAGACGGCTTGAGCCCCTTCCATCGCGAAACGGTTCCTAGCGGGCTTTTCTAGTAACGGCGCGGCTTCTGACGCGGTGCGGTGGCCATCGGGCTTGTCAACGCTTCGGCCCTGACTGATGTCGCCGCGCGACAAGCCGCGGACCGCGCGCATTCAGGGTTGCAGGCGCTTGTTCGGCGAGGCGAGAATCTTTTTTTCCCGGCGCTTTCGGCGCCGTCCGGACCTGCACTTCAGGCAGGTTGTGGGCGCGCAGCGGGGCCCGGTATCCCACCTTTTTTCACAAGGAGCGACTGAAATGGTTTTCAAGCGATCTACGGTTTCCGCGGGCGCGCTGCTGGCGCTTGGGGGTGCCCTGCTGGCAACCTCCGCATGGGCGCAAACAGCCGAGCGCATCGAAATCACGGGTTCGCGCATCAAGTCCTTGAGCGCCGATTCGCCTTCGCCCTTGCAGGTGCTCAGCTCCGAGGACATTTCTTCGTCGGGTGTCGTCAACATCCAGGACCTGCTGCTGAAGAACCCGACGCTGGGCACGCCCGGCATCAGCCGCACCAACTCCAATTTCTCCACTGCCAGCGCCGGTGTCTCGATCGTCGACTTGCGCAACCTGGGCAGCGCGCGCACCCTGGTGCTGGTCAACGGTCGGCGCTTCGTTGCCGGTGTGCCTGGCAGTTCCGCTGTCGACCTGAACGCCATTCCCACCGACTTCATCGAACGAGTCGATCTGTTGACGGGCGGTGCTTCGTCTGCCTACGGTTCCGACGCGGTGGCCGGTGTTGTGAACATCATCCTGAAGCGGAATTTCGAGGGCTTCATCTTCGACGTCTCGGCCGGCCAGAGCGAGAAGAGCGACGACAAGAAGCGCAAGGTTTCAGCGACCTGGGGCATCAATGCCGCCAACGGCAAGGGCAACCTGATGGCCCATGTCGGCTACAGCAAGCAAGGCGCCGTGTACACCGCCAATCGCGACTTCGCGGCGGTCGACCAGGCTTCCGTGGGCGCCTTCGTCACCGGTGACCCGGCCGACATCTTCTCCATCCAGCGGCCCTTCTATTCAAGCTTTGCGCCGCAGGGCCGGGTGTTCATCAATCCGGGTACCAACACGGCTTCGCGCACCTTCGACGACGCCGGCAACATCGTGTCGTGGTCGACAAACGGCCCGGCTGGCGACGGCGTCGGCGCCAGGGGCTACAACCGGTCTGCCATTCGCACGATAGCGGTGCCGACGGATCGCTTCCTGCTGGCCAGCAAGGGCGAGTACAGCCTCAACGACAACCACTCGGTTTTCTTCGAGGGCACGTATGCGCTGACCAAGACCGCCACACGCCTGGAGCCATTTGCGCTGGACTCGGCCAACATCTACCCCAACCAGGGTGGCCGCGTTGCCGCCGAGTTCCTGGTCAACGGCGTCCTGGTGCGCAACCCCTTGGTGCCCACCGGCATCTACAACCTGTTGGGCAGCGTGCGCGACGCCGACGGCGCGGCCATGTACAGCTTTACGCGTCGCCTGACGGAAGTCGCGAACCGTGGCAGCACCGCAGACCGCAGCACCTTCCGCGCAGTGTCCGGCCTGAAGGGCACGCTGCTCGGCGCCTGGGACTACGAAGTCTTTGCTGGCTACGGCTCGACGACGGAGTCCCAGTCGGGCACGGGTCAGGTCAACGTGGCGAACTTCCGCAATGCGCTCGAGGCGATCCCCGGCGCCAACGGGATAGCGCAATGCCGCGACGCGACGGCCCGCGCGCAGGGTTGCGTGCCGATCAGCATCTTCGGCTTCGGCTCCATCAGCCCGGCCGCGGCCAAGTACGTCAACGCCCCGAGCAGTCTGAACACTGCCGTGACGCAGAAACTGTTTGGCGGCAGCATCACTGGCGAGGTGGCGAAGCTCCCGGCCGGCCCGCTGCTGCTGGCGGGTGGCTTCGAATACCGCAAGGAAAACTCGCGCAGCGAGTTCGATGCGCTGACGCAGGCTGGTCTCAACGCCGGCAACGCGCAGCCCAGCACCATCGGCTCGTTTGATGTCACCGAGTTCTACGCTGAAGTCCGGGCGCCGCTGCTCAAGGGCCTGCCGTTTGTGAATTCGCTCGACGCCACCGCAGCGGTGCGCAGCGCGAAGTACTCCACCAGCGGCAACGTGACCAGCTGGAACGCTGGTCTCGACTGGAGCATCGTGCCGTCGGTCCGTGTGCGGGCCACTGGTGCGCAGGCTACACGCGCGCCGAATATCGGCGAGCTGTTCGACCCGCCGCAGCAGACCTTCCCGACCGGCCTCAGTGACCCCTGCGTCGGCGTCACCCCGTCGACGAGCACGCCGCTGGGCGTTGCCTGCCGCGCGGCACCGGGCGTCAACGCGAACATCGCGGCCAATGGTGGTGTCTTCACCTTGAACCAGGCCGACCAGCAGGGCATCAGCGGCTTCAACCGTGGCAACCCGATCGTCAAGCAGGAGGTCGGCAAGTCCTACACCTTCGGTTTGGTCTTCACGCCGGCGGCCTTGCGGGGCACCTCGTTCACGCTGGACTACTTCGACATCAAGATCGCAGACGCCATCGTTTCGACGCCGCGCCAGTTCATCCTGCAGCAGTGCTACGGCGGCGACGCCTCGTTCTGCCAGTTCGTGACGCGCCGTGACGCGCCCTCTGGCGCCAACAGCGCCGGTTCACTGTCGTTCATCGACTCCACGGTGACCAACAGCGGCGAACTGGCTACGCGTGGCCTGGACCTTACCGCCAGCTACAACGGCAAGGTCGGCCCGGGTGCGCTGAATGCCAAGGTGGCCTACACGCGCTTGCTGGACGGCTATGTGATTCCGCTGAAGAACTCGGAGAAGGACTACTTCGCCGGTGAAGTGGGTGCTGCCCGCGACCGCGCGAGCCTGACGCTGGGCTACAAGTGGCAGGGCTTCGGCGTCAGCGCGCAGACCACCTACATCGGCAAGTCTTCGCTCGATGACCAGTTCCTGGCCTCGAACTTCGATCTGCCGCGTGATTCGGTCTCCGTGGGCGCCAAGGTCTACAACGACTTCCAGTTCAGCTACGAGTTGAAGAACATGCGCTTCTACCTCGGCGTGGACAACGCGTTCGGCGTCAAGCCGCCGCCCATCATCACCGGTCTGCCGGGCAACATCACGGGGGCTGAAACGGCCGCCGACGTGTATGACGCCATCGGCCGCCGTTGGTACGTCGGGGCGCGCTTCACGTTCTGATCGGAAGCGGCCGCGCTGGGCAAGGTCTAGCGTCGACAGCACACAGGCGGGCCCGCGGGCCCGCCTTTTTGTTGCCGGGCCGTGCAGGGCGCTTTCACGAGAGGGTGAGAGTCTTTGACCTCATCCGTGCACCGTTGGATGCCGTGCCGCCGCTGAGGGCCTGGCAGGCATGAGCCCCGCTCACGCGCCCCACTCCTCGGGCGCCGTCGCGAGAGTGGCAACCGGGCGGGCGTCCGCCTACTTCGGCGCCAGCCGTATCGCCCCGTCCAGCCTGATGACTTCGCCGTTGAGCATGTCGTTCTCGACGATGTGCTTGACGAGCTTGGCGTAGTCGGCCGGCGTGCCCAGGCGGCTGGGGAAGGGCACGCTGGCGGCCAGCGCGTCCTGCACTTCCTGCGGCATGCCGAAGAGCATCGGTGTGCCAAAGATGCCGGGCGCGATGGTCATGTTGCGGATGCCGTTGCGCGCCAGGTCGCGCGCGATGGGCAGCGTCATGCCGACCACACCGCCCTTGCTGGCGGCGTAGGCGGCCTGGCCGACCTGGCCGTCGTAGGCGGCCACGCTGGCGGTGCTGATCAGCACGCCGCGTTCGCCGGTGGCTTCGGGCGTGTTCTTCGCCATGGCCTCGGCGGCCAGGCGAATCATGTTGAAGCTGCCGATCAGGTTGACGGTGATCGTCTTCGTGAACAGGGCCAGCGGGTGGGCACCATCCTTGCCGACGGTCTTGGTGGCCGGCGCGATGCCGGCGCAGTTCACCAGCCCCATCAGCTTGCCGCGGGCTACTGCGGCGGCCACCACGGCCTGGCCGTCGGCTTCCTGGCTGACGTCGCACTTGACGAAGACGCCGCCGATTTCTGCCGCCACGGCTTCGCCGCGCTCGACCTGCAGGTCGGCCACGACCACCGTGGCGCCGTTGGCGGCCAGCATCCGTGCCGTGCCTTCGCCCAGGCCCGACGCGCCGCCGGTGACGATGAAGACCTTGCCAGCGATGTCCATGCCTTGCGCTCCTGCGTATCCGTCGTGTCGGTCAGCCCTGCAGCGCGGCCATCACGCGCGCGGTGATCTCTTCGACGCTGCCGGTGCCGCCGATCCTGGCGTAGCGCGGTGCACCGGCCTGGCCGCTGGCGGCCCACTGGCCGTAATAGTCGACCAGCGGTCGCGTCTGGCTTTGGTAGACCTGCAGTCGCTTCCTGACGGTTTCTTCCTTGTCGTCGTCGCGCTGGATCAGCGGCTCGCCGCTCACGTCGTCGATGCCGGCCACCTTGGGTGGGTTGAACTTGACGTGGTAGGTGCGGCCCGAGGGCAGGTGGGCGCGGCGGCCGCTCATGCGTTCGATGATGTCCGCTTCGGGCACGTCGATCTCGAGCACGAAGTCGAGCGCAACGCCGGCCTCCTTCATCGCGTCGGCCTGCGGAAGGGTGCGCGGAAAGCCGTCGAAGAGAAAACCGCTGCTGCAGTCGGGCTGCGTGATGCGTTCCTTGACGAGGCCGATGATGATTTCGTCGCTCACCAGACCCCCGCTGTCCATCACCTTCTTGGCCGCCACACCCAGCGGCGTGCCGGCCTTGACGGCGGCGCGCAGCATGTCGCCGGTGCTGATCTGCGGAATGCCGTAGTGCTTGCAGATGAAGGTGGCTTGCGTGCCCTTGCCGGCGCCGGGTGCGCCCAGGAGGATGAGTCTCATCGAGTGCCTCGGAAGTTCGTGTTTTGGGTGCGCGCCGCCTCGGCCGGGAATACCGAGCACGGTGTCTCTTCGAATGAGAATAGCACGCACATCCCGGCGTCAAACTGACGTGCACACGGGGGCGAACCCGCGGATCTCCGGGCCTGTGCTCAGGCCTTGGCAGCGCCCGCTGCGGCGGCCGCCGCGAACAGCGCGCGCACCCGCGCCAGGTCTTCCGGCGTGTCCACACCCGGCCCGGGGCCGTGGGCGGCCACGTGCACCGCGATGCGCTCGCCATGCCACAGCACACGCAGTTGTTCGAGCGCCTCGGTCTGTTCCAGCGGCGCAGCCGCGAGGCCGGGAAAGCGGCGCAGGAACGCAGCGCGGTAGCCGTAGAGGCCCAGGTGGCGCAGCGGCGGCGGCTGCGGCAGCGAAGGTGTCGTGCCGTGCGCGCCGACGCTGGCGCCGTCGCGCTGCCAGGGTAGCGGCGCGCGGCTGAAGTAGAGCGCACGGCCCGCGGCGTCGAGCACCACCTTGACGACGTTGGGGTTCAGGTAGTCGGCGATGTCGAGCAGCGGGTGGGCGGCCGTGCTCATCACGCAGTCGGGCCGCTCGGCCAGCAGTTCGGCGCAGCGCCGCACCAGGGCCGGGTCGATCAGCGGCTCGTCGCCCTGCACGTTGACGACCACGTTGTCGCCGTCCAGGCCCAGCAGCGTGCAGGCCTCGGCGAGGCGGTCGCTGCCGCTGGCGTGGTCGGTACGCGTCAGCAGCGCCTGCACGCCGTGCGCGGCACAGGCGTCGACGATGCGTGCGTGGTCTGCGGCCACCACCACACGTGTGGCGCCGCTGGCCGCAGCACGCCGGGCCACGTGCACCACCATCGGCAGGCCGGCGATGTCGGCCAGCGGTTTGTTCGGCAGCCGCGTCGACGCCAGGCGCGCCGGCACCAGCACCGTGAAGGGCTGGTCAGCGGTCACGCTGCGGCGGCGGGGCCGTCGAGCGGGCCGGCTTCGCTTTCCAGCATCACCGGGATGCCGTCGCGGATGGGGAAGGCCAGTCGGTCGGCGGGGCAGACGAGGTCGGTCGGCCGCGATTCGGCGTCACGCCGCATTTCCAGCGGGCCCTTGCAGACCGGGCAAACCAGCAGGTCGATGAGGCGGTGGTCCAGCGTCATGTCAGTACCGCCCGACCGCCCGAAGGTACTGGCGCGCCCCTCGGGGGCCGCGAGAGAAGTGAGCTTGGGGTCGTTTCATTTCAGGTGCTTGGCAGGGGCGACGAAGAGCAGATCGGCGAGCGCATCGACGAGCGCCGCAGGGATGGTGAAGTCTAGCGGCAGCACCCACACACGCGTGCCGCCCATGCGTGCCGGTGCCAGCTTCACGGCGTCCTTCTCGGTCACCAGCACGTCGGGCGTGTCGGGCGGCCAGGGCAGGGTGTCGAAAGGGTGGTGGTCGGGCAGCGGCAGCGGTGTGAACGGCAGCCCGGCGGCGGCCAGCATGTCGAAGAATTTCTGCGGCGCCGCCAGGCCGGCCGCAGCGAGCAGCGGCCGGCCCTGCAGCGTGGCCACGGCTTGCGCCTGCGTGGCGTCGCCGGTCAACCAGGCTGCCAGTGGCCAGGCCTGGGCCAGGCGCCGCGAAGCCAGCGCGCCAGGCAGCGGCGTGCTGGCCTGGCCTGCGGTGTAGAGCACACGGCAGCGTGGGGGTGGCGCCGACGGCAGCGGTTCACGCAGCGGCCCGGCGGGCAGCAGCAGGCCGTTGCCGGCACCGCGTTCGTCGAAGACCACGAGCTCGGCCTGGCGCGCCAGCCGCAGGTGCTGCAGGCCGTCGTCCGAGACGATCACGTCGACCTGGGGCTGCGCCGCGCACAGCCGGCGACCGGCTTCGACGCGGTCGGCGCCCACCCACACCGGCACACCGCAGCGGCGCTGCAGCAACAGCGGCTCGTCGCCGACCTCGGCCGGGCCGTCGGCGGCCATCACGGCACGCGCAGCGTCACCGTGGCGGCCGTGGCCGCGCGAGACGATGCCCGGCCGGTGCCCGCGCGCCTGCAGCGCCTGCACGACCGCGATCACGCTGGGTGTCTTGCCGGCGCCGCCGACGACGTAGTTGCCCACCACCAGCACCGGCACGGGCAGGGGCATGGCGCGCTGGCGGCGCTGGTGCACCGCCCGCAGCGCGCGGTACAGCAGCGACAGCGGCCACAGGGCCCAGGCCGCAGCCCCGGGCGGCGCCCGCCACCACAGCCGCGCGAAGCGGGCCTCGAGCCAGGCCTTCAACGGGCCGGCGCGGTGCCCGACTGCGCCGCGAAGGTCAGTCGCGACAGCCCGGCGCGGCGCGCGGCGTCGAGCACGTTGATCACCGACTGGTGCGCGGCCATCGCATCGGCCGAGATGATGACGACGCTGTCGGGGCGCCCGCGCGCCGCGGCGCTGAGCTCGGCGGTCAGCAGCTCGACGCTGCGTCCGTCCACCGGCTTGCGGTTGACGGCATAACGGCCGTCGGCGGCCACGGCCACCAGCACCTCGCCCGGCCGCTCGCGCAGCTTCTCGGCGTCGGCGGCCGGCAGGTTGATCTGCAGTTCGGTGAAGCGCGAATAGGTGGTCGACAGCATGAGGAAGATCAGCACCACCAGCAGCACGTCGATGAACGGGATCAGGTTGATCTCCGGCTCTTCCATGCGGCGGCGGCTGAACTTCACGGCGTGTCGGGGCTCAGTTCGGGCTGCGCACGGTGAAGCGCAGCAGGTGCGGCACCATGCGTTCGGCGGCCAGTTCCAGGCCCAGCTGGAACTCGTCGACGCGGCCGCGGAAGTAGCGGTAGAACATCAGCGAGGGGATGGCGATCATCAACCCGAAGGCGGTGTTGTAGAGCGCCACCGAGATGCCGTGCGCCAGCTGTTGCGGGTTGCCGCCCGCGCCGCCCGCGGCGCCGGTAGGCGCCTGCGAGCCGAAGATCTCGATCATGCCGACGACGGTGCCGAACAGGCCCAGCAGCGGCGCCGCGGCGGCGATGGTGCCCAGCGTGTTGAGGTAACGCTCGAGGTTGTGGACCGCGCTGCGGCCGGCGTTCTCGAAGGACTGGCGCAGCGCCGTCTCGGCGATGCGCGGTTCGGCAATGACGCTGCGCAGGCCGGCGGCCAGCACACCACCGAGCACCGAGTTGTCGGCCAGCTTGTTGACGACGTCTGCGCTGGGCAGGCTGTTTCGCGTGACCCCGATGACTTCGTCGAGCAGCGAGGGCGGTGCCACCAGCGTGGCGCGCAGGTGGTACAGGCGCTCGATGACCAGCGCCAGCGCCACGATCGAACTCAGGATGAGGGGCCAGATCGGCCAACCGGCCGCTTGTATGATGGACAGCAAGGGGGTTTCGGCGCGCGAGGCGGGTGGAAGATCGGCCGGCAAGCCGCCAGCGACGCGCCGGATTATGGCCGATGCGCCCCACGGCCCCAGCCGCCTTGCGAACTCTTGCAAACGGCGTCGCAGCGGCGCCGAGGCTGTCCACCGAAGATGTGGATATCTCTGTGGGCAACACCCCGTACAACCGTCACAACGTGTGTCCTGCTGCGGCCCGGGCCGCGGTGCCGAAAATTTGGGCAGCGATTTTTTCATGCAAATCAATCACTTGCACGGTCATGACAGTTCAATGACGGGCGCGGTGCTGCGCCGCGCCTGGATCGGCGCGCCTGTGGAGTTCACGCGCCGCGCCAGCCGCGGCATCTGGCGTGTCTGAGCCCCAGGATGCCCAGCCGGCGCGCCTGCCCTGGGGCGTGGCCGCGCTGCTGTTGGCCACCGGCGACGCCATCGCCGCACGCTTCGGCGCGGTGGCGGTGCGCGGCGAGCTGTCGGGCTATTCGCGCGCCGGCAGCGGCCACTGCTACTTCACGCTGAAGGACATCGACGGCGCCCCGGCCCTGCTGCGCTGTGCCATGTTCCGCCGCGCCGCTTCGCTGGTGAACTTCGCCCCTGCCGACGGCCAGCAGGTCGAGGTGCGTGGGCGCCTGGGCATCTACGAGGCGCGGGGCGAGTTGCAGATGGTCGTCGAGTCGCTGCAGCGCCTGGGCACCGGCACGCTGTACGAGGAGTTCCTGCGCCGTCGCGCCAAGCTCGAGGCGCTGGGCCTGTTCGACGCGGCGCGCAAGCGGCCGCTGCCGGCCTTCCCGCGCGCCATCGGCGTTGTCACCTCGCTCGGCGCGGCGGCGCTGCACGACGTGCTGACCACGCTGCAGCGGCGGGCACCGCAGGTGCGGGTGGTGGTCTACCCGAGCCTGGTGCAGGGCGCCGAGGCTCCCGCCGCACTGGCCGCGGCGCTGCAGCTGGCGGGCCAGCGCGCCGAGGTCGACACCCTGCTGCTGGTGCGTGGCGGCGGTGCGCTGGAAGACCTGTGGGCCTTCAACGACGAACGTGTGGTTCAGGCGGTGGCGGCCAGCCCGCTGCCGGTGGTGTGTGGTGTCGGCCACGAAACCGACATCACCCTGTGCGACCTGGCCGCCGACCTGCGTGCGCCCACGCCCACGGCGGCCGCCGAACTGGTGGCCGAGCCGCGCGGTGTCTGGCTCGGTGCGCTGGACCAGATCGGAAGAGCGTCGTGTTGGGAAAGATTGTACCTATATTTGTGTAGATATCGGTGGTCGCCGTATGATTCAG
>CAMTUD010000178.1:0-11615 GCA_947084805.1 uncultured beta proteobacterium | reverse complement strand
GCCAGCGCGGCACGCCGCAGGCCGCCGAGCAGCCGCGCGGCCGGCCGCAGCAGCAGCTGCCAGCCCAGCAGCCCGCCGCCGATGACGCCGAAGGCCAGCGACAGCCGGCCAAGCCAGAACACCGCCACGGCCGCGATGCCCAGCGTGAACAGCCACGACAGCGGTGCATAGGCCGCCAGCCAGGGCGTCTCGCCGCGCGCCACCGCCATGGGCTCGGCGTCGGGCAGGCGCAGCAGCCGGCGCTGCAGCTGGTCGGTCCACCAGTGGCGGCTGCGCGGGCCGAGGTTGGGCAGGTCGAGCAGGTCGGTGGCGATGTAATAGCCGTCCAGCCGCTGCAGCGGGTTGGCGTTGAAAAGCAGCGTCGAGACCCCGGCGATGGCCAGCGTGACGAAGGCGGCGTCGCGGGCCAGGCCCTCGTCCAGCCACAGCCACAAGGGCAAGGCCAGCGCGGCCAGCGCCAGCTCGGCCATCATGCCCGCGGCGCCGACGATGACGCGCTGGTGCCGCCGCACGAAGCCCGTGGCTGCCGAGGCGTCGACATAAGGCACCGGCAGACCCAGCATCAGCGTCACGCCGGCCTCGTGGACGCTGCCGCCCCAGCGCTGCACGGCCAGGCCATGCGCCGCTTCGTGCAGCAGCTTGATGGGCGCGTAGAGCAGCGCTGCCAGCAGCGCGTAGCGCGGCGTGGCCAGCCAGCGTTCACTGTGCGCCCACAGCGTGGGCGCGTGCTGCAGCAGCAGCAGCCCCAGGGTGCACACCGCCAGCGCCCAGACGAGTGCGGCCGCGGGTGAAAACAGCCGGTTCGCCAGGCCCTGGCGGCGGCGCAGCCAGGCGCCGGGGTCGAGCAGCGGCATGCGCCAGGCCAGCAGGCTGCGGCTGCGCTGCGGCGCGGCCAGTTGCTCACGCTGGCGCAGCAGCAGCTCGAAGTCGGCGGCGCGGTCGGACTGCAGCAGCGCGGCTTCGTGCAGCTGCGTCAGCATGTCGATGACTTCGTCCTGCGTGGCTGGCTCAGCGGGCTGCGCCAGCAGCGCTTCCCACAGCTGCTGCACGCTGCGCTGGCCGTCCAGCCGCCCGGCCAGCGCCCAGGCGGTGGCGTTCAGGCGCACGCTGCGGCCGCCTTGCGCGGCCATCAGCACCCACCAGCGTTCGCCGCGTACCTGCTGCCGGCGCACGCGCAGCTGCGGCGCCAGGTGCGGCCGCAGGCCGGAGACGCGGTGCCAGCGCGGGCTGTAGAGGCTGCTCACGGTTCAGCCGATCCAGGCCCACCAGGCCACACGCATGCGGTCGAGGCCATGCCCGACCCAGGCCCACAGCGGCGGCAGGCGGCCGACGACGATGTCGGCGCGGCCCAGCAGGCCGGGCCGGATGTCGGCACGCGCCTCGGCCAGCCGCGCCTCGACCTCGAAGATGTTGCGCCCGTCCACGGCTTTGGCCAGCGGCACGATGCGCTCGACCACCAGCTCCTGGCTGTCCCAGGGCAGCGACGACAGCGCCAAACGCCCCGCCTGGCCCGGCGCCACGCGGGCGATATCGACCTCGTCGACCTCAACGATGACGCGGTGGCGCCCGGTGGTGGCCAGCGTCAGCAGTGTGTCGCCCTGGCGCACCGGCGTGCCCTTGGCCTGGCTCAGGTCGCCCTGGATGACCAGGGCGTCGAAAGGCGCCACGACGCGCCCGCGCGCCAGCTGCTCGTCGACCAGCGTCAGCTGCGACTGCGCCTCGGCGATGCGCGCCAGGCTGGTCGACGCGCTGGTGCGGTCGGACTTGGCCATCGCCGCGGCGTAGGCGTTTTCGTGCTGTGCCAGCTGGCTGGCCCAGCGCTCACGCTCGAGCCGCAGGTCGCCGTCGAGCAGGTCGACGAGCGGGTCGCCGGCTTTCACACGGTCGCCGGGCCGCACATGGGCCTGCTTGACGAAGCCGTCCGCCGGCGCCACCAGCACACGCTGCTCGGCGCCTTCGATACGGGCGCGCCCGCCGACTTCACGTTGCAAAGGCACCGCAGCCAGGAAGACAATTGCCAGCCCGCCCAGCACGATCAGCCGGCGCGCCGTGGCGCGCTCGGGCTGGCGCAGGGCCTGCCAGGCGCGGCGCAGGTCGCGCCGCAGCCGCCGTGCGGACGACTCGTCGCCGCGCTGCATCCAGTGCAGCGCCGGGGCCGCCAGCGCCAGCTGCTGCTCGATGTGTTGCAGCTCGGCGGTGCTGAAGGCCTGCGCACCGTCGCGTTCGACGCCCAGTGCGCCAAACAGCACGCCGGCCTGGCCCAGCGGCACCGTGGCAACGGCCGTGCCGGTAAGCCGGTGCAGCGCCTGGTGTTCCACGAGGATGTGCCCGACCCCGGCCGGCTCGGCCCCGGCCGAAGGGGGCCAGCACAGGCTGCTCGCCTGTTCCAGGGCCTCGTCCATGGCGCCCAGCAGGCGTTGTGTCGAATCAGCCTGCGCCAGCGGCGGCGCTGGATCGGAGGTGGCGATCAGTTCCGTGCGGCCGTCCTGGCGCAACGCGAGGCTCACCCTCGCCATGCCCAGGCGCTGGGCCAGCGTGCCGACCAGGGCGGTGGCAGCCGCAGGCAGGCTGCGCGCAGCCATGATCTGCGCAAAGAGTTCGAGCACGCCCCACGGTGACAAAGCCGCTTCGGACTGTGCAAGGGGCGGCTGTGCGGGAGGTGGCAGAAAGAACGGCGTGCCCGGCGCGGTGAAGGCCGCGCCCGGTGGGCCCTTGAGGGCGTCCGTTTGAAGCCAGCGTGCCGGTTGCGACTTGGCCATCACCCGGGCCGCGCTGGCAGCCAGCGCATCTTCAGTCATGATCGGGCCCGCTGACCGCCGCCGATGCGGCGGGCGCTGTGGTGCAAGGCTCCAGGTTGCCGCAACGATCTGCGCAGCCAATGTCGACCGGAGCTCCTGCCAGGCTTCTGCTCTCCGTCCCCCTGACTGGAGCTGGCGCACACTGAATCGGACGCAGAACGGAAATCAACACGCCTCCCAAGACCATCGCTCCCTGCGAGCGCCACACTGCGGGCCGGAGCTTGGAGATTGTCGAAGCCCTTCGCGACGCCGGTCGCCGGATGAGCCTGGGAAAGGCACCCTTAACGCACTCATTTCGGGAACTCGCTTCCTGGCCTGTCAGGACGCATCCCAGGGGCGGACACGTGCGTCAGCAGGGTCGACTTCCGATGAACTTGCATCCGCCTTCGTCTCGTGAGCCATGAGATGAGGTCCCAGGAAGCCGCCGGCCGTCAGCGTCGGCAAGTGGCCGGGTGTGTGAGATCACGAACTGCCGCTGCGTAGCAGCGTAGGCATGGTCGGAGCTGAAGATCACCGCAGTTCGGCCGAGGCGGCCGACCACCCGTAGACTCATTCAATGCTGATTTGGCGTGGTCGGGGAGGTCATGGATTCGATACGCGACGGCTTACCCGAGGCGCCCGCCACCGAGGTGGACGTACTCGTTGCCGGGCTCGGCCCGGGGGGCTGCATGGCAGCGTTGACGGCCCGGTCGCTGGGGCTGTCGACCTTGGGCGTGGACGTCCGCGGGCGCCATGGCAACCGTGGGCGGCTGGTCGTCGTTCGGGAGAAGGCACGCGTGCTGCTTGAGGGCATGGGCCTGACCGACATCACGCGCGGCCGCCGCACGACGACGCTTAGGCATGTGGAGGAGCGCCTGCGCCAAACGCTGTGCGACGCTACTACGGCGCCGGTTCATGCGTCTAACCTGGCGTCTGCAAGCAGGCCGTGCCCCGCTGCCGCGTTCTGGCACACCCGCGTAGCCGCTGTCGAACCTGGCCCTGAGCGCGTCCTGGTGACCCTGCTTGACGAAGGGACCGGGACGCGGCGCCTGGTCTCGGCCCGTCACCTGATCGACGCCACCGGCGGACGGCTTGAAGCACTGGGCCGCCCGGCTCGCCAGCACACAGGCGCGCGGCACATCGTCGTCACCGCCGAGTACGCCACGCCACCGTGGTACGACGGTATCGTCGGCGCGCGTGACCCGAGCACCGGTGATGCCTACTTCCTGATCCCGATGCGAGGCCGTACCGGCATTACGGCCTACCTCGACTCGCCGCCGGGCCAAGGCGAGAGCGAGGCCGTGCTGACACGCCGCTTCGAGGCCATCGCGCTGCGCCTGGGCCTGGTCGGTCTGCGGCAGGAGGTGCAGGCCGTGGACGTGGCGCAGCGACTGCTGCCCTCGCCCAGCATCGATCGCGTGGTGCCGGTGGGCGACGCCGCCGGCACGGTAGACCTGTGGATCGGTGCCGGCATGTCCACCGCGATCGAGGACGGCGCCGACACCGCGCAGCTGCTCTTCCGCGCGCAACGGGCTGGCTCGCCGAAGGCTGAGATGCGCCTGACGCGCGAGGCCAGCGCACGCGCGGTGACGCGTCACCGTCGGCGCATCTGGCTCGGGCGCGTGGTCGTGGCGGCGCGACCGCTGATCATCCGACTATGGCCAACACTGCCCTTGGACCAGGTGACGCGCGACGCGCTACGTAGCCCGCGCTGGCTGTGGCACGGCATCCGCGTCGTGTTCGGCCGCCGGCCGCCTGCGCCCGCAGAGGGCCGTGACTGAAGGGTACTGCCGCAGGCTGAGAACCCACCCCTTGGCACACTGCGGCAGCCCGCGGGTAGACGGCCGGGGTGCGTGAGGTCGAGGTCAATCACGCCGCAGATCCCAGACACCTCGGGTTCATCAACTGATCCGCTCCAAACCGGCGGCACGCCAGTACCCGCAATTGGTGTGCGCCGTGCAAAGGCGGCGCTTTCCAGCGGGTGCAAGCCCCGCCCGGCAACCGCTCCAGCCGGAAGCAACCGGAGCAGGCATGGAGGTCACGATATGTCTGAAGCCTTCGGGTAAGCGGGCCACGAATCGGTGGCAGCGCGAGTGTGCGGGCCGTAACGCGAGTGAACGCTGAGCAAGCCTCGAAATGGGTAATGCGCAGGTCGACCCGGCAGCCATTCCGGGGAAGGCTGACATCACTGGACGGATGAGCGAAGCAGTGCCGCCAGTGGCTGTGCCGGGGTAGTGGCGACAGCACGTACACAAGGAAAGCGCGCGCAACACGGGAAGTCTTTGGCAATCCCTGCTAGCCCACGGGCAGTTGCGCGCCCATTCAACCCCCGGGCAAGGGCTTCAAGCCAACCCGGCGCCGCATCGCCTCGAATTCCGCACCAGTGAAGACGGCGTCAAGAACTCAAGCCCGATCACAAGGAGCCCGACGAGACGGCTGCAGGAGGTCAACGGGCGCGTCAGCCACAACTCCTTTGCGGGGATCAGGTTCAAGCGCAGTTCGCTAACGGTGCACTAACACTTGGAGCGATATACATCGGCGCAGCGCTTCCCCAACCCTGCGAAAGAGAACCATGGCACGCTTGACCTTGCGATCCCTACTGCTGGCCTGCACAGTGGCGACGTTGCTGTCGACCCAGGTTCAAGCGAGCCCGCTGTACATGACGTACTTCGATTCTGCGCTTACCGACCCGACCCAGATCCCCTTCGGCGTCACTGTCGCGACCCGCAACTCAACCAGTTTCACCACGGTCGACACATGGCTACACGGGCCGATCGGAACCGAGAGTCGGACCAGTTCCCGCGGGCCCATTGCGGTGGCAAATGGCCGCATCGATGTTGCAGGACCGTTCACGCGCACCTACGACTTGTCAGGTACGCCCTTGGGCAGCAGCATCTGCCTGGGCTGCAGCTACTTGTTCCCCGGCCCTACCTACGACGGAACGACCGACGGCACGTACAACTACACCGTGGGTGCAGACCCGACCATCGGCCCCGGGATTTGGCGGACGGACCGGAACTGGGAGAACGCTGTGTTCTTCAGCTTGGCTTCGCTGTCCAAGACAGGCGAGCAGTTCACAGGGATCACCTATGACCGGACACGTCAGTCGCTTTGGCTACTCGGCTCAGGCGACACGGGCTTCACCAGCACGACGCGCTTTGTCGAGGTTGGGATGAATTTCGCGTTCAAGTCCGAGTTCTCTGCCTTTGGGCCTGGGTACGGTTCGCTAGCCGGTGCACTCGCCATGGACTACGAAGATGACTCGCTCTGGGTCGTCCCCTTGGCGCTTGGTGGCCAATCGAGCATCAACTCAATCTACAGCTATACGGTCGATGGCCAGTACGGGGTGACTTTGGGTTTCAACCCGCCTGCCAATCAAAGTTTCTCGGGCGCTGAGTTTGAACTGCCTGGCACGGCATCCGTACCCGAGCCGACGACTGCGAGCTTGGTACTGTTTGCAGCGTTGGCCCTGGTGTTCGTGCGCGCACGGCGGGTTGGAAGCCGCCAGAAATTGCGTGAGAACAGTGGCGGCAGTGACCGCCGCAGGTAGCCGCCATGACGCAGATGCGCCCTTCAAATAGGAGCAACAGCAAGGCTGCCGGCCGTGGGCGACGGCAAGTGGCCGGGACGCGCCAAAGCGGAGTTCAAGTTGGCGGCCGTAAACCAGTCATCCAAGGCGGGCCAGCAGGGGAAATTCAGAGCGGATCACCAGGGGCCGGTTTTGGCCGAAAGCGCGACTTGGCGAGTCGGCGGTTTCGGGCACTTGGCCCAAAGGAAGCGCGGTGGGAGATGCTCCTGACCAGCGGGGCAAGCCACATTCATGCAACTGCGAGGTGAGTCGCCAACCAGGCACATAGCGCGTCACCGCTTGCTCGACATGTGGGGCTCGCTGCGGGATCTTCCGGGCAAGGCCCAGGGATTGCGAAGACACGACAAGCACTTGGCTACGCAATCGAAGTTCAGGTGCAGAACGTCGAGTAGCCGGGCTTGGTGGAAAATCCGCCGATGGAAACCCCCGGCAACCTCTTTTGCGTGGCTGCGCCCAGCGGCACCGGCAAGTCCAGCCTCGTCAAGGCGCTGCTGGAGCTCGACTCGCGGCTGGCTGTCTCGGTCTCGCACACCACGCGCGCGCCGCGCGGGCAGGAGGTCGACGGCCGTGAATACCACTTCATCGACGAACCGGCCTTCCGGGCCATGGTCGAGCGCGGCGAGTTCTTCGAACACGCCGAGGTGCACGGCAACTGTTACGGCACCAGCCGCAAGGCCATCGAGGCACGCCTGGTGCACGGCGACGACGTGGTGCTGGAAATCGACTGGCAGGGTGCACTTCAGATCAAGCAGTTGTTCACCCACGCGGTGCTCATCTTCATCCTGCCGCCGAGCTGGGACGAACTTGCGCAGCGCCTGAACCGCCGCGGCGAAGACCCGCCGGACGTCATCGCCCGGCGCCTGGCCAATGGCCGCCACGAGGTGGCCCAGGCGCGTCACTTCGACTTTGTTATCATCAACAGCTTGTTCGAGACGGCGCTTTTCGACCTGAAGACGGTCGTTCACTCCCAGCGCCTGAAGTACGCCGCGCAGCAACGCAACCGTTCCCAGGTGTTTGCTGCGCTGGGTCTGATCTGAGGCCACCGCCGCAGACCGCACCCCCCAACCCGTTTCACCGAAGGCACCCATGGCCCGCATCACCGTCGAAGACTGCCTCGTCAAGATCCCCAACCGCTTCCAGCTCGTGCTGGCCGCCACCTACCGGGCGCGCATGCTGAGCCAGGGCCATGCGCCCAAGATCGAGACCAAGAACAAGCCCGGCGTGACCGCGTTGCGCGAGATCGCCGCTGGCGAGATCGGCATCGAGATGCTGCGCAAGGTGCCGGTCTGACCGCGCGCTGAAGTCTTCTTCTCGCACGGGCGCGCTGCAGCGATGCAGCGCGCCCGTTTGCCGTGCGCGCGCTGCGTGTGCGTTTGCCGAGCTTCCCGCCGCGGAACCGGCTTTGCCGGGCCGCAGGCGGACGGCCAGCGGCGAGGACGCCGCCGGCGCTCGCAGGCGAGGAACAGTCCGCAGGGACTGTTCCTCGTCCGGCTCGCCCCCCTCGGGGGGGCGCAGGCCGCGGCTCCACGTCCGCCTGCGCGGACTTGGACGGCCAAGCAAGCAAGGCCTCTGGCCTTGCGTGGAGTGCCAGCGAGCTTGGGGGCACCCGTTCCGCGCTAAATTCGAACCATGAGCCTTCGATCCCTGGCCGCCGAATTGCTGCCTGCCGCCCTGCATGGGCTGCAGCGTGCGCCGCTGGTCCAGTCGCCGCCGGCGCCCAGCGTCGAGGTCTCTTCCTTCGCGGCCCTGCTCGACAAGCTGGCCTATCTGTCGAAGGCCGACGTGAAGCTGGTGCGCGAGGCCTACAAGTTCGCCGACGCCGCACACCTGGGCCAGTTCCGCACCAGCGGCCAGCCCTACATCACCCACCCCATCGCGGTGGCCGGCCTGTGTGCCGACTGGAAGCTCGACGCGCAGGCCATCATGGCCGCGCTGATGCACGACACCATCGAAGACCAGGGCATCACCAAGGCCGAGCTGATCGAGAAGTTCGGTGCGCCCACCGCCGACCTGGTGGACGGGCTGACCAAGCTGGACAAGCTGCACTTCAACACGCGCGAGGAAAACCAGGCCGAGAGCTTTCGCAAGATGCTGCTGGCGATGGCGCGCGACGTGCGCGTGATCCTCATCAAGCTGGCCGACCGCCTGCACAACATGCGCACGATGCAGGCGCTGGCGGCCGACAAGCGGCGCCGCATCGCGCGCGAGACGCAGGACATCTACGCCCCCATCGCCCACCGTCTGGGCCTGAACCAGACCTACCGCGAGTTGCAGGAGCTGTGTTTCGAGCTGCTCAACCCGTGGCGGCATGCCGCCCTGTCCAAGGCCGTGCAGCGCGCGCGCGGCAACCGCCGCGACATCGTCGAGCGTGTGCAGCAGGAGGTGCAGCGCGCCTTCGGCCAGCAGAAGATCAAGGTGCAGGTGAGCGGGCGCGAGAAGACGATCTCGTCGATCTACCAGAAGATGCGCGAGAAACACGCCGGCTTCGCGCAGGTCAGCGACATCTTCGGCTTCCGCATCGTCGTGCCCACGCTCACCGACTGCTACATCGCCCTGGGCGTGCTGCACCAGCTGTACAAGCCGGTGCCGGGGCGCTTCAAGGACTACATCGCGATTCCCAAGGCCAACGGCTACCAGAGCTTGCACACCACGCTGGTCAGTCCGCTGGGCACGGCGGTGGAATTCCAGATGCGCACGGAGGCCATGCACGCGGTGGCCGAAAAGGGCATCGCCGCGCACTGGATCTACAAGACCAGCGACAAGAAGGGCGCCGCCGCCGACGCGCAGCGCCTGTCGTCGATGTGGCTGCAGAGCCTGCTCGACATCCAGAACGAGACGCGCGACGCCGCCGAATTCCTGGAGCACGTGAAGATCGACCTGCACCCCGACGCGGTCTACGTCTTCACGCCGCGCAGCAAGATCCTGGCGCTGCCGCGCGGCGCCACACCGGTGGACTTCGCCTACGCCATCCACAGCGACGTCGGCCAGCACACGGTGGCGGCCAAGGTCAACGGCGAGCCGGTGGCATTGCGCACCGAACTCAAGAGCGGCGACGTGGTCGAGATCATCACCGCCCCCGGCGCCAGCCCGAACCCGGCCTGGCTGAGCATGGTGCGCACGGGCCGCGCGCGCAGCAAGATCAGGCACCACCTGAAGAACATGGAGAGCGAGGAGTCGCGCGCGCTGGGCGAAAAGATGCTGGCGCAGTCGCTACGCGCCGAGGGCCTGCAGCCGCCGTCCACCGACCCCGCCGAGACCACCGCCGCCGCGCTGTGGCAGCAGCTCACCCGCTGGAGCGGCAACCGCAACCGCGGTGAACTGCTCATCGACCTCGGCCAGGGCAAGAAGATCGCCTCCATCGTAGCCAAGCGCCTGGCACAGATGATGGGCGAAAAGGGCATCAAGCCCGACGCCGTGACGCTGACGCTGGGCCGCTACGGCCAGGACGACAGCACGCCGACCCAGGGCGAGGTGCTGGTCGACGGCAGCGAAGGCGCGTCGATCCAGTTCGCCAGCTGTTGCCGGCCCATCCCCGGCGACCAGATCGTCGGCTACCTCGGCCGCGGCGAGGGCCTGCTGGTGCACAACGCCGACTGCCCCACCGGCAAGCGCCTTTTCGAACGCGACAGCGAACGCTGGATGCGCGTCGACTGGGCCGAGCAGCTGACCCGCACCTTCGAGACCCACATCCACGTGCTGGTGAAAAACGGCAAGGGCGTGCTGGCGCAGGTGGCGCTGGCCGTGAGCAGCGCCGAGGCCGACATCACCCACCTCGACATGGACGCCGAGGCCACCGAAGAAACCACCGAACTGCGCCTGCTGATCAGCGTGCGCGACCGCCTGCACCTGGCGCAGGTGCTGCGCACACTGCGGCGCTCGCCGGTGGTGCTGCGGGTCTCGCGCAGCCGGATTTCCTGAACCGCGCTCAGGGTGCCGGGTAACGCACCGCGATCACCTCGATCTTCTCGACGCCGCCCGGTGTCACCAGCGACACCTCGTCGCCCTCGCGCGCCTTCAGCAGCGCACGCGCGATCGGCGAGATCCAGCTCACCTCGCCTTGCAGGCTGTCGGCCTCGTCGATGCCCTTGATGGTCAGCGTGCGCTCCTCACCCGAGGCGGTGGCGTAGGTCACGGTGGCGCCGAAGAAGATCTGGTCCTTGCCGTGGTGGGCCGAGGGGTCGGCGACCTCGGCGATGTCCAGCCGCTTGGTCAGGAAGCGGATGCGGCGGTCGATCTCGCGCAGGCGCTTCTTGCCGTAGAGATAGTCGCCGTTCTCGGAACGGTCGCCGTTTTTCGCCGCCCACGAAACCACCTCGACGATCTTCGGGCGCTCGACGTCCAGCAGCGTCATCAGCTCCTCGCGCAGACGCAGGTAACCCTGCGGCGTGAGGTAGTTGCGCGTGCCCGCCGGCAGCGGCGGCAGGCCGGGGGTCTCGTCGTCCTCGTCAAGACCCTCGGGTTCCTTGACGAAGGCCTTGTTCAGGGCAGCACCTCGACGCGCACGAGTGCTGCGCCGTACTCGTCGTCGCAGGCCTGGCCGGGCGAGCACAACGGCTTGCCGGCCATCACCGGACCCTTGCCGTCGTACTTCGCGGCCAGCGCCGCGGCCTCGGCGCCGGTGGGGAAGACGCGGATGGTGCCGTCCTTCTTCGGCTGCAGCGCGCTGTGGTCACGCTGGCGCGGCGACACCATCACCAGCAGGTCGGTGGGGCCGGCGGGGCCGGTGGTCTCGAAGGGTGTCTCGTTGGGCAGCGGCAGCTTCACGGTCTGCCCGGGCTTCACCTTCAGCGAACCCGAGGTGATGCTGGGGTAGAGCTGCATCAGCGTCTTGTCGGCGCCGTGCACGAAGAGGTAGAGGAAGCCCTCGCGTTCGGCCTGCACCGTCATCGTGAGGTAGTCGCGGCCGATGCGGTAGCTGGTCTTGTTGGTCAACAGGCGCACGCCGTAGCCGGCGGACTGCGCCTGCACCACACGGTCGAACTCGGCCGCCGGGTCGAAGGTGGTCGGCACGGGCGCCGGGGCGGGCGCCGGTGGCGTGACCACGGCCACGGGTGCAGGCGTCGTGGCAGGCGCTGGCGCAGGCGCTGGCGCTGCGGCTTGCTCGACGGGCGGCGCCGGGAGCGGCTTGGGGCCGAGCGCGAAGTACAGGCCCACGGCGATCGCCGCCACTGCCCCCGCGCCGATGCCGATCACCGCGCCCTTGCCCTTGGGCGCCGCCGGTGCGGTGGCGGGCTGGGCGGTGGCAGGCG
>CAMTUD010000177.1:0-7251 GCA_947084805.1 uncultured beta proteobacterium | reverse complement strand
GTGGCACTACACTCTTTCCCTACACGACGCTCTTCCGATCTCCGGGCCGTGGCCGGCGCCCGCGCCCTGCGCCGCCGCCAGCGCCGGGAACAGCGCGCCCGACAGCGCCACCGGCAGCACCAGCAAGCGCGACACCAGTTCGAAGGGCGCGGCGTAGTAGGCCAGCGCCGCGGCCGAAAGCAGCCCGCCGATGAGGAACCGGTCGACGTAGACGATCACCGGCCCGACGATGTTGCTCACCGTCAGCCAGCCGCCCATGTGCAGCAGCGGCTGCAACCAGCGCCGCTGCGCCAGGGCCAGGCTCAGGCGCAGCGACCTGGCGCAGGGCCACCAGTGCGCCGCCAGCAGCAGCCAGCGTGTCAACACCATGGCCAGCAGCGCGGCGTCCAGGCGCGGCGTGAACCACGCGCTCAGGCAGGGCGCGGCAAACAGCAGCACCCCCGCCGGCGTGCGGATGGCGGTGAGCAGCTTGAAGCGCTGAAAACCTTCGAGGATGCCGCGCAGCGCCGCGGTGCCCACGGTCGGCGGGATGCCGAGTGCAATGACCAGCAGGCCGAGCGCGGCCTCGTTGCGCAGCCCGGCATCGTCGCGCGTGATCCAGGCGCCGGCCCACCATGCCAGGGCTGCCACCAGCAGGCCGCCGGCCAGGCCGGCGGCACCGGCCAGCGCGGTGCCGGTGGAGCACAGCGCCGGCAGGTCGGCCGCCGAGGGCCGGCCGACCCGTTCGGCCACCAGCTTGGTCAGCGCACGGCCGAGGCCGAAGTCGAAGAGCCCGAAGTAGCCGATCAGCACCCAGCCCAGCGTCAACAGGCCGAAACGTTCGGTGCCCAGGCGCTGCGCCAGGTAGGGCATGGCCAGCGCGGCGGCGCCCAGCGGCAGCACATTGCCCAGCAGGTTCCATCCGGCGTTGGCGAGAACCTGACGGAAACCCGGCATGGCGCAGGCGGGCGGGCTTCAGCCGCCGGCCTGCACGAGGGCCTGCCGCAAGGCGGCGACGACGCTGTCCTGGTCGGCCTCGCTCAGGTCGGCGCTCATCGGCAGGCTCAGCACCCGTTCGCCCAGGCCGATGCTGACTTCGCAGCACTCGGGACAGCAGTCCGCCGCGTAGGCCGGCTGCAGGTGCAACGGCTTCGGGTAGTGCACCGCCGTGGGTACGCCGGCGGCGCTGAGCGCGGCCTGCACCGCCGCACGCCGCTCGACCATCACCGTGAACTGCGCGTAGACCGAGTTGCGGTCGGCGCGCACGGTCACCTGCGGCACGTCGGCCAGCAGGCGCTGGTAGCGCGCGCCGATCTCGGCGCGGCGCTGCAGTTCCCACTCGAAGCGTTCCAGCTTGGCCAGCACGATGGCGCACTGCAACGTGTCCATGCGCCCGCCCACGCCCAGCCGGGTGTGCGTGTAGCGTGCGCTCTGGCCGTGCACGCGGATCTCGCGCGCCGCCTGGGCCAGCCTGTCGTCGTCGGTGAAGAGCGCGCCGCCGTCGCCGTAGCAGCCCAGCGGCTTGCTCGGGAAGAAGCTGGTGGCGCCGAAGGTGCTGAGTGCGCAGGAACGCCGGCCCTGGTAGAGCGCACCGAAGCTCTGCGCCGCGTCTTCGATGACCGCCAGGCCGTGTTTGGCGGCGATGGCGTTGATCTGCGCCATGTCGGCCACCTGGCCGTACAGGCTCACCGGCATGATGGCCTTGGTGCGCGGCGTGATCTTGGCCTCGATGAGCGACACGTCGATGTTGCAGGTGTCGGGCTCGACGTCGACGAACACCGGTTTCAGCCCGGCCAGCACGATCATCTCGGCGGTGGCCGCGAAGGTGAAGGGGGTGGTGATGACCTCGTCGCCGGGTTGCAGGTCCAGCGCCATCAGCGCGATGAGCAGCGCCTCGGTGCCGCTGGCCACGGTGATGCAGTGTTGGCTGCCGGTGAAGGCGGCGAGCTTCGCCTCGAGTTCCTTCACCTCGGGGCCCATGATGTACTGGCCGTGGTCGAGTACACGCTGGATGCGTGCGTCGACACTGGGCTTCAGCGCCGCGTACTGGGTCTTCAGGTCGGTGAATTGCATGTCAGTACCGCCCGGCCGCCCGAAGGTACTGACGCGCCCCTTGGGGGCAGCGAACGAAGCGAGCTTGGGGCAATTTCATTTCAGTGCGCCGCGCTTCAGGGCGGCGTTGCGGTTCAGGGGCAGGGCGTCAGGATGTCGTGGGCTAGCCGGTAACGCTGGCCGGTCGCCGGGCAGGCCGCGTGCAGGACCTCGCCGCGGCCATGGGCGGGCAGGTCCAGGCGCTCGCCGTGGCGGCTCATCCAGCCGATGCGCCGTGCCGGCACACCCGCCACCAGCGCATAGGGCGACACGTCGCGGCTGACCACGGCCCCGGCACCGACGAAGGCGTATTCACCCACGGTGACCCCACACACGAGTGTGCAGTTGGCGCCGAGCGTGGCACCACGCTTGACCAGCGTGCGCCGGTACTCGTGTTTGCGCACCACCGCCGCGCGCGGGTTCATGACGTTGGTGAAGACCATGCTAGGGCCGCAGAAGACGTCGTCTTCCAGCGTCACCGCGTCGTAGACGGAGACGTTGTTCTGGATCTTCACGCCGTTGCCGATGTGCACGTCGTTGCCGACGAACACACCCTGCCCCAGCGAACAGTTCGCGCCGATGTGCGCGCCGGCGCTGACGTGCACCCAGTGCCAGACGCGGGTGCCCTCGCCGAGCTGCGCACCTTCGTCGACGATCGCCGTCGGGTGGATGGTCGCCGCCATCAGAAGACCAAGGGCAGGCCGACACGCACGCCGTCGCGCGCGCTGCGGTAGGCGGCCAGCACCACTTCCAGCGAACGCAGGCCGCTGTAGCCGTCGACTTCGGCGTTCTGCTCGCCGCGCAGCGTGCCGATGACGTTGTCGTAGTAGAGCGGGTGGCCGGGGCCGTAGACCGAAGGCGCGGCGTAGCTGGCGTCCTTCACGGCCGCGTCTTCGGGCCGGGCCTCGTCGAATTCCCAGTGCTGGATCTGGTTCACCGCCACGCCGCCGATGCGCACCGTGCCGCGTTCACCCAGGATGGTGATGCTGCCCTCGAAGTTGCGGCCGTGCGTGAGCATGGTGACGTTGATGCTCGCCAGCCCGCCCTTGCGCAGCCGCAGGCTCATCACGCCGGTGTCCTCGGCCTCGATGTCGCGCGCCAGCGTGGCGGTGTAGGCGTGCACGTTGTCCACCGGGCCGACCAGCCAGTCGAGCATGTCGACGTAGTGGCTGGCCTGGTTCAGGAAGGCGCCGCCGTCGAGGTCCCAGCGGCCGCGCCAGGGCGCGTCGTCGTAGTAACTCTGCGGGCGTGTCCAGAACACGTTCACCGTGCACATGAAGATGCGCCCGAAGCGCCCCGCGTCGATGGCCTGCTTCAGCAGCTGCATGGTCGGGTTGAGCCGGTTCTGCTTGACGACGAAGAGCTTGACGCCGGCCTCGCGGCAGGCGCGCACCATCTGCATGCCTTCGTCCCACTTGGTGGCCATCGGCTTTTCGGTCAGCACGTGGCGGCCGGCGGCGGCCACGCGCATGGCCTGGCGAGGGTGCAGGCCGCTGGGGGTGGCCAGGGTCACGATGTCGGCGTCGGTGCCGCTGCCGTCGGTGGCCAGCAAGGCGTCGAGCGAGGCATAGCCCGCCGCGCCGGTCTTCTTCTCGGCGGCGGCCAGCGCCTCGGGGCGGTTGTCGCAGACGGCCACCAGCTGCGCGCGCGCTTCGTGCTGGCGCAGCGCCTCGAAGTGGCTGGCCGCGATGCGGCCGCAGCCCACCAGCGCGAAGCGGATGGGGCGGCCGGTGATCGGCAGCGCAACCGGCGGGTGGGCCGATAGGTGGGAACTCATCGCCGCATTTTACGGGTGCGCCTAAACTTCAGGCCCTTTCCGCACGCCCCCAAAGACGCCCGCATGTCCGACGACAACCAACTCATCGCCGAACGGCGCGAAAAGCTGCAGGCCCTGCGCGCGGAAGCGGCAAAAAGCGGCACCGCCGCCTTCCCCAACGACTTCAAGCCGAAGCACCACGCCGCCGACCTGCACCACAAACACGGCCAGGTGCCCAACGAGGAACTGGAGCCGCAGGCGGTGAGCGTGGTCGTCGCCGGCCGCATGATGCTCAAGCGCATCATGGGCAAGGCCTGCTTCGGCACGCTGCAGGACAGCACCGGCCGCATCCAGCTCTACGTCACGCAGGACGCCGTCGGCCCCGAGGCCCTGGCCACGTTCAAACAGCTCGACCTGGGCGACATCCTGGGCTGCGAGGGCACGCTCTTCCGCACCCGCACTGGCGAGCTGTCGATCAAGGCCACCCGCGTGCGCCTGCTGACGAAGAGTCTGCGCCCCTTGCCCGACAAGTTCCACGGCATGGCCGACCAGGAACAGAAGTACCGCCAGCGTTACGTCGACCTCATCACCGACGAAGCCGCGCGCGCGCGTTTCGTGGCGCGCAGCAAGGCCGTCAGCGCCATCCGCAGCTACATGGTCGAGCACGGCTTCCTGGAAGTCGAGACGCCGATGCTGCACCCCATCCCCGGCGGCGCCAACGCCAAGCCCTTCACCACCCACCACAACGCGCTCGACCAGCAGATGTTCCTGCGCATCGCGCCCGAGCTCTACCTGAAGCGGCTGCTGGTGGGCGGTTTCGAGCGTGTGTTCGAGATCAACCGCAACTTCCGCAACGAAGGCATCAGCGTCCGGCACAACCCGGAATTCACGATGATGGAGTTCTATGCGGCCTACTGGACACACCACGAGCTGATGGACTTCACCGAAGCCGTGCTGCGCCACGCCGCACGCTCGGCCGCCGGCACGGCCGAGATCAGCTACGCCGGCAAGCCGGTGGACCTGCACCTGCCGTTCACGAGGCTGAGCGTGCGCGAATCGCTGGTGGTGCACGCCGGGCTGACACACGCCGAGGCCGACGACGCCGAACTGCTGCGCGCCAGGCTCAAGGCTCACGGCGAGGAAGCCCCGGCGCACTGGAAGCTGCCCGAGCTGCAGTTCGGCCTGTTCGAGGCGGTGGTCGAGGAAAAGCTCTGGCAGCCCACCTTCATCATCGACTACCCCGTCGAGGTGTCGCCGCTGGCGCGGGCGTCCGACAGCAACCCGGCCATCACCGAACGCTTCGAGCTCTTCATCACCGGCCGCGAGTACGCCAACGGTTTTTCCGAGCTGAACGACGCCGAGGACCAGGCCGAGCGTTTCCAGTCGCAGGTGGCGAACAAGGACGCCGGCGACGAGGAGGCGATGTACTACGACGCCGACTTCATCCGCGCGCTGGAATACGGCATGCCGCCGGCCGGCGGCTGCGGCATCGGCATCGACCGCCTGATGATGCTGATCACCGACAGCCCGAGCATCCGCGACGTGATCCTCTTTCCGGCCCTGCGCCGGGAAGCCTGAGCCCGCCCGACCTGCCCACCGCGAGACCGCCATGACGGACCGCCTTTCGACGCTCGACGAGATCGAAGTGGCCGTGGCGCAGGAACTGGCGGCGGCGGTGCGCCACAAGGGCCACCCCTGGCGTGTTGGCGTGCTGGCCACCACCGACGGCGACATCGGCGACGCCCGCAGCGTGGTGTTGCGCGAGTGGGACGCGGCGCAGCGTTCGCTGCTGATCTACACCGACGCGCGCAGCCCCAAGGTCGAACAGCTGGGCGCGCACCCGCTGGGCACGCTGGTGCTGTGGTCAGAGCAGCTGGGCTGGCAGCTGCGCCTGCGCGTGAAGATGGAACTCCAGACCGCCGGGCTGGCGGTGTCGTCGCGCTGGGCGCGGCTGAAGATGACGCCGGCCGCGCACGACTACCTGTCACCGTTGCCGCCGGGCGCCACGCTGGCCCACCCCCACCCGCGCCCGCACGGCCCGCCGCCGGTGCGCGAAAGCCGCAGCCACTTCGCGGTGATGGTGGCCAGCGTGCAGGCCGTCGACTGGCTGGAACTGCACGCCGAAGGCCACCGCCGCGCCCACTTCGACGGCCGCGGCGCACGCTGGCTCACGCCCTAGGCGCGCCAGCCGCGGCGCGGCTCAGCCGCGCTGGAAGGCCGCCTTGCGCTTGGCCAGGAAGGCGTCCATGCCTTCCACCTGGTCGGGCGTGCCGAACAGGCTGTGGAACAGCCGGCGCTCGTAGGTCACGCCGTCGTCCAGCCCGGTCTCGAAGGCGCGGTTGACGCAGTCCTTGGCCATCATCACGCTGGGGCCGCCCAGCGCGCAGATCAGTTCGCCGGCAGCCAGTGCCTCGGCCAGCAGCCGGTCGGCCGCCACCACGCGGCTGACGAGCCCGGTCCGTTCGGCCTCGGCGGCGTCCATGAAACGGCCGGTGAGCACCATGTCCATGGCCTTGGCCTTGCCCACCGCCCGCGGCAGGCGCTGCGTGCCGCCGGCGCCGGGGATGATGCCGAGCTTGATCTCGGGCTGGCCGAACCTGGCGGTGTCGGCCGCGATGATGAAGTCGCACATCATCGCCAGCTCGCAGCCGCCGCCCAAGGCAAAACCGGCCACGGCGGCGATCACCGGCTTGCGCACGCGGCGCACGGTTTCCCAGTTGCGCGTGATGAACTCACCCTCGTAGGCCTGCAGGTAGGTCTTGCTGGCCATGCCCGAGATGTCGGCCCCGGCGGCAAAGGCCTTTTCGCTGCCGGTGATGACGATGCAGCCCACGGCCGCGTCGGCGTCGAAGGCCAGCAGGGCGGCGCCGAGCTGGTCCATCAGCGCGTCGTTCAGCGCGTTCAGCTGCTTGGGGCGGTTCAGCGTGACGAGGCCGACGCGGCGCTCGCCGTCGCCGCGCAGCTCGGTCAGGATCAGGGCATCGCTCACGGGGCTCTCCTCGGGGTGGCGACGGCACTATACGGCGGCGGCGGCGGCGGTCGCGGTCGTGCAAGGTGCTTGCCGTTCACGGGCCATTTCCCGGTGACGCGGTGTCTGCGATGGCTGTAAGCTGCCCGGCTTGGGGATACTGCCCCACCAACCGCACCCGGCCCGCCGCATGCCCACCGTGTTCCGCAAGACCGCCAAGGGACAGACCGAGATCGAGACGCGAGCCCACCGGCTCACGCCGCGGCTGCGCGGGCTGCTCATCATGGTGGACGGCAAGCGCGACGAAACGGCGCTGGCCGCACTGGTGCCGGTGCCGCAACAGGCCGAAGGCCTGCTCGCCGAGCTCATCGCCCAGGGTTTCATCGAGGCCCTGCCCGAGGCCGCGCCCCCACCGCCGCCGCCGCCCAAGGCCGCGCCCCATGTGTCGGCGCCCGCC
>CAMTUD010000176.1:0-37138 GCA_947084805.1 uncultured beta proteobacterium | reverse complement strand
CCGCGCACTGGCCGCCCGCACGCAGCCCGACCTGCAGCCGGGCCCCGCCACACGCCACGCGCCCGAGGCCGACGCCGACGAAGCGCGCGAGTGGTGCGAACGCCTGCTGCGCGCCCATGCCGGCGACGGCGAGTTCTCGATGCTGCGCACGCTGGGCGCCGACCTGCCGCGCAGCCGCACGCCGTGGCAGCAGGTGCTGCGCACGCAGCTGGCGCGTGCGCTGACGCCCCGGCTCGACGTATCGTGGTCGCGCCCGGCGCGCAGCTACATCGCCAACCAGGGCCGCAACGCCGCCGGCCACCGCATGCCCTGGGAGCCGGGCTTCAGCATGGCACGCCGCGTGCCGCGGCTGGCGGTGGTGGTCGACGTCTCGGGTTCGGTCGACGATGCGCTGCTGGACCGCTTCGCGCGCGAGGTCGACGCCATCACGCGCCGCCTGGAAGCCGGGCTCGTGCTGGTGATCGGCGACGACCGCGTGCGCGAGGTGCGGCACTGCAAGCCCGGGCAATCGCAGCTGCGTGAGCTGGCCTTCGCGGGCGGCGGCGGCACCGACTTCGCGCCGCTGCTGGAAGAAGCCGATCGGCACGCACCGGACATCGGCGTCGTGCTCACCGACCTCGACGGCCCGGCGCGCTTCAAGCCGCGCTGGCCGGTGGTGTGGGCGGTGACCGCGTTGCATGCCCACGCCGTGGCGCCATTCGGGCGTGTGCTGGTCCTGCGTTGAGGTCCGGCGCTGAACACGGCGCCGGTCATGGCGGGCCACGGACGGCTGTACATTCCGCGCGTGCCCAAGCTCGCCCGCCCCTTCATCACCGTGCTTCTGCTGGCCCTGACGGCCGCCTGCGCCCGGGCCGCCCCGCCCGGCCCGCTGCCGGCCGCAAGTGCGCCCGTCGCAGTGCCTGCCGAAGCCGCTGCTTCGGCCCCCGCGTCCACGCCCGCAGACGTCGGCGAAGTGGCGGACTCGGCACGCGAGTCGGTGCGCGCCATGGCGCACTGGCTGGCCAGCGGTGTCGACAGCTGGTTCGGCGACCGGCCCTTCGACCGCGGCGGCCGGATCACCGATGGCCGCTTCAGCATCTCCGTGCTCAAGCGCCAGCGTGAGACCACCGATATCGACGTGCGCTTCAACGCACGCTTCCGCCTGCCCAACCTCGAAGAGAAGACCTACCTCTTTCTCGGCCGCGACGACCCGGCCGAGGTGATCAGCGACCGACCCGGCGGGCTGACGCGCCAGAACCGCCTGCTCGCCCAGGCCAACGCCGAACGCCGGTTTTTTGCCGGCATCGGTCGTTCGCTCACCGACACGCTCGACTTCCGGCTCGGCTTCCGGGGCGGGCTCAAGCCCTATGTCCAGGGGCGCTACAGGACGCAGTGGGCCAACGGCCCCGAAGGCCTGGCCGAGTTCCGCCAGACGCTGTTCTGGTCGGTCTCGGACCACGCCGGGTCGACCACGGCCTTCTCGTACGAACACCTGATCTCACCCGTGCTGGCCGCACGATGGCTCAGTTCGGCCACGGTGACGCAGGCATCGAAGGGCTTCGAGTGGTCGAGCCTGGTAGGGGCCTACCGCTCGTTCGGCAACGAGCGGCTGTTGTCGGTCGAGGGCCTGGTCAACGGCCGCGAGGGCTCGGGCGTGCCCACCACCGACTACGGCCTGCAGACACGCTGGGAGCAACCCATCTACCGCCAATGGCTGCTGGGTGGCGTGGTCGTCGGCCACTTCTGGCCGCGATCGGACGCACAGACCGAGCGGCGCGGCGCCTGGGCCATGGGCGTCAGCCTGAAGATGCGCTTCTGACGCGGCCGGGACCGCGCAGCGCTCAGACGCCGCGCCGCGCCCGCACCGCCGCGGCCAGGCCCTGCAGCACCGGCAGCGTCTGCGCAAAACCCAGGCAGGCGTCGGTGATCGAGACACCGGGCTTCAGCGGCTGACCGGGCACGAGGTCCTGGCGGCCGGGCTCGAGATGGCTTTCGATCATCACGCCGACGATGCGGCCGTCGCCCGCGGCCACCTGCGCCGCGACGTCCTGCGCCACCTCCACCTGCAAGGCGTACTGCTTGCGGCTGTTGCCGTGCGACAGGTCGATCATCACGCGCTCGGGCAGGCCGGCCTTGCGCAGCAGTGCGCAGGCCGCAGCCACACCGGCGGCGTCGAAGTTGGGCGCCTTGCCGCCGCGCAGGATGACGTGGCAGTCGGCGTTGCCGCGCGTTTCGAAGATGGCGGCCATGCCCATCTTCGTCATGCCCATGAAGGCGTGCGGCGCGCGCGCGGCCAGGATGGCGTCGGCCGCCACCTGGATGCCACCGTCGGTGCCGTTCTTGAAGCCCACCGGGCAGCTCAGGCCCGAAGCCAGCTGGCGGTGGCTCTGGCTTTCCGTCGTGCGCGCGCCGATGGCGCCCCAGCTCACGAGGTCGCTGATGAACTGCGGGCTCAGCAGGTCGAGGAACTCGGTGCCGGTGGGCAGGCCCAGCGCGGTGAGTTCCAGCAGCAGCCGGCGTGCACGTTCCAGGCCCTCGTTGATGGCGAAGCTGCCGTCGAGGTGGGGGTCGTTGATGTAGCCCTTCCAGCCGACGGTGGTGCGCGGCTTCTCGAAGTAGGTGCGCATCACGATCAGCAGTTCGGGCGCCAGTTCGTCGGCCACGGCCTTGAGCCGGCGGCCGTACTCCAGCGCCTGGTCGTGGTCGTGGATCGAGCAGGGCCCGACGACGACGAGCAGGCGCGGGTCGCGCCCGTGCAGCACGTCGGCGATGCGGCGGCGGCTGCTCTCCACCAGCGCAAGCGTGCCGTGCTGCACCGGCACACGTTCCTGCAGCAGCGCGGGGGTCATCAGCGGGCGCACGGCGCCGATGCGCACGTCGTCGATGCGGGTGGTGTCGAGCGTGCTGTCGCGCGCGCCCACTTCCTGGTCGTGGCGGGGGTCGTCGATGCGGTTCATGCCACGATTGTCGGCCAGCGCCTGGCGAGGCGCCCGGCGACAATGCCACCCTGTATCGCAGCAACGGCCCGGCGCGGGCCCCACGCATGGAATTCTCGACCTGGCTGGCCTTCTTCGCGGCGTCCTGGGCCATCAGCATCTCGCCGGGCCCGGGTGCACTGGCGGCGCTGAGCTCGGGCCTCAACCACGGCTTCCGGCGCGGCTACGCCACCACGCTGGGTCTGGTGCTGGGCATCTGGTCGCAACTGCTCGTCGTCGGTATCGGGCTGGGGGCCGTGATGGCCACTTCGGGCCTGGCCTTCCAGGCGCTGAAGTGGCTCGGCGTGGCCTACCTGGTGTGGCTGGGCATCCAGCAATGGCGTGCGCCGGCGCGGCCGCTGGCGGCGCTGCAGGCCGAAGCCGGCACGCTGCGGGCACGCACGCTGGTGCTGCGCGGCTGGATGATCAACGCCGTCAACCCCAAGGGCACGGTGTTCCTGCTGGCCGTGGTGCCGCAGTTCATGGACCTGCAGCAGCCGCTGGCACCGCAGTACCTGACCATCGCGCTCACGCTGGGCTTCACCGACCTGGTGGTGATGGCCGGCTACACCGCGCTGGCCGCGCGTGTGCTGGCCGAGCTGAAGTCTGCTGCCCACATGCGCGTGCTGAACCGCGTCTTCGGCGGGCTCTTTGTCGCCGCCGGGGCCTTGCTGGCGGTGTTCAAGCGCTCGGCCTGAGCGCTGCGGCCTGGGCTGCCGCGGCCTGCACCATCTGCGCCACGACGGCCAGCGCGATGACTTCGGGCTCCTTGCCCACGATGCCCGGCAGGCCGATCGGGCAGGTGATGCGCTCGATGAGCGTGGCATCGAAGCCGCGCTCGCGCAGCCGGTGTTCGAAGCGTGCACGTTTGCTGCGGCTGCCGATGAGCCCGAACCAGCCGAAGTCGCCGCGCGACAGGATGGCTTCGCACAGCGCCAGGTCGAGCGCGTGGCTGTGCGTCAGCACCAGGAAGTAGCTTCCCGGCCGCGCGGCGGCGACCTCGGCCTGCACGGGTTCGACGCACAGCGTCTGGATGTGCTGCGGCAGCGCGGTGGTCGGGAATTCACTCTCGCGTTCGTCGATCCACGTCACGCGGCAGGGCAGCCCGGCGAGCAGCCCGACGACGGCGCGGCCGACATGGCCGGCGCCGTAGAGCTGCAGCGTGAAACGCGGCGTGGCCTCGGGCCACGCGGCGGGGTCGCTGGCGGCGAGCCAGGCCAGCCGCAGGCCCAGCACGCCACCGCAGCATTGCCCGAGGCTGGGGCCCAGCGCGATGCGTTGCTCGGGCGGAGGCTCGGCCGCGGCGCCGCGCGCCAGCAGCGCCCGGGCGTCGGCGATGGCCTGCCATTCCAGGTGGCCGCCGCCGATGGTGCCGCACACGGCTTCGGCGCTGACCAGCATGCGCGTGCCGGCCTCGCGCGGCACCGAACCCTCGCTGCGTGTGACCTCCACCACCACCGCGGGCCGGCGTTCGGCGCGCCAGCGCAACGCGGTCTCGCACACCGTGTTCACGGCCGCGGCTTCACGTCGCCGCCTGCACGACGCTGATCGCGCGCAGCAGCGCCTCGGGTGTCGCCGGCGCCTGCAGCGGCGGGTTCACGCGGTGGCCGCCCGCGGCAGAAACCGCATCGCGCAGCGCAAAGAAGACGCTGAAGGGCAGCAGCAGCGGCGGCTCGCCGACGGCCTTGCTGCGGTGGATGCTGTCGTGCACGTTGTCGCGCTCGAACAGGCGCACGCGGAAGTCGGCCGGGCAGTCGTTGGCGGTCGGGATCTTGTAGGTGCTGGGCGCATGCGTGAGCAGCAGGCCGGCCTTGGGCGAACCATCGGCGGGGTGCCAGACCAGCTCTTCCATCGTCAGCCAGCCCATGCCCTGGATGAAGGCGCCTTCGACCTGGCCGATGTCGATGGCCGGGTTGAGGCTGCGGCCGGCGTCGTGCAGCACGTCGGCGCGCAACAGCTTCCATTCGCCGGTCAGCGTGTCCAGCAGCACCTCGCTCACTGCGGCGCCGTAGGCGTAGTACTGGAAGGGCCGGCCCTGCAGCGTGGCCTTGTCCCAGTGCAGCCCCGGCGTGGCGTAGAAGCCGTCGCTCCACAACTGCACACGCGCCAGGTAGGCCTGCTGCACGACGTCGGCGAAGGCCAGCGCCTGGCCGGCCACGTGCACGTGGCCGCCGCTGAAGACCACCGCGTCGGCACGGCCACCCCACTTCGCGGCGCAGAAGTCGGCCAGCCGGCTGCGCACCTGGCTGGCGGCATGCTGCGCGGCCTTGCCGTTGAGGTCACTGCCGGTGCTGGCCGCGGTGGCCGAGGTGTTGGCGATCTTGCCCGTGTCGGTGGCGCTGCAGCGCACCGCAGCCAGCGGCAGCCCGAGTGCATGCGCCACCACCTGTGCCACCTTGGTGTTCAGGCCCTGGCCCATCTCGGTGCCGCCGTGGTTCACGAGCACGCTGCCATCGGTGTAGACATGCACCAGCGCGCCGGCCTGGTTGAGGTGGGTGACGTTGAAGCTGATGCCGAACTTCAGCGGCGTCAGCGCCAGGCCCTTCTTCAGCACGGGGCTGGTGGCGTTGTAGGCGTTCACCGCCACACGGCGGGCGCGGTAGTCGCTGCTGGCCTCCAGTTCGGCCAGCAGTTCGGGCAGGCAGTTGTCGTCGACCACCTGGCCATAAGGCGTGACGTTGTCGGTCAAGTGGCCGTAGAGGTTGGCCCGCCGCACGTCCAGCGCGTCGCGGCCGAGCCGGCGCGCCACGCTGTCGATCAGGTATTCGATGGCGATGGCGCCCTGCGGCCCGCCGAAGCCGCGGAAGGCGGTATTGCTCTGCGTGTTCGTCTTCGTGCTGTAGCCGTGCACGGCCACCTGCGGCAGCCAGTAGGCGTTGTCGAAGTGGCACAGCGCACGTGTCATCACCGGGCCCGAGAGGTCGGCCGAATGGCCGGCGTTGCTGAGCATCGTGACCTCGGCACCGAGCAGCCGGCCCTGCGCGTCGAAGCCGACGTCGGCGTCGAAGTGGAAGGGGTGGCGGCGGCCGGTGATCAGGAAGTCATCGTCGCGGTCGATGCGCAGCTTCACCGGCGCGCGTGCACGCACCGCCGCCACCGCCGCCACGCAGGCGAACAGGGCACTCTGCGATTCCTTGCCGCCGAAGCCGCCGCCCATGCGCCGGCATTCCACCTGCACCGCATGCGCCGGGCGCTGCAGCGCCTGGGCGACGTGGTGCTGCATCTCGCTCGGGTGCTGGGTGCTGCAGTAGAGCTTCAGGCCGCCGTTCTCGACTGGGATGGCGTAGCTGATCTGCCCCTCCAGGTAGAACTGTTCCTGGCCGCCGACATCGAAGGCCTCGTGCAGGCGCTGCGGCGCAGCGGCGATGGCCGCCGCGGCGTCTCCGCGCTGCAGGTGCAGCGGCGGCAGCACGTACTGCTGCGCCGCGTGCGCGGCCTCGGCGGTGAGCAGCGGCGGCAGCGCTCGCGCCTGCACCACCTGTTTCGCCAGCGCCGCCGCACGGCGCGCCGCGTCGCGGGTGCGCGCCACCACCACGAACACGGGCTGGCCCAGGTAGCGCAGCGTGTCGCCGGCTTCGCCGGCGAGGATGGGGTCGTCGTGCAGCAGCGGGCCGCAGTCGTTGACGCCGGGCAGGTCGCGTGCGCTGAAGACATCGACGACCCCGGGCATGGCGCGCACCGGGGCCAGGTCGATGGCCTCGATCAGACCATGCGCCAGCGGCGACAGGCCCAGCGCGGCGTGCAGCGTGCCGGCCAGTTCGGGCAGGTCGTCGGTGTAGGGCGCGGCGCCTGCCACGTGCAGGTGGGCCGATTCGTGCGGCAGACCCTGACCCACGACCGGCGCAGCCTGCGCCGGTGGCTGCGTGGCCGCGCCTGCGGCGAGCACGGCCGCTTCGTCGTGCCTGTTCATGCGCCGCCCTCGCGTGCCCACACACTCACGGCGCTCTCGGGCAGCGGCGCCTCGGGCCGGGTTTCGAGCCAGCAGCGGCGCAGCAGGTTCTGCGCCACCTGCAGCCGGTAGCCGGCGCTGGCGCGCAGGTCGGACAGCGGCGTGTAGTCCCGCGCCAGCGCGGCCATCGCGGCCTGCAGCGTGGCCTCGGTCCAGGGCTGCCACCGCAGCGCGGCTTCGGCCGCGGGCGCACGCTTCACCGTGGCGGCCATGCCGCCGAAGGCGATGCGCGCGCTCTCGACCACGCCGCCCTGCAACTGCAGCGCAAAGGCGCCGCACAGCGCCGAGATGTCGCAGTCGAAGCGTTTGCTGATCTTGTAGACACGCAGGGCCTGCCCGGGCCGCGGCAGCGGCAGCTCCAGCGCACCCACGAACTCACCCGGCTCGAGCCGGTTGTGCATGTAGCCGACGTAGAAGTCCTCCAGCGGCATACGGCGTTCGACCGCACCGCGGCGCAGCACCAGCGTGGCGCCCAGGGCGATGAGCACCGGCGCCGCGTCGCCGATGGGCGAGCCGTTGGTGACGTTGCCGCCCATCGTGCCGGCGCGCCGGATCGGCGGCGACGCGAAGCGCAGCCAGACATCGCGCAGCACCGGCCATTGCGCGGCCAGCGCCTGCCAGGCGACTTCGAGCGACACGCCGGCGGCGATGCGCAAGCGCTCGGGCCCCGCCTCGACGGTCGCCAGTTCGGCCACGCTGCCGAGGTAGATGATTTCGCCCAGCGCACGGAACTGCTTGTTCACCCACAGGCCGATATCGGTGCTGCCGGCCAGCAGCCGGGCCTCGGGGCGCTGTTCACGCAGCCGCGCCAGTTCGTCGAGCGTGCGCGGGGCGTGGAAGGGCGCGTGGCCCGGCGCCTGGTAGTGCAGCGGCGGTGCGGCCTGCAGCGCCCGCAGCGCGGCGGCCACCGGTGCACGGTCCAGGCGCACCGGTGGCGCCTGCCAGGCACGCTCGGCGGCGTCGAGGATGGGCCGGTAGCCGGTGCAGCGGCACAGGTTGCCACTCAGTTCGTCGGCCAGCTGCTGGCGGCCGGGCGCCGGGCCGGTATCGAGCCGGCTCTCGTAGCCGGCCCACATCGACATCACGAAACCCGGCGTGCAGAAGCCGCATTGCGAGCCGTGGCAGTCGACCATCGCCTGCTGCACCGGGTGCAGCGTGCCGTCGGCCGCGGCCACGTCTTCCACCGTGAACAGCGCGTTGCCGTCGAGCGTGGGCAGGAACTGGATGCAGGCGTTGAGCGGGCGCAGCTGCAGCGCGCCGGCGGCGTCGAGCTCGCCCAGCACCACCATGCAGGCGCCGCAGTCGCCCTCGGCGCAGCCTTCCTTGGTGCCGGTGCAGCGCGCGTCCTCGCGCAGCCATTCCAGCACGGTGCGTGTGGGCGCGGCGTCGGCCACCTCGACCACGGCGCCGCGGTGCAGAAAGCGGATCGGGCGGCTGGGCGTCGTCTCGGTGGCGGTGTGCATCGTGGGCTGAAGGGTAAGTCACCGCGCGGGCGTCTGCCATGCCCATGCAATTGCCGCGCCGCCGGTCGCCCGGGGACGCCAGCTGCGCGATGATCGGCCCGCCATGAAACTTGCCCTGCGCGCCGACCTGCTCGACTTCACCGCCGCACCCAGCTGGGGCCCGCCCACGCTGCATGGCGTGCGTTTCCGCCCCGACCACTGGCTGCTCGTCGACGCCGGGCGCATCGTCGGCGCGCAGGCCGCCGGCAGCTGGGCGCCCGGCCCCGACTGGCAGCAACACGACCACCGCGGCCGTCTGCTGCTGCCCGGCTTCATCGACAGCCATGTGCACTGCCCGCAGCTCGACGTCATCGGCAGCTGGGGCGCCGGCCTGCTGGACTGGCTGGAAACCTACACCTTCCCCGCCGAACTGCGTTTTGCCGACCCCGCCGCGGCCGCCGCCGGCGCCGCCGTCTTCCTGGACGCGCTGCTGGCCCACGGCACCACGGCGGCGGTGGTCTTCTCCACCGTGCACCGCGCGGCCACCGACGCGCTCTTCGCCGCCGCGGCGCAGCGCGGCATGCGGCTGGTCACCGGCAAGGTGCTGATGGACCGCCACGCCCCCGACGGCCTGCGCGACGACGTGGCCGGCGCCGACGCCGACTGCGAGGCGCTGATCGCACGCTGGCACGGCCAGGGCCGCAACAGCTACGCGGTGACGATCCGCTTCGCCGTCACCAGCACACCGGAACAGCTGGCGATGGCCGGTGCGCTGGGGCGCCGACACGCCGGCCTCTTCATGCAGACCCACGTGGCCGAGAACGTCGAAGAGGTGAAGTGGGTGGCGACGCTGTTCCCCGAGGCGCGCAGCTACCTCGACGTCTACCACCGCGCCGGCCTGCTGCATCAACGCGCCGTCCTGGCGCACGGCATCTGGCTCGACGCCCATGACCGGGCATTGCTGCGCGACACCGGTGCACACATCGCCCACAGCCCGAGCAGCAACCTCTTCCTGGGCAGCGGCCTGTTCGACTGGCAGGCGGCGGTGGACGCCGGCCACGGCGTCAGCGTCGCCAGCGACGTCGGCGGCGGCACCAGCCTGTGCCAGCTGTGCACGCTGGCCGAGGCCTACAAGGTGCAGGCGCTGCGCGGCACACGGCTGAATGCGTGGACGGCGCTGCATGCCGCCACCCGCGGCGCCGCCGAGGCGCTGGGTCTGGCGCACGAGATCGGCCACCTGGGCGAAGGCACGCTGGCCGACCTGGTGCTGTGGGACTGGTCTCACGGCCCGGTGGCGGCGCACCGCGACGCCGTGGCGCGCGGCGCGGTGCCCGGCGTGCCGGCGCAGGACCTGCACGCGCGTGTCTTCGCCTGGATGACGCTGGGCGACGAACGCAACCTCGCCGCCACCTACGTGGCCGGGCGGCTGGCCTGCACCGCCCCGTCGGCGCCGACGGGGCATTGACGCCGCCGCCGGCGGGTGTGGATCGGTTCTTGCTGCTGCAGGCCTCGAACCGTCCACAACCCAAGAGGAGCAACCGCATGCACCGTCCCCTGTCCCCCGCCCCGGCCCTGCGCAGTGCCACCCTGGCCGCGCTGGCCGTCACCGGCCTGCTGACCACCGGCGCCGCCCAGGCCCAGTCCTCCGTGCAGTTGTACGGTTTGGTCGACCTGTCGGTGGGCCAGTTCCAGACCGCCGGCAGCGCGAAGGTGAAGCGCCTGGACAGCGGCAACATGAGCACCAGCTTCTTCGGCTTCAAGGGCACGGAAGACCTGGGCGGTGGCCTGAAGGCCGGCTTCACGCTCGAAAGCTTCCTGCTCGCCGACTCCGGCGGCGCCGGCCGCGTGCCGGGTGTCGACGCCTTCTGGGCGCGCAATGCCAACCTCAGCCTGTCGGGCGGCTTCGGCACGCTCAAGCTGGGCCGCATGGGCCCGCCGATGTTCGTGAGCTCGCTGCTGTTCAACAGTTACGGCGACTCCTTCGGCTACTCGCCGACGATCCGCCAGTACTACAACTTTCCGCATGGCACGCAGTCGAACAATGCGGCGCTGGTGGGTGACTCGGGCTGGAACAACGCCATCGGCTACAGCACGCCCCGCATGGGCGGCCTGTCGGCCAACCTCATGGTGGCTGCGGGCGAGGGTGCAGCCACGGCCCGGGGCCCGAACGTCGGCGCCAATGTGCTGTACTCCGCCGGCCCGCTGGGCTTGACGCTGGCCTGGCAGAAGGTGGAAGCGCAGGGCACGCTGGGCCGTGGGATCTCGGCCTTCCCCGGCTTCAAGAGCCAGGACGCGATGCAGTTCGGCGCCAGCTACGACCTGAAGTTCGCCAAGTTCTTCGTCCAGTACGGCAGCATCGACACCAAGGCCACGGCCAAGGTGAAGACCAAGATCCTGAACCTCAGCGCCTCGGTGCCGATGGGCAACGGGGCCCTCCTGGCCGCCTACGGCAACAGCGAAAGCACCACCGCCGGTGTGGCCGCCAATCCCGAAAGCGAGATGCTGACGCTGGGCTACAACCACAAGCTGAGCAAGCGCACCGACCTCTACGCCCTGTACATGAGCGACAAGTACACCGGCAAGTCCAGCGGCACCACGCTGGCGGCGGGTGTGCGCCACACCTTCTGACAAGCACTGGCCCGGGTGGCGGAGATTTCCCGACAATCTCCCCTCCATGTCCAGACTGGAACTTCGCGGCATCAGCAAGCAGTACCCCGCGGTTCGCGCCAACGATGGCGTGAACCTGCGGGTGCTCGCGGGCGAGATCCACGCCGTGCTGGGCGAAAACGGCGCCGGCAAGAGCACCCTGATGAAGATCATCTACGGTGCC
Source organism: uncultured beta proteobacterium (assembly GCA_947084805.1). Lineage (GTDB taxonomy): Bacteria > Pseudomonadota > Gammaproteobacteria > Burkholderiales > Burkholderiaceae_C > Rubrivivax. The sequence goes on along the minus strand of CAMTUD010000176.1, from coordinate 25,963 downwards.
GTGCAGCCCGACGAAGGCCAGATGCTGTGGAACGGCGCGCCGGTGGCGGTGAAGAGCCCGGCGCAGGCGCGCGCCCTGGGCATCAGCATGGTCTACCAGCACTTCAGCCTGTTCGACACGCTGACGGCGGCCCAGAACGTCTGGCTGGGCCTGGACAAGGCCCTGAAGCTGCCCGAGGTGACGGCGCGCATCACCGAGGTGGCGGCCAGCTACGGCCTGGACGTCGACCCGCAGCGCCCGGTGCACACACTGAGCGTGGGTGAACGCCAGCGGGTGGAGATCGTGCGTGCACTGCTGACCCGGCCGCAGCTGCTGATCCTGGACGAACCCACCTCGGTGCTGACGCCGCAGGCGGTGGACAAGCTCTTCGTCACGCTGCGCACGCTGGCCGGCCAGGGCTGCAGCATCCTCTACATCAGCCACAAGCTCGACGAGATCCGCGCGCTGTGCACGCAGTGCACCGTGCTGCGCGGCGGCAAGGTCACCGGCCAGGTCGACCCGCGCACCGAGAGCAACGCCAGCCTGTCGCGGCTGATGATCGGCGCCGAGCCGCCGGCCCTGAAGGCCCGCGCCGCCACGGCCGGCGCGCCCGTGCTGGCGGTGCACGCGCTGCGCCTGGACAAGCCCGACGAGTTCGGCATGGCGCTGCACGACATCCACTTCGAGGTGCGTGCCGGCGAGGTGGTCGGCATCGCCGGTGTCTCGGGCAACGGCCAGCAGGAACTGATGGCTGCGCTGTCGGGCGAAGACCCGCGCGCCGCGCCGGGCAGCATCACGCTGGCCGGGCAGGACATCGCGCAGGCCAGCCCGCGCAAACGCCGCAAGCAGGGCCTGCACTTCGTGCCCGAGGAACGCCTGGGCCGCGGTGCCGTGCCCACCTTGAGCCTGGCGCAGAACACGCTGCTGACGCGCACCGAGGCCGTCTCGCGCACGGGCTGGATCGCCAGCGGCCGCGTGCAGCGCCTGGCCGAAGACCTGATCGCGCGTTTCCACGTGCGCGCCGGCGGCGCGGGCGCGGCGGCCAAGAGCCTGTCGGGCGGCAACCTGCAGAAGTTCATCGTCGGGCGCGAGATCGCGGCCAACCCGACCCTGCTGATCGTCAGCCAGCCCACCTGGGGTGTGGACGTGGGCGCGGCAGCGCAGATCCGCGGTGAACTGCTGGCGCTGCGCGACGCCGGCTGCGCGCTGCTGGTGGTGAGCGAGGAACTGGACGAACTGTTCGAGATCGCCGACCGGCTGCACGTCATGGCGCAGGGGCGGCTGTCACCGGGCGTGCCGGTGGCCGAGGCCACGGTGGAGCAGATCGGCGCCTGGATGAGCGGGCTGTGGGACGTGCAGCCCGACCGGGTGCAGATCGCATGAGCACGGCCTGAACATGTTCAAGCTCGAAGCCCGTCCGCAACCCAGCAAGCTGATGTCGCTGGCCAGCCCGGTGCTGGCGCTGGCCGTCACCGTGCTGATTGGCGTCGGCCTCTTCGTGCTGCTGGGCAAGGACCCGCTGCGCGGGCTGCAGATGTTCTTCGTCGAGCCCTTGAGCAGCCTGTACGCGCTGTCTGAACTGAGCGTGAAGGCCACGCCGCTGATCCTCATCGCGCTGGGCCTGGCGGTGTGTTTCCGCAGCAACGTGTGGAACATCGGCGCCGAGGGGCAGTTCGTCGTCGGCGCGCTGTGCGCGGGCTGGGTGGCGATGCAGGCCGGGCCCGACACGGTGTGGATCGGCCGCGGCATCGTGGTGCCCATTCTGCTGGCCGGCGTGCTGGGCGGCATGCTGTGGGCGGCCATCGTGGCGCTGCTGCGCGACCGTTTCAACGCCAACGAGATCCTGGTCAGCCTGATGCTGGTCTACGTCGCCGAGCAGCTTCTCGGCTGGCTGGTCTACGGGCCCTGGAAGGACCCGGCGGGCTACAACTTTCCGCAGACCATCACCTTCCTGCCCGAAACGAAGATCCCGCGCCTGGTGCCTGGCCTGCGCGCCCACATCGGGCTGCCGCTGGCGCTGGTGGCGGTGTGGGTGCTGTGGGTCTTTCTCTTCCGCACCTACCGTGGCTTTGCGCTGCAGGTGGGCGGGCTGGCGCCGGCTGCGGCGCGTTACGCGGGCTTTTCGTCGCGCAGTGCGCTGTGGACGGCGCTGCTGCTCAGCGGCGGCATGGCCGGTCTGGCCGGTGGGCTGGAAGCCGCCGGGCCGCTGGGCCAGCTGACACCTTACGTGCCGGCCGGCTACGGCTTCGCGGCCATCATCGTGGCCTACGTGGGCCGGCTGCACCCGGTGGGCATCGTGTTTGCCGGCGTGCTGATGAGCATGTTCTACATCGGCGGTGAACTGGCGCAGTCGCGGCTGGGGCTGCCCAAATCGCTGACGGGCGTGTTCCAGGGGCTGCTGCTGTTCACGCTGCTGGCCTGCGACACGCTGATCGCCTACCGGGTGCGCTGGGCAGCACGCCCCGCGGCCGCGGCCGCGGCCAAGCCCTGAGCGCCATGGACGCCCTCGCCCTCCTGCTGGCCGCCACCTTCAACGCCGGCACCATCCTGGCGCTGGCCGGTCTGGGCCTGCTGATCAACGAACGTGCCGGCATCGTCAACCTGGGTGCCGAAGGTTTGATGCTGGTGGCCGCCATCGCCGGCTTTGCCGCCACCGTCAGCACCGGCAGCGCGACGCTGGGCCTGGCCGCAGGCGCGGCGGCCGGTGCGGCGATGGCCGCGCTGTTCGGCTGGATGGTGATCTGGCTCAACACCAACCAGGTGGCCACCGGCCTGGCGCTCAGCCTCTTCGGCGGCGGATTTTCGGCCTTCGTCGGCGTCAACTTCGTGCAGGCCAGGATCGGCCAGCGGCCCGCGTTCCACATCCCCTTCCTCGCCGACCTGCCCTTCGTCGGCCCGGCCTTCTTCCGCCAGCACCCGATGGTCTACGCGGCCGTGGCGCTGGCCTTCGGCCTGGCCTGGTTCCTCTACCGCAGCCGCGCCGGGCTGGTGCTGCGCGCGGTGGGTGAGTCGCCCGAATCGGCGCACGCCCTGGGCTACCCGGTACGGCGCATCCGGCTGGCCGCGGTGGTGACGGGCGGCGCGCTGTGCGGCGTGGCCGGGGCCTACATCTCCACCGTCTACACACCGCTGTGGGTGGAAGGCATGGTGGCCGGCAAGGGCTGGATCGCGCTGGCGCTGACCACCTTCGCCACCTGGCGCCCCGGCCGGCTGCTGCTGGGCGCCTACCTCTTCGGCGGCGTGACCATGCTGCAGTTCCACCTGCAGGGCCAGGGCGTCGAGATTCCGAGCCAGGTCCTCAGCATGCTGCCCTACGTGGCCACCATCGTGGTGCTGGTGCTGATCAGCCGCAACGCGGCGTGGATACGCGCCAACATGCCGGCCTCGCTGGGCAAACCCTTTGTACCGTGAGCGCCCAAGCTCGCTATCGCTCGCTACCCCCAGGGCCCTGTCGAGGGCCCCTTCGTGGCCCTGGGGCCGTCCGCCTACGGCCCGGCGGAGCCGGTTCCGCGGCGGGAAACTTGGTCCAATGCCTCGCTCAGTAGTCCCATCGATCAACCACAGGAGAGAGAACCCATGAACACGAACACCAAGCGCCGGCTGCTGCAACTGGCCGGCTGGTCCACGCTCGCCGCCACCGCGGCACTCGTCGGCTGCGGCAAGAAGGAAGAAGCGAAACCCACCGCCGCGGCCCCCGCGGCTTCGGCGCCGGCGCCCAAGCCGGCGCCGCTGAAGATCGCCTTCGCCTACATCGGCCCCGTCGGCGACGGCGGTTGGACCTTTGCGCACGACAACGGCCGCAAGGCCATCGAAAAGGAGTTCGGCGACAAGGTGGTCACCAGCTTCGTCGAGAAGGTGCCCGAGAGCGCCGACGCCGAGCGTGTGTTCCGCGACCTCGCCGGCCAGGGCAACCAGCTGATCTTCGGCACGACCTTCGGCTACATGGAGCCGATGCTCAAGGTGGCGGCCGACAACGCGGGCGTGAAGTTCGAGCACGCCACCGGCTACAAGACCGCGCCCAACATGCGCACCTACGACAGCCGCACCTACGAAGGCGCCTACATGGCCGGCATCATCGCCGGCAAGATGAGCAAGGCCGGCGTGCTGGGCGTGGTGGGCAGCATCCCCATCCCCGAGGTCATCCGCAACATCAACAGCTTCACGCTCGGCGCGCAGAGCGTGAACCCGAAGGTGAAGACCAAGGTGGTGTGGGTCAACGAGTGGTTCAACCCGCCCAAGGAGACCGAAGCCGCGCAGAGCCTGATCAACCAGGGCGCCGACGTGCTGTTCCAGAACACCGACAGCTCGGCCGTGCTGCAGACCGCGGCCAAGAACAAGAAGCTGGCCTTCGGCTGGGACAGCGACATGACGGCCTACGCGCCCGAAGCCCATCTGGCCAGCGCCGTCATCAATTGGGGCCCGTACTACATCAAGGCCACGAAGGACGCGCTGGAAGGCACCTGGGCGACCGGCAGCGTGTGGTGGGGCGTGAAGGAAGGCGCGATCGACATCGTCAGCATCAACGCCGCCGTGCCGGCCGAGACGCAGGAAGCGGTGGCCAAGGTCAAGGCCGGGCTGAAGGACGGCAGCTTCGTGATCTGGAAGGGCCCGCTCGTGGGCAGCGACGGCAAGGAAGTGCTGGCCAAGGACGCGGTGGCCGACGACAAGTTCCTCGGTGGCGTGAACTTCTATCTGAAGGGCGTGGAAGGCAAGGTGCCGGCCGGCAAATAGCCCGCGCTGTCGCCAGCTTGACGACGCCGCCGCAAGGCGGCGTTTTTGTTTGCGGCCGGGCTCAAGTTCGCCGTTACGCGGCCGAAAAGGCTTGACGGACCGGGTGCCCTGCATCCCACGTCCGGCCCCGTCGGCGCCCAGCGCGCCCCACGTGTGGCGCATCGCGTGCCCTGCACGCCCGGCCCCGGCCCAGGGGTCCGAAGAAGCCGTGCTTCCCCCGCCTTCTTCCCGGCTGCCGCCACTCAAGTCCCCCAGACCGGTACCGATATCCGATGACATGAACCGGTGGACGGTCGGGCTGCACGTGCAGTTTCGAGTGGGTCCACAGGTCGTCGCAAAAGGACTGGACAAATGGCCACGCTGATCCCCAACTTCACCACCTCGCAAATCGCCGTCATGGGCACCGCCCAGATCGCAGCGTTGACGACCGAGGACTGGGCGGCCTTCAGCACGGCGCAGATCGCCGCGTTGTCGCAGGCGCAGGTGCCCGCCATTCCCCTGGCCGGCTTGCGGGTGCTCACGGGCAGCCAGATCGCAGCCTTCGAACCGACCGACGTGACCAAGTTCACGGCCACGCAGGTGCAGGCCTTCAGCACCGGCCAGATCCAGGCGCTGACCACGGCGCAGGTGGGCGTGCTGGAGTCGCAGCAGGTGCAGGCGCTGAGCACGGTGCAGCTCGCCGCGATGCAGACCGCCGACGTGGCCGTGCTGTCCACGCAGGCCGTGGCCGCGCTGGGTTCGGCGCAGGTGGCGTCACTGAGCACGGCGCAGATCGTGGCCCTGGAGACCAACCAGATCGCGGCCCTGTCCACCGCGGCGGTGCGTGCGCTGACCGTGGCCCAGGTCAATGTGCTGTCCACCGCCGACATCGAGGCCCTGACCTCGGCCCAGGTCGGTGCACTCACCTCCACGCAGCTGCGGCTGCTCGACACCGCCGAGATCCGCGCCATCAGCGCCGCCGATATCCCGGCGCTCGGCACCGCCGGCCTCGAGGCGCTGACCAGCGCGCAGTTCGCCGCGCTCAGCACACAGCAGATCCAGGCCCTGAGCTCGCAGCAGCTCGCCGGCATGGGCACAACCCAGATCCGCCAGCTGACCGCCGTGCAGGCCGCCGCGCTGGACACTGCCGACATCGCCGCGCTGTCCACCGCACAGGTGGCGGCGCTGAGCACGGCCGCCATCGCGGGCCTGGGCGACAGCGCCATCGCGGCGCTGAAGACCTCGCAGATCGCCGCGCTGAGCACGGCGCAGATCCGCGCCATCAGCAGCGCCGCCATCGACGCGCTGGAAACCGCCGACATCGCCGTGCTGAGCACGGCGCAGGTGGCCGCCCTCAGCGGCGCGCAGGCCGGTGCCATGGAAACCGCCGACCTGGCCGTGCTGAGCACGGCACAGATCCGCGCGCTGAGCACCGCAGCCGTCGACGCACTCACCTCGACCCAGATCGAGGCCCTGAGCAACGCCCAGGTGGCCGCGATGAGCAGCGCGCAGCTGGCGCGCCTGGACACCATCACCGATGGGCAGCTCGCTGCGCTGACCACCGCGCAGGTGGCCTCGCTGGGCGCGGCCTATGGTGAGTCCCTCAGCACCGCCGACCTCGTCGCGATGTCCACGGCACAGCTGCGCCTGCTGAGCACGGGCGCCATCTCGGGCCTGGACAGCGCCGACATCGCCGTGCTGAGCACCGAGCAGATCAACGCCATGACGGTGGCCCAGCTGGCTGCCATCGGCACCGCCGCCGTCGCCGGCCTGGCCACCGAAGACCTGGCCACGCTGGGCGTGGCCCGCATCACCGCACTGAACAGCGCCCAGATCGGCGCCCTCAGCAGCACCCAGCTGGTTGCGCTGAGCACCGGCCAGGTGGCCGCACTGACGGCCAACCAGCTCGACGGCATCGCCAGCGCCGGCCTCGACGCGCTGAGCACCGCGCAAGTCGCGGCCCTGACGGCGGCCCAGATCGGCGGCCTGAACACTGCCCAGGTGGCCGGCCTGGTCGCCGACTTCGGCGTGCTCACCTCGACCCAGGTCAACGGCCTGTCCAGCGCCGCCGTCTCGGTGCTGGGCAGCGCGCTGACCTCGGCCGACATCCTGACGCTGGCCGCCGGCCCGCTGGCAGGCGTGACGACGGCGCAGTTCAACACCCTCAGTTCCGCCGACATTCCGAACCTGAGCGTCAACCAGATCAAGGCGCTGAGCACCGCCGTCATCACGTCGCTGGACGACAGCGAAGTGGCCGCGCTCTCGTCGGCCCAGGTGGCCGGCCTCAGCGCCAGCCAGGTGACGGCACTCGGCGCGCGCGTGGCCCAGCTCGACGCTGACCTCGGCGCGATGTCCGCGACGCAGATCGGCGCCATGACCACCGCCCAGATCGCGGCGCTGACGGCCGACTTCGGTTACCTCGGCGCGGCCCAGGTGGCCGGCCTCACGAACGCCCAGCTCACGTCGCTGGGCAGCAACGTCAACCTGCTCAGCACGGCCCAGTTCGCCGACCTCACGCCGAGCCAGATCGCCGCCCTGAGCACGGCCCAGATCACAGGCCTGCAGACCCAGGACTATGCGGCGCTGAGCTCGCGCCAGGTGGCCGCCATCAGCACCGCCGCCATCGCCGCGCTGGGCACGGCGCAGATCAACGCACTGAGCACCGAGCAGATCCAGGGCCTGACCGCCGCCCAGCTGACGACCATCGGCACCGCGGGCTTTGCCGCCTTCGAGACCGCCGACCTCGCCGCGCTCACCGCCACGCAGATGCGCGGCCTGAGCACCGCGATGCTCGACGCGCTGAGCACGGCGCAGGTCGCCGCCTTCGGCTCGGCCCAGCTGGCCGCGCTGAGCACGGGCCAGCTGGGTGCGCTGTTCGCTGGCAATGCCGCCAGCACCATCGACCTGTCGGGCCTGCTGCCGACGCAGATCGGCGGCCTCAGTGCCGCCGGCATCGCCGCCCTGACCACCGCGCAGGTGGCCGGTCTGAGCACCGCGCAGCTGGCCGGCTTGTCCACGGCACAGGTGCGTGCACTCGAGACCGAAGACCTGGCCGTGCTGAGCACCACCAAGTTCGCGGCCTTCAGCTCGACGCAGATCGGCGCCTTCGGCACCGAGCAGCTGGCTTCGCTGGACACCGGCACGCTGGCGAGCCTGTCGTCGGCGCAGGTCACCGGCCTGAGCAGCGCACAGATCATCAGCATGGCGCCGGAGCGCCTGAACGTGCTGACCAGCGCGCAGTTCGCCGGCCTGAGCTCGACGCAGGTGGCCAAGTTCAGCACCGAGCAGATCGCCGCCCTGGAAACGGCCGACCTGGCCGCGCTGAGCACGTCCGCCGTCAAGGGCCTGAGCACCGCCGGCCTGGCCGCGTTGAGCGCCGAAGCGCTGGGCGCCATGGGCACGGCACAACTGGCCAACCTGACCACCGCACAGGTGCGTGGCATCGAAGCCGACGACCTGGCCGCACTGGCCACCGGCAAGGTGGCTGCGCTGACCGCCGCCCAGGTGGCCGCGCTGGGCACGGCGCAGATCGAGGCCCTGAGCGGCGCACAACTGGCGGCGCTGGCCACCGACCGCATCGCCGCACTGACCACCGCGCAGCTGCGTGTCATCGCCGCCGACGAGCTGGCCGGCCTGGGCACCGCCGCGTTCGATGCGATGAGCACGGCGCAGATCGCCGCCTTCACCACCGAGCAGGTCGCTGCGTTGCAGACTGCCGACCTCGCCAAGCTGGACTCGGCGCAGATCCGCGCCTTCGGCACCGCTGCCATCGCGGCGCTGGACGCCGGCCAGGTGGCGGCACTCGGTGCCGACCTGGGCACCGCACAGATGGCTGCGCTGAGCACCGCGCAGCTGCAGGCGCTGTCGCCCGATGACCTCACCAGCCTGACCAGCGCCCAGATCGGCCAGCTCGGCAGCGCCCAGCTGCGTGTGCTGTCGACGGCCCAGCTCGAGGCCCTGTCGCCCGAGCAGCTGGCCGGCCTGAGCACGGCTCAGGTGTCGCAGCTGAGCACCGCGCAGGTGGCCGGCCTGGAGGCCGGTGACCTGGCCTCGCTGAGCAGCACCCAGTACACCGGCTTCACCACCGCGCAGGTGGCGGCCTTCGGCACCGCGCAGGTCACGGGCATGGACGCCGCCGACCTGGCCGCACTGGCCTCCGACCGCTACGCCGCCCTGAGCACGGCCAATATCGCCGCGCTCGACGCCAACCAGGTCGGCACCATCACCGCGGCGCAGGCCGCGGCGCTGACCACCGCGCAGCTGCGCGCCATCGACGCCGAGGACATGGGCTCGATGAGCACCGCCAGCCTGGCGGCGCTGAACGGCACCCAGGTGCTGGCGCTGACCAGCGCCCAGCTCGCCGCGCTGTCGGCCGACCAGCTGGCCGCGATGAGCACCGCCCAGGTCAGCGGCCTGAGCACGGCGCAGATCGCCGCCATGTCGCCCGACCAGCTGAACGCGCTGACGACGGCGCAGTTCGCCAGGCTGAGCACCGCCCAGGTGGCCGCCATCACCACCGAGCAGATGAGCCAGCTCGAGGCCGCCGACTTCGCCGCGCTGACGCCGGCGCAGGTGCGTGCGCTCAGCGCCGCCCAGCTCGAGGCCCTGACGGGTGAGACGCTGCAAGCGCTGACCACCGAGCAGGCCGCCGCGCTGTCCACGAACCAGGTGCGTGCCATCCAGGCCGCCGACCTGGCGCAGATGGAAACCGCCGACATCGCCGCGCTGGGCACCGCCCAGGTCGCCGCGCTCAACGACGCGCAGGTCAACGCGCTGACGGCCGACCAGCTGGCTGCGCTGGGCTCGGCCCAGGTGCGTGCACTGGGCGTGGCGCAGCTCGCGCTGCTCGACGCCGACGACATCGCCGCGCTGAGTTCTTCGCAGGTCGGCTACCTCACCACCACGCAGGTGGCTGCGCTGAGCCCGGCCCAGGTGGCCGCGCTCGAGGCTGCCGACGTGCAGGCCCTGTCGACGGCGCAGATCGCCGCGCTGGGCACCGCCAGCATCGCCGCGTTGTCGGCCGATGCCATCACCGGCCTGACCACCGCCCAGGTGGCCGCCCTGAGCGCCACCCAGGCCGCCGCGATCGAGACGGCCGACCTGGCCGCCATGTCCAGCAGCGCGCTGCGCGCGCTGGGCACGGCACAGGTTCGCGCCCTGTCGGAAGCCCAGCTCGATGCGCTGGGCGCCGCCTCGCTGGCCAACCTGACGACCACGCAGGTGGCCGCGCTGAGCGCCGCCCAGGTGGCGGCCATCGACGCCGGCAACCTGTCGGCGCTGGGCACCGAGCAGTTCGCCGCGATGAGCACCACGCAGGCCGCCGCGCTGACGACGGCCCAGGCCGCCGGCATGGAAGCCGCCGACATCACCGCGCTGGGCGCCGCCAAGCTGGCGGTGCTGTCCACCGAGGCCGTGGCCGCGCTGGAGGGTGTGCACTTCGCCGCCATGACCACCGCCCAAGCCGCCGCGCTGTCCGCCGCGCAGGCCGCCGCGATCGATGCCGACAACCTGCCCAGCCTGGGCACCGCCAACCTGGCCGCGCTGAGCACCGCCGCCGTGCGTGCACTGAGCACCGCCCAGCTCGACGCGCTCGACGGCGACCAGCTGTCCAAGCTGAGTACCGCCCAGGTGGCCGCGCTGAGCCCCGCCCAGCTGGCCAGCCTTTCGCCGGTCGACCTTGCCGCGCTGACGAGCACGCAGTTCCAGGCCCTGGGCACGGCCCAGATTGCCGCCATCACCACCGCCCAGGCCGCCGAGTTGCAGGCTGCCGACGTGGCGGCGCTGTCCACGGCACAACTGCGTGCCCTGGGCGCCGGCCAGGTCGGCCAGCTCTCGGTGGCGGCCGTGCAGGCCCTGACCACCAGCCAGGTGGGCAGCCTGAGCACGGCCCAGGTGGCCGCGCTCGGCGTCGACCAGCTGGCCGGCATGGAGACGGCCGACGTGGCCGCGCTCACCAGCGCGCAGCTCAACGCCCTGTCGGCGCCGCAGTTCGCCGCCTTCTCGTCGGCCCAGTTGGCCGTGCTGGGTGCCAGCCAGGTGACCGGCTGGACACCGGCCCAGATTGCCGCCATGACACCGGCCGGCCTCGCGGCGCTGGACACGGCACAGTTCCAGGCCCTGAGCACCGCACAGCTGGCCGCCATCACGTCCGACCAGGCGCCTTCGCTGGAGACCGCTGACCTGGCCACGCTGAGCACGGCGCAGATCCGGGCGCTGTCCACCGGCGCCTTCGCCGCGCTGTCGACGGCCGCGATCGTCGGGCTGAGCTCGACCCAGGTCGCCGCACTGGGCACGGCGCAGGTCGCCGCCCTCACGGGCGAGCAGATGACTGCGCTGCAGACTGTCGACCTGGCCGCGATGGGCACCGCACAGATCGCCGTGCTGTCGACGGCCCAGCTCGACACGCTGAGCAGCGGCCAGGTGGCCGCGCTGAGCACCAAGCAGGTGGCGTCGCTGTCGACATTGCAGTTCGCTTCGCTGGACGCCAACGACCTGGCCGCGATGGACACGGCGCAGTACCGCGCCATGACCACCACGCAGCTGGCCGCGCTGACCACGGCGCAGGCCGCGGCACTGGAAGCCGCCGACGTGGCCGCGCTCACCGCGGTGCAGGTGCGCGCACTTTCCGCCGGCACCGTGGGTGCCCTGAGCACGGCCGCGCTGGCCGGCATGGGCACGCTGCAGGCCGGTGCGCTGAGCAGCACCCAGCTGGCCGCGCTGAGCGGTGACCAGATCGCCGCCCTCGAGACCGTCGACCTGGCTGCCATCGGCGCGCCGGTGCTGGCCACGCTGTCCACGGCGCAGATCGAGGCCATGGGCTCGGCCCAGCTGGCGGCCTTGACGACACGCCAGGTCGCCAACCTGACGACGGCACAGTTCGCCGCCATCGAGGCCGCCGACCTGGCCGCCATGGGCACCGCACAGTACGCCGCGATGACCACGGCGCAGCTCGCCGCGCTGACCGTCGAGCAGGCCACCGGCCTGCAGGCCGCCGACCTGGCGGTGCTGAGCACGGCACAGCTGCGTGCACTGTCCACCGCCACGCTGGCGGCCCTGACCGAAGCCAACATCCCGTCGCTGACCACGGCCCAGGTGGCCGCGCTGAGCACCGCCCAGCTGGTCGCCCTGACCGGCGGCCAGGTCGCGGCACTGGAAACCGACGACCTGCGCGCCTTGAGCACGGCGCAGATCCAGGCCCTGACGACGGCCCAGATCGAGGCGCTGAGCAGCGCCCAGGTCGCCAAGCTGACCACGGCCCAGGTGGCCGCGCTGACGACCGCGCAGTTCGCCGCGCTCGACGCCGCCGACCAGGCCGCACTGGGCACGACGCAATACGGCGCCCTGAGCACGGCGCAGATCGCCGCGATGTCGGCCGAACAGGCCGGCGCGCTGAGCACCGGCGTCATCGCCGCGCTGAGCACGGCCCAGGTGCGTGCCTTCACCACCGACGCGCTGGCCGGTCTGGGCAGCGCCGCCGTGCAGGCCCTGAGCAGCACCCAGGTGGCCGCGCTGACGACCACGCAGGTCGCCGGCCTGGCCGCCAACGTGCTGACGGCACTCGAGAACGCCGACCTGGCCGCCATGGGCACCGCCCAGGTGACGGCCTTCAGCGCCACGCAGCTGAACCAGTTCAGCAGCGCGCAGCTCGGTGCGCTGACCTCACGCCAGGTGGCCGCGCTGAGCACCGAACAGTTCGCCGGCCTGGAGGCCGCCAACCTGGCCGCCATGGGCACCGCTCAGTACGTCGCGATGACGACGGCGCAGCTCGCTGCGCTGGGCACCGACCAGGCCGCCGCACTGCAGGCCGCCGACGTGGCCGTGCTGAGCGTGACCCAGGTCAAGGCGCTGGCTGCCGACGTCGTCGGCGCTCTGTCGAGCGCCGCCGTGGCCGCACTGACCACCGCCCACGCCGCGGCGCTGAGCACCGCCCAGGTGGCGGCGCTGGCGGCCGGCAACCTGTCGGGCCTGGAGACCGCTGACCTCGTCAAGCTGGGCACGGCCCAGGTCAACGCGCTGGGCTTCGATGGCCTGACCGCGCTGAGCACGGCCCAACTGGCGGCACTGAGCACCACGCAGGTGGCCGCCATCGACGCCAACCTGCTGGCGAGCCTGAGCACCGACACGCTGAACACGCTGACCTCGGCGCAGTTCGCTGCGCTGGGCACCGCCCAGCTGGCCAACCTCACCGAAGAGCAGGTGTCCAACCTGCAGCTGGCCGACCTTCAGGCCCTGGGCAGCACGCAGCTGCGCGCCCTGACCGACGGCCAGGTCACCGCACTCTCGGCCGCCCAGGTGGCAGGCATGGGCACGGCGCAGATCGCCGCGCTGACCACCTCGCAACTGGCCGCGCTCGACCTGACCGACTTCACCGGCATGGGCACGGCCCAGTTCCAGGCCCTGACCACCACGCAGATGGCCAGCCTGAGCCCCGACCAGATCGCCGCGCTGGAGACCGCCGATGTGGCCGCGCTGAGCAGCGCACAGCTGCGTGCCATCGCGTCGGAGAACGTCTCGGCCTTCACCGCCGACGCCCTGAAGGCCATGAGCAGCGCCCAGCTGGCGTCGCTGAGCACGGCGCAGATCGCCGCGCTGGACGCCACCGCGCTGGCCTCGGTGGACACCGCCGACGTCGCCGCACTGGGCACGGCGCAGGTCGCAGCGCTGACCGGCGAGCAGCTGGCAGCGATGGGCACGGCGCAACTCGCCGCGCTCACCGCCGGCCAGGCCGCCGCGTTGACGACGACGCAGATCTCCGAACTGAGCGTGGCCAACCTCAACGCACTGGGCACGGCCCAGTTCCAGGCCCTGACCACACGCCAGATCGCGGCGCTGACGGTCGAACAGGTCGACGCACTGCAGTCTGCCGACCTGAACGCGCTGGGCTCCAGCCAGCTGCGCGCCTTCAGCGCCGACCAGCTGGCCGCGCTGACCTCGGCCAACGTGGCCGCGCTGCTGACCGCCCAGGTGGCCGCCCTGACCACGCTGCAGATCACGCAGCTCGAGGCCGATGACCTGGCCGCCATGACGACGGCGCAGCTGGCGGCCCTGACCGCCGGCCAGGTGGCCGCCATCACCGACGCCCAGGCCGCGCTCCTGAGCTCAACCGACCTCGGCGCCTTCGGCACCACCACCATCGCTTCGCTGAGCACGGCCGCCATCGCGGCGCTGACCACGGCCAGCATCGCCGGCCTGACCGTCGCCCAGGTGCCGCTGCTGACCACGACGCAGATCGCCGCCATGGAGCCGGCCACACTGGCCGCCATGGGCAGCGCGCAGATCCAGGCCCTGGGCACGGCCCAGATCGCCAAGCTGACCGAAGACCAGGTGGCCAACCTCGAGACCGCCGACGTGGCGGCCCTGTTGACCAGCCAGCTGGGTGCGCTGAGCACGGCCGCCATCGCCGCGCTGACCACCGCCGGCGTGGCTGCACTGACCACCGGACAGCTGGCGGCGCTGAGCACCGCGCAGTTCGCGGCCATCGAGGCCGGTGACCTCTCGGCGATGGGCAGCGCACAGCTGCAGGCGCTGAGCACGGCACTGCTGCCGGCCATGACGGCCGGCCAGGCCGCCGCACTGGACAGCACCGACGTGGGCTTCCTGTCGGCCACGCAGGTGGCCGCCATCGGCACCGCGGCGATCTCGGCCTTCAGCACCGGCGTCATCGCCGGTCTGGACACGGCCCAGGCCGCGGCGCTGACCACGGCCCAGCTGCGCGCCCTGAGTGCATCGCAGGTGCAGGCCCTGGAATCGGCCGACCTGAACGTGCTGGGCAGCGCCCAGGTGGCCGCCCTGTCGACCGTGCAGATCAACGACCTGACGACGGCGCAGCTGTCCACGCTGGACAACACCCGACTGGGTTTCCTCAGCACGGCCCAGCTGCGCGCCCTCAGCGCCGGTGACCTGGCCTCGCTGACCACCGGCCAGTTCCAGACCCTGAGCGTGGCCCAGGTGGCCAGCCTGAGCGCCACCCAGATGACCGGCATGGAAACGGTCGACCTGGCGGCGCTGCTGACGCAGCAAGTGGAGGCCCTGTCGACCAGTGCCGTCGCAGCCCTGAGCCAGGCGCAGTTCGAAGCCCTGAGCACCGCCCAGGTGGGGGTGCTGACGGCCGCCCAGCTGAAGGCCATTCCGACCGCCACGCTGGTGGCGATGGCCACCGAGGACCTGAACGCCCTGGTCCCGGCGCAGTTCGCGGCCCTGTCCACCGGGCAGGTGGCGGCGCTGACGACGACACAACTCTCCAACCTGGCCACTTCGCTGCTGGGCAGCATGGGCACGGCCCAGCTGGCCGCGATCGACGCCACCCGTCTGCAGACGCTGACCACGGCGCAGTTCGCGGCGCTCAGCGCCACGCAGCTGGGCAGCCTGACGACGGCGCAGGTGGCCGCGATGCAGACCGACGACCTGGCCTCGCTGACCGACCTGCAACTGCGCGGCATCAGCACCGCCGGCATCGCCGCACTGGGCTCGGCACAGCTGGTGGCACTGGGCACGGAACAGATTCCGGGCCTGAGCACGGCGCAATTGCGTGCCATCAGCGCCGCCAACCTGGCATTGATGGAGACGGCCGACCTCGCCCGGCTCAGCCAGAGCCAGCTCGCCGGCCTGACCACGACGCAGGTGGCGGCCCTCACGACCGCCCAGCTGACCGCGCTGACCGACAGCCAGCTCAGCTACCTGACGACGGCGCAGATCGAGGCCATCGACTCGAGCAAGCTGAACACCCTGTCCACCGACCAGGTGCGTGTGCTGACGACGGCACAGATTGCCGCGCTGAGCACGGCCCAGGTGGCCGCGATGGCGACGGACGACCTCGCCGCGCTGACCACCGACCAGGTGCGTGCGTTGGGCACCGAGGACATCCAGGCCCTGAGCGCGGCACAACTGCAGGCCCTGGGCACGGCACAGGTGGCAGCCCTGCGCACCAGCCAGGTGGCGGCCATCGAATCGGCCGACCTGGCCGCGATGGAGACCGCCGACGTGGCGGCCCTGACGACGGCACAGGTGCGGGCCCTGACTTCGGCCCAGGTCGACGCGCTGACCACGGCGCAGCTGGCAGTGCTGGGCACGGCACAGGTGGCGGCGATCGCCTCCTCGCACATCGCGGCCATCGCCAGCGCCGACCTGAACACCCTGAGCACGGCGCAGTTCCAGGCCCTGACCACGGCCCAGATGTCGCAGCTGAGCACCGCCCAGGTGAACGGCCTGCAGACCGATGACCTGGCCGCGCTGAGCACTGCGCAGATCAAGGCCATCAGCACGGCCGGCATCGCGGCGCTGTCGGGCGGCAACATCACCGCGCTGAGCAGTGCCCAGGTGCTGGCCCTCAGCACCCAGCAGGTGCGTGCGCTGGCCACCGCCAACATCACGGCGCTGGACACCGCCGACCTCAACCTGATGAGCGTGACCCAGGTCGGCGCCTTCACCGGCGACCAGCTCGGCGCGATGAGCGCCGGCCAGCTGGCCAGCCTGAGCACCAAGCAGGTGGCCGGCCTGAGCATCGGGCAGCTCGGTGCCCTGTCCGCAGGTGACCTGGCGTCCTTCACGACCGCGCAGTTCGCGGCCATGACGGTGGCCCAGGTGGCGGCCTTCAGCTCGGCGCAGGTGGCCGGCATGGAAGCCGCCGACATCGCGGCGCTGAGCACGGCACAGATCCGCGCGCTGAGCACGGCGGCCATCGCTGCGCTGAGCACCGCCGGCATCGTGGCGCTGACCACGGCCCAGGTGGCGGCGCTGACCACGGGCCAGGTACAGGCGTTGGAGGTGGGTGACGTGGCGGTGTTGCAGACGGCCGACCTGGCCGCCATGGGCACGGCGCAGATCGCGGCCTTCACCACGGCGCAGATCGACGCGCTGACCGGCGGCCAGCTGGCCGCGCTGACCACGGCCCAGGTGGCGGCACTGAGCGTGACGCAGCTGGCGGCCCTGTCCGGCAGCGACCTGTCGAACTTCGGTTCATCGCAGATCGAGGCCCTGACCACGGCGCAGGTGAACAGCCTGAGCACGGCCCAGTTCTCGACCCTGGCCGCAGCCAACGTGGCCACCATGAGCACGGCGCAAGTGCGGGCCCTGACCACCGCCAACATCGAGGCGCTGACCACCGAGCAGGTGCAGGCCCTGACCACGGCCCAGGTGGCGGCCTTGAGCACGGCACAGGTGCAGGCCCTGGAAACCGCCGACCTGGTGGTGATGGAGTCGGCCGACCTGCGGGCCTTCACGACGGCGCAGATCGCCGCGCTCGGCACCGACCAGATCGAGGCGCTGACGACCGTGCAGCTCGGCCAGCTGACCAACACCCAGGTGGCGGCACTGACGACGGCACAACTTGCCAGCTTCGACACGGCCGAGATCGCGGCCCTCAGCAGCAGCCAGTTTGCTTCGCTGACCACGGCGCAGATCGCATCGCTGAGCACCGAGCAGATCGCCGGGCTGGAAGTGGGTGACATCGTGGCACTGACCACGGCCCAGGCCCGCGCACTGACCGACGACCAGATCGTCGCGCTGAGCACGACCCAGGTGGTGGCCTTCGAGACCGAGGACCTCGGCGCCATGACCATGACCCAGTACAACGCCTTCGAGGGCGAGGACTGGGCGGCGATGAGCACGGCACAGTTCGCCGCGCTGCAGGCGGTGACGCCCATCGTGCTGGACCTCGATGGCAACGGCGTGCAGACGGTATCGGCCGAACGCGGCGTGAACTTCGACCTCACGGCCACCGGCCAGCGCAGCCAGGTCGGCTGGGTGGGCGCCGGCGACGGCCTGCTGGTGCGCGACATCAACGGCGACGGCGTCATCAACGACGGCCGCGAGCTCTTCGGTGGCGCCACGCAGCTGGCCAACGGTCAGCGCGCCGGCGACGGCTTCAGGGCGATGGCGGCGCTGGACAGCAACGGCGACGGCAAGCTCAGCGCCGACGACAAGGCCTGGGGCGAACTGAAGCTGTGGGTCGACGGCAACGGCGACGGCATCACCGACACCGGCGAGCTGAAGGGCCTGATGGACTTCGGCGTGGCCGAGATCAAGCTTGACTTCACCAAGACCAGCGACACCGACAACGGCAACCTGCTGGGCCTGGTGGGCAGCTACACGAAGACCGACGGCAGCGAAGCGGCGATGGCCGACGTGTGGTTTGCCAAGGCCGCCGCGACGCCGCCGACGGTGGCCGATCTGCTCAGCGCGCCCGGCGCCGACCTGCTGGCCGGTGGCAGCCATGCCGCCAGCGCGGCCACCCCGGCCGTCGCCGGTGGCGCCGGCCTGATGGGCCGCGCGATGGTGGACGACGAACTGCTGCGCAACCAGCTGCCGACGATCTGATGCCAGGCGCCCGCGGGCGCCCTTCCCCAGCCACGGCGCCGGCACCCCTCGGGGGCCCGGCGCTGTGGTGTTTCCGGGGCGCGAAGCCCGGGTCACCCGCCGCAGTCAGTCCGTGCGTTGCTGTCGGTGGACGGGCCGATGTCCAGCGGCCGGCCCATGCCGCGGCCGCATGCCGATGCAAGTGGTGCGCCCGATGGGCGTCGAAAGGGGACCGAGCGGCCCGACGGCCCGGTGACCGTGGCGCGGGCCGCCTCGACCTACTGCGCGGTGACCGCCAGCGCCGCCCGCGCGACATCGAGCGCAGCGCGGATCGTCACGTCCATGTCCATGTAGCGGTAGGTGCCCAGGCGGCCGACGAAAGTGACGGCCCGCTCGTTGTGCGCGCGCGCCTGGTAGCGCTGCAGCAGCACATCACCTTCGGTCAGGTGCACGGGGTAGTAGGGGATGTCGTCGGCGCCGCAGTGGCGGCTGAACTCGCGGTAGCAGACCGACCGCTCATGGGTTTCCCAGGGCGCGAAGTGCTTGTGCTCGGTGATGCGCGTGTAGGGGACCGAGGCGTCGGTGTAGTTCATCACCGCGCAACCCTGGATGTCGCCTTCGCCCTCGAAGCGTTCGAAGTCCAGCGTGCGGTAGGGCAGTCGACCTTCGTCGAAGCCGAAGTAGCCGTCCAGCGGGCCCGACCAGTAGACATGATCGAAGCGCGAGACATCGGCAGCCGACAGGCCTTCGCCCAGGTGCACGGCAATGTTCGGGTGGTCCAGCAGCCGCTGCACCATGGGCGTGTAACCCTCTTCGGGCATGCCCTGGAAGCGGTGGAAGAAGTAGTTGTCGTCGTAGTTGAATCGCACCGGCAGCCGCTTCAGGATCGACGCCGGCAGGCGCTTGGGGTCCACCTCCCACTGCTTCAACGTGTAACCCTTGAAGAACGCCTCGTAGAGCTCGGGGCCGATGAAGCGCAGCGCCTGCTCTTCAAAACTGGTGGGGTTGCCGATGCTGTGGTCGGCCCGGCTTTCGATGAAGGCGCGCGCCTGCGACGGGCTGAAGGTCTGGCCGAAGAACTGGTTGATGGTGAGCAGGTTGATGGGCAGCGAAAACACGCGCCCGCCGGTCGTGGCCTTGACGCGGTTCACGTAGGGCCTGAAGTTCATGTAGCGATTGACCAGCTGCCACACCTCTTCGTCGTCGGTGTGGAAGATGTGCGGCCCGTACACGTGCAGCAGCACACCCGACTTCGGGTCGCGCTCGGTATGGCAGTTGCCGGCCACGTGCGAACGCTTTTCCAGAATGGTGATGCGGTGGCCGGCCTCGGCCAGTTCGCGCGCGATCACGGCGCAGGACAGGCCGGCGCCGGCCATGCCGACATGCAGGGGTTTCTGGCTGTTCATCGCGCCTCCGCGCAGGTTCGGCAGGGGTGGGACGGTCATGAGAGGTGCAACATCGGCACCTCGCAAAAGCGTGGGCGGTTCAGGTACATCCACAAGCCGAGGAAGCGTTCGCCGAGAAAGCCCGGGTAGCGGTTCTGGTACGTGTCGTAGGGCTGGCCGATCTGCTCGTAGACGGCGTCCAGCACGAGGAAGAGCTCCTCGCAGTAGGCCTCGAAGAGATCACGTCGCATCACGAACATGTTCCACATCGGCGCCTGGGGCGCGAGGCGGAAGTAGTCTTCCACGTCGGGGTGCTTCGAATAGACCAGCCGCACCACGCGCAGGAAGGCGTCCCATGGCGCGCGCTCCACACACGACACGTATTGGTGCTCGATGGACGGCACGGTGCGCACCTGGCGCGGCACGATCAGGTCGTAGTGCTTCATCAGCACCTGCACGCGCTGCAGTTGGGCAGGCGACGACAGGTAGTCCACCATGGCCTGGTCCAGCGGCAGGCTGGAATTGCCCGGGGCCAGCCAGGTCTGGTCGAGCACGAAGTTCATCAACCGCCGGTAGTGGCAGAAGCCGACAAGGTCGCTGCGCGTGTTCTTCCAGGCCCAGTACTGCACCGTCAGCTCGCAGTAGGCGGGGTTCAGCGCCGCGATGTTGTCGCCACTGGCGTCGCTATCGAAGCCTTCGTGCAGGTAGCCGCCCACGCCCACGGGCTGCAGCCAGCCCGCGCGCGCATTGTTCGGGTAGTCCTTGTGGAAGGTCTGGAAGATCTTCACGCTGCCGGTGGGCACGCCGGCGGCCGGCGCCGCGGCGTCGAAGGCGGCCTGCCGCGCACTCATGCCATCACCTCGGCCTCGGCAGCGATGGAGACGGCTGCTTCAGGCTTCAGACCCCACAGCGCCAGCGTCTGTGCGGTCGGCTGGCCCTTGAAGGCCACGGCCTGCACCTCGAGGTTGCCGACACTGCTGTAGACCTGCGTCAAGCCCGCGCGCTGCAAGGCCAGCAGCAGCGACTTCTGCGTGAAGCCGGTCTTGTGCGCGAAGAACTCCTGCCCGCTGCGCTCGATCTGCAGCTGGAAGCCGTAGATCACGTCCAGCGCCATGATGGGGCCGGCAGCCGACTGGTAGAGCGCGTCGTCGATGTCCAGGCCGCCCTCGACGACGCGGCGGAAGACCTCGCCCATGTCGGGCACGCGGATCTGGATGAAGCCGCCGTCCTTCAGCACGTGCCGGAAGCCCGCGAGCACCGCCGCGACGTCGTGGCGGTAGTAGTGCTCGAGGTTGTGCGAGCAGTAGATGGCATCGAACTGCGCCGCCTCCAGCGTGTCGAGCTTGCGTGCGTCGCAGCAGATGTCGGGCGCGCCCTTGGGGTCGATGTCCAGCAGCAGGTGCTCAAAACCGGCGTACTGCGGCGGCAGCGGAATCGACTTGTTGTTGCCGCCGACGTTGAGGACTCGCTTGGGGCTCATGGCACGCTTTCGAAGTGGATGGAAGGAGGTGCGCGTGGCGCGGGTGGAGGTGGTTCGTCGGGCCGGGAGCCGAACGCCGCTAGCGCAGCCATTCGACGACGCCGCGCCCCAGGCTCAGCAGGTTCGCATTCAACTGCTGCACGTCGTGCAGCGCATTCACGTACGCCACACGCATGTTGTAGTGGTCGGCCTCGGCCGCCATGACGTCGAACAGGCTGCGCTTGCCCAGCTGCTGCCACTGCTGCAGCGTGAAGCTGCGCACCTGTTCGCTGTTCTTCAGCACCTCGGCCACACGCTGCGCGCGGTCCAGTGCGGCCAGCGCCTGTTCGTGCACTTCGGCGACGCGGAAGCGGCGCGATTCCAGCGCCTCGGCGCGCTGCAGCAGCGCGGCGTCGGCGCGCTTGCGTGCGGCGTCGCTGGCCGGGGCCAGGCCCGGGCTGAGCAGCGGGATGTTCACCGACACGCCCACCGAATACGAGCCGCTCTTCGTCGGCCCGTTGGAGCCGTTCGCGCCGTTGGCCGTGCCGGCCGCGGCACTGCCGCCGATGTTCCAGCTCAGCTGCGGCTTGCCGCCTGCGGCCACCGCCTCGGCATAACGCCGCGC
The DNA here is from genome assembly GCA_947084805.1 of uncultured beta proteobacterium. GTDB lineage: Bacteria > Pseudomonadota > Gammaproteobacteria > Burkholderiales > Burkholderiaceae_C > Rubrivivax. The sequence goes on along the minus strand of CAMTUD010000176.1, from coordinate 4,512 downwards.
CGCAGCGGCCTGGGCGTCGAGCTGCGCGATCTCGGTCGAACGTTCGGCGTCGGCCACCAGCTGCGGCAATTCGGGCACGCCGCTGAACACGGTGCTCAGGCCGTCGGTGGGCGGCAGGCCGTCGCCCACCAGGCGGCGCAGGCGCACCTCGATCTGGCGCACGCTGGACTGGGTCTGCGTGAGCGTCAGTTCGGCCTGCTGCAGCGTCTTCTTCGCCTGGATCAGTTCGCTGGCGCGGCCACGGTCGGTGCGCACGATGGTCTCGAGCGCCTCGACCAGACACGCGGTCTTGCGCGCGTGGTTGCGCCAGACCTGCGCCGTCATGCGGTGGCGGCTGCGTTCGAGCTGCAGCGCCACCGCGGTGAGCGCCAGCTGTTCCTGCTGCGTCAGCTGTCCGTAGCGTGCCGACTCGGCCAGCTGCGTGCGCCAGTCGACCAGGCGGTCGGTGCGGCCACCGTCGTAGAGCAGCTGGCTGACGTTGACGGTAGCGCGCAGCTGCAGCGCGGCATGTTCGGTCACGCCTGCCGAGCGGCTGCCGCCGGGCCCGATGCCGCCGCCGACGCTGGCCTGCACCGCCTGTGCGGCGCGCGCCTCGTCGATGTCCTGCACCGCGGCTTCGGCCAGCAGGCGCGCCGCGCCGACGGCGTGGCTGCGGTCCAGCGCGTCGCGCACCAGCCCGGCGAGCATGCTGCGCGGCTGCACCGGGGCCATCGGCGCGGCGAAGGTGGTGGCCGGCGCATCGGGCGCGTCTTCGTCGACACAACGCGCCAGCGCGGGCCAGGCCGCCGAGGCCAGCATGGCGCACAGCAGCCAGGCCGCCAGCGACGGCGGGCGAAGACGGGGGGACAGGCGGGCAGTCATCCAGGGGGCTTTCGGTCACGCGGCCGGGCACAGCACGTGCGGGGCCTGTGCCGCCAGTGTCGGCCGCGGCCGAGGACGTCGATCGCCGGAGTTCAGCCCGCTTTGCGGCGCTAATCGCCGCCCTGCACGCGCGCCCCTACTGGGGCTGCACGCCGAACAGCCAGGCCAGGCCCGAGAAGCTGACGAAGGCCAGCACCGTGCTGCTCATGATGATGCGCGCCACGCGCCCGTTGTCGGCACCGTAACGTTCGGCCAGCAGGCTGACGTTGCTGGCGCTGGGCAGCGCCGCGGCCAGCACCAGCACGGTGAGCTGGAACTTCGACAGCGGCGCGCCCAGCGCATGAGCAGCCGCGGCCAGGCCGAAGACCAGCAGCGGGTGCAGGAAGAGCTTGATCAATGCCACCGGCAGGTAGTCGGCCACCGGCGTGCGTGTGTGCGCGTGCTGCCCCGCGCGCCAGAGCACCGCGCCGATGGTGAACAGCGCCACCGGCGACGCCGAATCGGCCAGCATGCGCACCACCGTGTCGGCCGGTCCGGGCAGCTTGAGCTGCTGCACCGAAAACACCGCGCCCAGCGCGATCGACCATGGCAGCGGATTCGACAGCGCGCCGCGCAGCGCACGCAGTGCCGCCACGCGCGGCCCCTGCCCGGCCGCGCCATGGGCCTGCGCCAATGCGATGCACAGCGAGCTGGTGACGAAGAGGTCGGCCAGGATGGTGCAGATCACCGGCCCGGCCGCCGCAGTGCCCAGCAGCGCCACCAGCAGCGGCACCCCCATGAAGCCGGTGTTCGGGAACGCCGCCACCAGCGCGCCGAAGGCGGCGTCCTTCAGGTGCACCCGCTCGCTCAGCGTCACCGCGATGGTGAAGAACACGATAATCAGCGCCGCGGCCAGATAGACCCCCAGCACCACCGGGTTGAGCAGGTCGAAGATGGGCGTGCCGGCGCCGAAGCGGAACAGCATGCACGGCAGCGCGAAGTACAGCACGTAGGCGTTGAGGCCCGGGATCGCGCTCTCCGGCAGCACGTGGCGCCGCGCGGCCAGGTAGCCGCACAGCACGAGGGCAAAAAACGGCACGGTGACGGAAAGGATGGACTGCATCGCGGGCCGGAGTATCGCAACCCCGCCCCGCGCCGCGCTGACGCGCGGCGCAGCCGGCCTTCAGCGCGCGTCGGGGCGCAGCAGCTGCAGGATCGCGGCGCGCACCGCGGCCTCGTGGCCGACGAGCAGGTGGCCGCCGTCGTCGAAGCCGACGAACTTCGCGCCGGCGATGCCGCTGGCGGTGTACTGCGCCGCGGCGTAGGTACCGAAGCCGTCGTCGCGTGCGCTGAGCACCAGCGTCGGCGCGCGCACGTCCTGCAGCGCAGCGGGGCCCAGGCGTTTGCCCAGGCGTGTGTCGTCGCGCAGCCCGGCAGCGCGCGCCGACACCGGCAGGATGCGATCGGCCAGGTCGTCCACACGCGCACGCTCGTCGGCGCTGGCGGCGGCCACCTGCTCGGGCGGCGTGGCCAGCACGTGACGAACGACGGCGTCGTGCGCCAGGTGCAGCGCGCTCCAGAACAGGAAGTCCGAGCCCAGCAGGCGCAGCAGCAGCGCATCCTTGTCGTCCGACACGCGGGGCGCCGAGTCGGCCACCGTGCCCGGCTTGTAGGCGATGGGCACGGCGAGCACGAGTGCACTGACACGCTGCGGATGGCGTATCGCCATCTGCAGCGCCGAAGCAGCGCCGGCCGAGACGCCCATGACCGCGGCCTGCGGCAGGCCGAGCGCGTCGAGCAGGCAGGCGTGGGCGTCGGCCTGAGCCTCGGGCGAGGCGTCGGCCGGCCGCGGCGTGCGCAGGTAGCCGAAACGCGACATCGCGATCACGCGCACGCCCTGCGCCACCAGCGGCCGCGCCCACGCCATGCCCTGGTCGTGGCCGCCGCCGCTGCCGTGCACCATCAAGAGGGGCAGGCCGCTGCCGGCCTGCTGCACTTCGATCGGCCCGCAGCGTGTGGCCAGCACTTCGCTGCCTTGCGCGGCACGGGCGGCCGCCCGCGCCAGATCGTCTGCAAAACGCGCGCGCACGGTGAAGGACGCCGCCATCACCACGGCCAGCAGGCCGAAGCCCGCGAGTGCGGCACGGTGTCTCACGGCGCGACGTCGAAGCGAATGCCCTGCAACACGAAGCGGCCGTAGGCGAAGTCGCCTTCCGGGTAGCGGTAGACGGCGTCACCGCGCGTCGCGACGCGGCGGCCGTCGAATTCGCGGTAGTCACGCATCGGCGTCGACCAGTGCAGCGGGCGCAGCGATCCGTCCTTCTGCAGCGCCGCGCGGTCGTCGGAGTGGAAGTTGACGAGTTGGCCGGCGTCGTCGAACTCGAGCGTGGCGCTCACGCGGTGCGGGCCCTGCGTGAAAGCCACCTCGCAACGCTGCGCGTCGGCCGCCATCCACGTCAGGCGCGCGTCGACCAGCCACGCCGGCGCGAAGAGGCACAGGTCGTTGAGCAGCGTCACGGTCTCGGCGCGCGCCAGCGCTTCGCCCTGCAGCTTCACCACGTCGAAGAGCGAAGCCAGGCGCACCTGCATCGACGCCTGCGTGCCGGCGTAGTCGTGCAGCACGGCCACCGGCAGCCCGGCCATGCGAGTGCGCATGAAAAACAGGCGCCGCGGCAGGTCGAAGCGGTCGATTTGCACGGCCGGCCCGCGCATGCCGGTGGCGCCGGGTTTGCTGAACATCTCGGCGTCGAAGTCGACCTGCACGCTGCGTGGCAAGGGCTTGCCGAGCCAGCCGCAGACACGCAGGTAACGCTGCACCGGCGCCGGCAGCGGCGCGATCAGGGCCGCGGTCAGCAGCGGCGGCGATGGCGCCGCCGTGGCCAGCATCGCCCTGCGGCGCCGCGTGTAGTCGGCGCCCAGGTCGCGCCACAGGCTCATGTCAGCTTCGCCCCCAGGCCGTCGGCCCAGGCACGGATGCGGGCGCCATCGCGCTTGTCGCCCACCGGCGACTTGACCAGCTTCACCGCCATACGCTCGAAGAAGGACAGGGTGGCCGGGTCGACCTTGCCGGCGAAGAAGGCCTCGTCACGCGGCGCCAGCAGCGCACGCACGGCCTGGCTGTAGCCGCTGCGGGTGCTGCGGCTGGCGTCGCTGTCGTCCAGCGCCTGCATGTGCGTGGTGAACACGGCCACCGGCAGCGCCGACAGTGCGGCGCGCTGCGCCTGCACGAACTCGAGCATCTCTGGCAGCCAGGCGCCATAACGGATGGCGCTGCCCAGCACCACGGCCTGGAAGCCGTCGAGGCTGCCGACGGCGGCGACGGGCCGGACTTCGGCATCCCAACCCTGGGCACACAGCCGCTCGGCGATGGCCTGCGCGACCTCGCCGGTCGACCCGGCGCGGCTGGCGTAGGTCACGAGCACCTTCCTGTTCATCGGGGAACCTCCTGCACAACGGCTCGACACCAGCGTCACTGGCGGGCGCTGCACGGCCCAGCCGACGAAACCCGTGGCGAGCAAGGCCACGCCGGCCAGGCCGACGGCCATGCGGCGCAGGGCGCTGCGGCGCGGGGCTGGGGTGGGGGCGGCCATGACCGGGCACCCGGGGCGGTCAGGCCAGCACGGCCTGCACCGGCCGCCGCAGCGACAGATCGGAAGAGCACACGTCTGAACT
>CAMTUD010000175.1:0-20904 GCA_947084805.1 uncultured beta proteobacterium | reverse complement strand
TTCGTGAACTGACTTGCCGCATCCTGTTTGAACGCAGTGAGCGCAGCGAACGAAGTGAGTTATGCGGCACCCCCTCAAGGCGAGCAGCGCAGGGGAGTCGGCCTGCAAGGCCGACCGCCACAGTCGGCGACGCCGCCGGGTACCGTCTGCCGCGACCCGCCACTGAACACGCGCGGACACGGACCAACGTCCGCAACGGGCCGAGAGCCGACGCCACCTTCATGTCACCGCGCCCCGCGCTCCATCAGCAGCGCCACGACGGCAATCAGCAGGGCCCAGATGGCGAACAGCGCCAGCGGCAGCAAGGGCACGCCGAACACGGTGCCGGCGGCCGACGCCCCTTCGCCCAGCCACAAGCGCAGCAGCGGAAAGTTCAGCAGCACGGCGCCGACGGCGAAGACGGCCAGCAGACGTTGCGAGAGCAGGGGTTGGCGGGTCATGCGGCGCCTCCGTTCACAGGGTGTCGAGGCGGAAGTGCAGGCGCAGGAAGGCACGGAAGCGCTTCACGATGGCCAGCGCGTCGTGCAGGGGTTCGCGCTCCAGTGTCGACAGCGCCGAGGGTCGCACCTCGTTGCCGGCTTCCTGCCCGGCTTCGCGCTGGCGCAGCTGGTGCGTCAGGCGTATCGCCATCAGCAGTTGCAGCGCCTCGGTGAGGTCGCGGGCCAACGCGGCGTCGATGCGCTCGATCTGCACCAGCTTCGCCAGCCGTGCCGCGGTGCCCTGCTCGCGCACGCCGTACTGCAGCGCCAGCGCGCGCACGCCGTGCACGATGGGGAAGGTGCCCAGCTTCTTCAGGTCCAGCGCCTGTTCGTTGCGCTTGGTGGTCAGGCGCGTGAACCAGTTGCCGGGCTCCTGGAACTGGTCGGCCGCGGCGGCGAAGCGCGCCAGCCAGCCGTCCTGTCCGCTGAGCACGAGGTCGAGGTGGGCGCGTGCGGCCTGCAGCAGCGTGGCGTCGCCGGCCACGCAGGCGGCGTCGAAGAAGATCGCCAGGTGCATCGGGCCGTCGGCATGGCCGCCGTGGACCCAGCCGCGCATGGTCTCGCGGAAGGCCGCCAGCGGCTGTCGCCACAGCGGGTTGGTGAGCATGATGTCGCCCGGACAGCGCGGGTAGCCCACGCGCGACAGCGCGGCGTTGAACTCGGCAGCCACGGCCTCCAGCCGTGCAAATTCGAAACCGTCGCGCAGCAGCAGCGCGTTGTCCTGGTCGGTCTTCAGGATCTGCTCGCCGCGGCCTTCGCTGCCCATCACCAGCAGGCAGGAATTCGCAATCAGTTCGGGCGGCGCCAGCAACGCCCACAGGCGCGCGAAGAGTCGTGTGTTGAGCTCGCTCACGAGCCGGGTGATGCGGCCAATGCGGATGCCGCTGCCGTGCATCAGCCGCACCATCTCGTCGATGCGCGCGGCGGCGGTCTGCAGCGCTTCGATGCTGTCGGCCTCGTCGACCTGCAGCATCACGATGTGCGAGTGGTTGGCGACGAAGCTCACCAGGTCGATCTGACCCAGCACGCCGATCACCGGCGCGTCGTCGCCTTCACCATCATGGACCACCAGCCGGTGCACACGGTGGCGCACCATCAGCCACAGCGCCTCGAAGAGGTCGGCGTCGGCGGGGATGCCGATGAGCTCGAAGCGCGCCACCTCGCGCACGGCCAGCTGCTGCGGCGGCACGTCGCGCAGCAGCGCGTCGCGCAGGTCGGTGGTGGTGAAGATGCCCAGGCGGGGCTGGCCTTCGTGCACGTCGCGCACCAGCGCCTGCGTGAGGCCGCGCTGCGACAGCTCGCGGCAGACCGTCACCAGATCGGTCTGGCCATCGACGTAATGCGGCTTGCGCAGGAAGGCGTCGCGCACGCGCGCCGTGACCAGCGTGAGCATCTCGCGCTGCGACTCGGCGGCGGGTGTGTTCATGGTGTGCAGATGGAAGAGGGGCCGCCGGCATGATGCCTGCGGCCCCTCATAGGTCAACGTGATCCAGAGCAAGGCGGCCGTTCGGGCCGCCCTGCACCGACCTTCAGTGGCCGCTGGCGCCGTCTGCGCCGATACCGGTTTCCGAGCGCAGCTGCTGCGCCGCGAAGCCGTCGCGGTCTTGCTTGCCGCGCGCGCTGCTGTCGAGGATCGAGAACAGCCAGATGCCGACGAAGCCGATGGTCATGCTGAACAGCGCCGGGCTGGTGTACGGGAAGAGTGCACTGCCCTTGGGGTTGCCGAGGGTGGCTTCCCACACCGCAGGCGACACCACCGTCAACGCCACCGAGCTGGTCAGGCCCAGGAAGCCGCCGATCACCGCACCGCGCGTGGTGCAGCCCTTCCACAGCACGCTCATCAAGAGCACCGGGAAGTTGGCCGAAGCCGCGATGGCGAAGGCCAGGCTCACCATGAAGGCGATGTTCTGCTTCTCGAAGGCGATGCCCAGCGCCACGGCCACGACGCCCAGGCCGATGGTGGTGATCTTCGAGACACGCAGTTCGGCGGCGCTGTCGGCCTTGCCCTTCTTGATGACGGTGGCGTACAAGTCGTGCGACACGGCGCTGGCACCCGACAGCGTCAGGCCGGCCACCACCGCGAGGATGGTGGCAAAGGCCACTGCCGAGATGAAGCCGAGGAAGACGTTGCCGCCCACCGCGTTGGCCAGGTGGATGGCCGCCATGTTGCCGCCGCCCAGCAGACCGCCCTTGGCGTCCAGGAACTGCGGGTTGGTCAGCACGAAGGTGATGGCGCCGAAGCCGATGATGAAGGTCAGGATGTAGAAGTAGCCGATCCACGTCGTCGCCCACAGCACCGACTTACGAGCCTCCTTCGCATTCGGCACGGTGAAGAAGCGCATCAGGATGTGCGGCAGACCGGCGGTGCCGAACATCAGCGCCATGCCGAAGCTGATGGCACTGATGGGGTCTTTCACGAAGCCACCCGGGCCCATGATCGAGAAGCCTATCTTGGCCGCCTCCTCGGCGGGCTTGCCGCCCTTGGCCGCGATGTCGGTCTTGATGCGCACCGACTCGGCGAACATCGCCTCGGGGCTGAAGCCGAAGTGCCACAGCACCGCGCCGGCCATGAAGGTGGCGCCGCACAGCAGCATGATGGCCTTGATGATCTGCACCCAGGTGGTGGCGGTCATGCCGCCGAACAGAACGTAGACCATCATCAGCGCGCCGACGATGACCACCGCGATCCAGTACTCCAGCCCGAACAGCAGCTTGATGAGCTGGCCCGCGCCAACCATCTGCGCAATCAGATAGAAGGCCACGACGACGAGCGTGCCGCTGGCCGCGAACACACGCACCGGCGTCTGGCTGAAGCGGAAGGCGGCGACGTCGGCGAAGGTGAACTTGCCCAGGTTGCGCAGCCGCTCGGCCAGCAGGAAGGTGACCACCGGCCAGCCGACGAGGAAGCCGATCGAGTAGATCAGACCGTCGAAGCCCGAGGCCATCACGGCCGCCGAGATGCCCAGGAACGAGGCCGCCGACATGTAGTCGCCGGCGATCGCCAGGCCGTTCTGGAAGCCGGTGATGCCGCCGCCGGCGGTGTAGAAGTCGGCCGCGCTCTTGGTCTTCGACGCCGCCCACTTGGTGATGAAGAGCGTGAAGATGACGAAGATGCCGAACATGCCGATGGCTGTCCAGTTCGTCGTCTGCTTTTCGGCCTGGCCGAGGTCGGCACCGGCGGCGATGGCTGCGGCAGAGACACCGAACAGCGCGGCCAGCGTGAGCAGCTGGCGCATGGGGGAAGAGAGCTGCCTCACTTGAGCACCGCCGCGTTGACTTCGGCCGCCAGGCGGTCGAACTCGCCGTTCGCACGGCGCACGTAGATGCCGGTGATGACGATGGTGAAGATGATGACGCCCAGACCGATGGGCATGCCCAGCGTCATGACGCCGTCGCCCAGGCGTGTGGCCAGCAGCGGCTTGTTGAAGGCCACGAGCAGGATGAAGCCGTAGTAAACGACCATCATCGCGCCGGTCAGCCACCAGCCGAAGCTGGTGCGACGCGCTCGCAGTTGTTGGTACGACGGGTGAGCGGTGATCCGCTCCGCCAGTTTCGCGTCCATGGGTGTCTCCGAGAGTTGGGGTGGGCGCAACACGGCGATGCCGCGCTGCTTGGGCGCACTATCGGTAGGGCTACTGACCGCGCTCTGACACGAAACCAACGTGGACTGACAGATTGGACGTGGCGCCGCGTATCCGTGCGGGTTAACCCTGGACGCGGACTGTGCGCCGAAAAGAAATCGCGCACAAGACGGGTGAAGCGGCGCCCTACCGGCGCCGCCGCAGCCTCAGTTCTCGAGCACCTTCTTGCCCTTGAGGACGATGTCCTTGCTGGCCTTGACGTTGATCTTGCCCGAGCCCTCGATCGTGATGTCGGTGCCCTTGAGCACGATGCTGCCGTCCTTTTTCAGCGTCAGGCTGGCGGCGCCGACACGCAGCACCAGGCTGTCGCCGGCGTCGATGACGACGTTCTTGCCGACGCCGATGGCCAGGTCCTTGGTCACCTGGACGCTCTGGTTCGCGCCGACGCTGCTGCTCTGGCTGAGCTGCACGGTGACGCTGCGGCTGCCGCCGATGGAGACCGTCTCGTTGGCGCCGACGTTGCTGCTGCGGCTGCTGCCGACGGTGCACGACTCCTGCGCACCGACGTTGACGCTGCGCGAGCCGCCGACGCTCAGCGTGGCGCTGCTGCCGACGCTGACGGCGCGGTTGGCGCCGACCGAGAGCTTGTCGCTGCCGGCCACCGAGTCGTTGCGGTTGCCGTTGATCAGGTTGTTGCTGTCGGCCATGTTCTGCTCCGGGCTGAGGTGGTTGCGGATGCTATGCGGCGCGGCCGCGCCTCACCCTCCTGCAGGCCGGGGAGTGCGGCCCGCCGGGCAACGCCGTCTCAGCGCCGCACGACGCCCGGCCGCGGCAGCGCGGCGTCGTGCCAGCCGGGGCCCTGGAACCAGGGCCCGCCCTGCAGCGCGTCACGCAGCATGGGCAGCGCGTCCAGGCCCCAGAACAGGCGGCCGTCGCACTCGAGCGTGGGCACGCCGAACAGGCCGGCCGCCGCGGCCGCCTCGGTGGCCTGCCGCAGTTCGGCCTTCACCTCGGCGCCGTGGGGGTCGCGCGGCGGCGCCAGCGCGGCGGTCAGCGCCGCCACACGCGCCGGGTCGACGGCATCGGCGCCGCCGACCCAGGTGTGGCGGAAGATCGCCTCCACCACACGCCGGTTCGGCCCGCACGCCAGCGCCAGGCGCAGCAGCGGCAGCGGGTTGAAGGGGTGCACGGCCGGCGTGTCCAGCGGCGTGCCCTGCTGCGCGGCCAGCCAATGCACCTGGCGGAAGGTCCAGTGCCGCTTGGGTTCGATCTCGGCCGGGCCCTTGCTGCCCCAGTGCTGCAGCAGCCCGGCCAGCAGCAGCGGCTGGTAGCGCACGGTGTAGCTGCAGCCTTCCAGCACCTGCGGCAGGCGTTCGAACGCCAGCCAGGCGTAGGGCGAGATGAAGTCGAAGTGGAAGACGATCTGTTTCACGGCTCGGGCACCCTTGGGGTCAGGGCGCGGCCGCGGCTGCGGGCGCGGGCAAGGGGCCGCGGCCCTGCTGCAGCCACAGCAGGCGACGCTGCGCGAGTTCGTCCCACACCGCCTGTTTGGCCGGCTCGGGCAGCCGCGACCACAGCGCGATTTCGTCCAGCGTGCGCAGGCAGCCCGCGCACCAGCCGGTGGCTTCGTCCATGCGGCAGACGTTGATGCAGGGTGATGGCAAGGCGGTCGTCATGGCAGTTGCACCACGTCGGCCACCGGCGCGCTGGTCAGCCGCAGCAGCTCGTCGGGCGTGGCGCGGAAGACACCGTTCGGGTGCCCGGCGGCGGCCCAGATCTCGTTGAACCGGAACAGCTCGCGGTCGAGCAGCGTCAGCACCGGCGCCGCATGCGCCAGTGGCGCCACGCCGCCGATCGAAAAGCCGGTGCGCGCCTTGACGAAGTCGGCGTCGGCGCGGCCCAGCGGGCCGGTGTGCGCGGCCACGCGCTTCTCGTCAACCCGGCGGTCGCCCGAGGTCACCACCAGCACCGCGGTGTCGTCGCTCTTGCGACGGAAGATCACGCTCTTGGCGATCTGGCCCAGGCTGACGCCCAGCGCGTCGGCCGCCTCCTGCGAGGTGCGCGCGGAGACCTCCAGCCAGCGCGGCGCATGGGCATGGCCGCGTTCGGCCAGCGCGCGTGTCACGCGCTGGAAACCTTCGGGGCGCTCGTTCAGCGCCGGGTCGAGACCCTCACTCATCACGGCCTTCCGTCAAGTCAGGTTCAGCGCCACGCCGCGCCGGGCCAGCAGCGCCCGCGCCACCCTCGACACCGGCGGCCGGCCGAGCACGCCGCTGATCCAGGCGCCGGCATCGACCAGCGCGTCGAGGTCCAAGCCGGTTTCGATGCCCATGCCGTGCAGCATGAAGACCACGTCCTCGGTGGCGACGTTGCCGGTGGCGCCCTTGGCGTAGGGGCAGCCGCCGAGGCCGGCGATGCTGGTGTCGAAGACATGCACACCCAGCGTCAGGCAGGCGTGGATGTTGGCCAGCGCCTGGCCGTAGGTGTCGTGGAAGTGCCCGCTCACCTCGCTGGCGGGGTAGTGTTTCAAGGCCCGTTCCAGCGCCGCCTGCGCACGACGTGGCGTGCCGACGCCGATGGTGTCGGCAATGCCGCAGTGGTCGACGCCGATGGCCTTCATCAGCCGCACCACACGTTCCACCTCGTCGGCCGACACCTCGCCCTGGTAGGGGCAGCCCAGGGCGCACGACACCGCGCAGCGCACCTTCAGCCCGGCGGCGTGTGCGGCCGCCACCACGGGGCGGAAGCGCTCGATGCTTTCTTCGATGCCGCAGTTGATGTTCTTCTGGCTGAAGGCTTCGCTGGCGGCGCCGAACACCACGACCTCGTGCGGGCGGGTCGGCAGCGCGGCCTCCAGGCCCTTCAGGTTGGGTGTGAGCACCGAGTAGCGCACGCCCGGCTGGCGCCGGATGCCGGCCATGACCTCGGCGTTGTCGGCCATCTGCGGCACCCATTTCGGGCTCACGAAGCTGGTGACTTCGATCTCGCGGCAGCCCGCGGCCTGCAGCCGGTGCACGAGTTCGACCTTGTGCGCGGCGGCAACAGGCTGGGCCTCGTTCTGCAGGCCGTCGCGCGGCCCGACTTCGACGAGCGTCACTGTGTGGGGGGTCATGAGCTTCTTGGGGCGGCTTTGCGGCGTATCAGCTTACACGGGCCCTGCCGAAGTCCTGCGCCGGCTCCATCGTGACCCTTGCATCGACCTTTCTGGGGATGGCCGTCGGCCCGCGCCGGACACAAACTTCCCGGTACACACCATGAACCCACGCACCTGCCTGAAGATCGCCAGCCGCATCAGCGCCCTGCTGCAGCGTGAGCTCGGCGAGGGTGTCGATGCCAAGCGCATGCTGTGCGAACCGATGTACGCCCGCGACGTGCTGCTGGTGTGCGAGGCCATGGAAGGCAGCGAGCTGGCCGAGCTGGCGCCGCAATTCCGCGCCGCGCTGGCCGCCGCGGCCGACCCCGCTGCCGGCGGCACGCCCGCCGCGGGCTTCAGCGCCTCGCGTTTCCTGAACTCGCTGTTCGCCGCGTCCACCGGCAGCCCGGCGTCGACCCTCGACGCCCCGCCGCCGCTGCGCCGCCGCGGCTGGTTCGGCCGCAGCCGCGCCGGCGACAAACGCAGCCGCTGACGGCGTCGCGCGCTGCACAGCGCGCGCCGTCACACCACCGGCCCGAGACGCAGCAGTTCACCGCCCTCGGCCACCTGGTCGCCCACGGCGTAGAGCAGTTCCTCGACGACACCGTCGTGCGGCGCGTTGATGGTGTGCTCCATCTTCATCGCCTCCATCACCGCCAGCGCCTGGCCGCGCTGCACGCGGTCGCCCGGGGCGGCCAGGAAGCCGACCACCTTGCCCGGCATCGGCGCCGTCAGCCGGCCCTCGGCGGCGCCCTGGCCGGCGTGCACCAGCGGGTCGTGGTCGGACAGCAGTGCGCTGCCGCTGCCGGTGAACACGGCGTAGCGCTCGCCATGGGCGTAGACGGTGGCGGTCAGGCGCGTGTCGCCGACCTGCAGATCGTGCCGGCCGCCGCCCAGGGCCCGCGAGGTGAAGGGCCAATGCCGGCCCTCGATGCCGATGCGTGCACGGCCGTCGTGCTGGCGCTCCAGGCGCAGCAGCAACGGCCGGCCCTGGTGTTCCAGGTGCAGCAGGCGCGCCGCGCCGCCGTGCAGGCGCCAGCCGTCGCGGCGCGACCACGGGTCGGCGTCCTCCAGCAGGGCCTCGGCAGCCAGCACATGGGCCGCCACCGCGCCGGCAGCCACCTCGGGCGCCAGCGGCGGCGCTTCGAACAGCGCCGCGTGCTCGCGCGTGATGAGCCCGGTGTCGAGGTCGGCGGTGGCAAAGGCATGGCTGCCGACCACGCGGCGCACGAAGGCGACGTTGGTCGACAGGCCCATGATGTGTGTGGCCTGCAGCGCCGCGTCCAGCCGCGCCAGCGCCTGTTCACGCGTTTCGCCCCAGACGATGAGCTTGGCGATCATCGAGTCGTAGTGCGGGCTGATGGCATCGCCCTCGCGGATGCCGCTGTCCACACGCGCCAGGTGGCCGTCGCCGGGGCTGCGCATGAAGGCCACGTGTTCGGGCCAGCGCGCCACGTGCAGGGTGCCGGTGGCGGGCAGGAAGTCGGCGTCGGGGTTCTCGGCGCAGATGCGGGCCTCGATGGCGTGGCCGCGCAGCGTCACCTGGTCCTGCGTCAGCGGCAGCGGCTCGCCGCTGGCCACGCGCAGCTGCCACTCGACGAGATCGAGGCCGGTGACGGCCTCGGTCACCGGGTGCTCGACCTGCAGCCGCGTGTTCATTTCCATGAAGTAGGCGCGGATGTCGCCGTCGTCCAGCTCTTCGGCGACGAACTCCACCGTGCCGGCGCCGACGTAGCCCACGGCCTTGGCGGCCGCCACCGCGGCGGCGCCCATCTCGGCCCGGCGCAGGGCGCTCAGGCCCGGCGCCGGGCTCTCTTCGAGCACCTTCTGGTGGCGGCGCTGCACCGAGCAGTCACGCTCGCCGAGGTGGATGACGTGGCCGTGGCTGTCGCCGAAGACCTGGATCTCGATGTGCCGCGGCCGCAGGACATAACGCTCGACCAGCACGTGGGCGTTGCCGAAGCTGGCCTGCGCCTCGCGCTGGCAGCTGGCCAGTGCGGCCTCGAAGTCCTCGGCCTTGTCGACACGCCGCATGCCCTTGCCGCCGCCACCGGCGCTGGCCTTGATCAGCACCGGGTAGCCGATCAACGCGGCCTGCGTGGCCAGGAAGGCGGGGGTGTTGTCGTCGCCGTGGTAACCGGGCACCAGCGGCACGCCGGCCTTTTCCATCAGCGCCTTGGCCGCGCTCTTGCTGCCCATCGCCGCTATTGCCGAGGCCGGCGGACCGATGAAGACGACGCCGGCGTCGGCGCAGGCACGCGCGAAGGCCTCGTTTTCGCTCAGGAAACCGTAGCCGGGATGCACGGCCTGCGCGCCGGTGGCCAGCGCCGCGTCGATGATGCGCTGCCACTGCAGGTAACTTTCGCGCGGCGCGTTGCCGCCGACGTGCACGGCCTCGTCGCAGGCGCGCACGTGGCGGGCGTCGGCGTCGGCGTCGCTGTACACGGCCACCGTGCGCACGCCCAGGCGCTGCGCCGTGGCCGCCACGCGGCAGGCGATCTCACCGCGGTTGGCGATCAGGATCTTCTTGAACATGGCTGGGCCTCTGTCAGGCGCGGGCCTGCGGCGTGGGGAAGAAGCGCCGCACCAGGCCGCGCAGGAACTTGAAGAGCACGACGATCAGCACCAGCGCCAGCACCACGGCCAGCGCCAGCACCGGGAAGAACCACAGCGGGTGCGCCCAGGCCAGCCACAGCAGCGCGGGCACCGCCGCGTCGCCGGCCAGCGACATGCCGATGTTCGAGAAGGGCTCGGGGCTGGTGTTCACCGCGGCGCGTGTGGTGGCCTTGGCGGCGTGCGCGGTGGCCGCCAGCGTGCCGCCGGCCAGCGCGGCGACAAGCGCCCAGGCGCTGCTCCACTCCGGCCCCCCGCCGCCGAACACACCCGCGGCCAGCGCGGCCCCGGCGGGAATGCGGATCAGTGTGTGCACGGCGTCCCACAGCGTGTCCAGGCCCGGCACCTTGTCGGCGACAAATTCCACCGCCATCATCAGCCCGCTGGCGCCCATGACCAGCGGGTGCTGCAGCAGCTTCAGGCCTTCGGGCAGCGGCACCCAGCCCAGGTAACCCACGGCGCCGGTGATGAAGACCACCGCATACAGGCGCAGGCCGCTGGCCCAGCCCAGCGCCGCGGCCAGCGCCACGAGGTGGGTCAGGTCCAGCGTGTCGCTCGTCATGGCAGGCGCCACGCGGGGTCGCGTTTGCCAAGGAAGGCCTGCACACCTTCGCGGCCTTCGTCGCTGGCGCGGATGTCGGCGATGCGGCGTGCGGTCTCGTCGCGCAGCGTGGCGTCGACGGGCCGGCCGGCCACGTCCTGCACCAGTCGCTTGCAGGCTTTCACTGCCGCCGGCCCGTTGGCCACCAGCGCGCCGACGATCTCGGCCACGCGGCCGTCCAGCCCATCGGGCGCCACCAGTTCGTGCACGAAGCCGAGGGCGTGCGCGCGTGCGGCGTCGAAACGTTCGGCGGTGACGAAGTAGCGCCGCGAGGCCTGCTCGCCCAGCGCCTTCACGACATAGGGCCCGATGGTCGCCGGCAACAGCCCGAGCCTGGCTTCGCTGAGACAGAAGTGCACACCTTCGGCGGCCACCAGCACGTCGCACACCGCGGCCAGGCCCACGCCGCCGGCGTAGCAGTCGCCGTGGATGCGGCCCACCACCGGCAGCGGGCAGCTGTAGACGGCCCACAGCATGTCGGCCAGCGCCTGCGCGTCGGCGCGGTTCTGTTCCCAGCTGTAGCCGGCCATCGTGCGCATCCACCTCAGGTCGGCGCCGGCACAGAAGGCCTTGCCGTGGCCAGCCAGCACGATGGCGCGCAAATGCGGGTCTGCGCCCAGTTCACGGAAGGCCGCGGTGAGCTCGGCGATGACGCCGTCGTTGAAGGCGTTGCGCACCTCAGGGCGGTTGAGCCAGACCTCGGCGACGTGGGGGCTGGTGCGGCGGATGTCGAGGGTGGTGCTCATGGCCTGCCTCAATGGTTCCAGCCGCGCAGCCCGCGCAGTTGCTCGAAGGCGTGGAAGTCGCGGTCGCGGTGCAGCAGCGCGTAGTCGTTTTCGATGCAGAAGGCGGCCACCAGCACGTCGATGCCGCTGCGCACCGTGACGCCCTGGGCTCGCAGGCTGCGGTAATGCTGCGCGGCGGCCAGCGCGAGTTCAGCGCCCCCGGCGACTTCGACATGCAGGCTCTCCATCAGGCGGCGCGCCTGGCGGTGGCTGTGCTCGTGGCGGAAGCCGCGCAACACCTCGAACAGCACGAGGTCGGGCACGACGAGGCGCAGCTCGCCATGATCGAGTATCTGGCCCAGCAGATCGACCGCGGGGTGATCGACATCGTTGAAGAAGTCGATCCAGACACTGGAGTCAACGACCAGCACGGCGCTTCCTCGGGACCGGTTCCTGGGTCACGATCGCGGTGGCGGTGGCCTCGGGCTGCGTCCAGTCGATGGACTCGTCGCCGTCCCACTTCAGCTTGCCGCGCCACTTCAGGATCTCGCGGTAGGCGGCCTGGCGTGCCAGCAGCTTCAGACCCGCCTCGACGGCGTCCTTCTTCGTCTTGTAGGGGCCGGCCTGCATGGCCTGCGCCATCAGCTCGTCATCGATGTCGATGTTCGTGCGCATGATGTGTGTGATTTCAGTTATGTGCACACATCGTACACTACATGCGGAAGACGCCGAAACGCGGTTGGTCCGGTATCGGCGCGTTCAGGCTGGCGGACAGGCCCAGCGCCAGCACGCGGCGTGTGTCGGCGGGGTCGATGACGCCGTCGTCCCACAGCCGCGCGCTGGCGTAGTAGGGGTGCGCCTGGCGCTCGAACTGCTGCTGGATGGGCGCCTTGAAGGCCGCTTCGTCTTCGGCGCTCCACTGTCCGCCCTTGGCCTCGATGCCGTCGCGCCGCACGGTGGCCAGCACGCTGGCGGCCTGCTCGCCGCCCATCACGCTGATGCGCGCGTTGGGCCACATCCACAGGAAACGCGGCGAATAGGCCCGGCCGCACATGCCGTAGTTGCCGGCGCCGAAGCTGCCGCCAATGATCACCGTGAACTTGGGCACCGTGGCCGTGGCCACCGCGGTGACGAGCTTGGCGCCGTGTTTGGCGATGCCTTCGTTCTCGACCTTGCGGCCGACCATGAAGCCGGTGATGTTCTGCAGGAAGACGAGCGGGATCTTGCGCTGGCAGCACAGCTCGATGAAGTGCGCGCCCTTCATGGCGCTCTCGCTGAACAGGATGCCGTTGTTGGCCACGATGCCCACCGGCAGACCCTCGATGTGGGCGAAGCCGGTGACCAGCGTGGCGCCGTAGCGCGCCTTGAACTCGTCGAACTCGCTGCCGTCGACGATGCGGGCGATGATCTCGCGCACGTCGAAGGGCTTGCGGCTGGTGAAGCCGGTGTCGTCGCTGGGCAGCACGCCGTGCAGTTCACGCGGGTCGAACAGCGGCGCACGTGGCGGCAAAGTCAGCACTTGCACGGGCTTGCGCCAGTTCAGGTTGGCGATGCTGGCGCGGGCGATGGCCAGCGCGTGCATGTCGTTGTCGGCCAGGTGGTCGGCCACACCCGACAGGCGCGTGTGCACGTCACCGCCGCCCAGGTCTTCGGCGCTCACCACCTCGCCGGTGGCGGCCTTCACCAGCGGCGGGCCGCCCAGGAAGATCGTGCCCTGGTTCTTGACGATGATCGCTTCGTCGCTCATCGCCGGCACGTAGGCGCCGCCGGCGGTGCAGCTGCCCATCACCACCGCCAGCTGCGGGATGCCCAGCGCCGACATCTGCGCCTGGTTGTAGAAGATGCGGCCGAAGTGGTCGCGGTCGGGGAAGACCTCGTCCTGGTTCGGCAGGTTGGCGCCGCCGCTGTCGACCAGGTAGATGCAGGGCAGGCGGTTTTCCTGCGCCACTTCCTGCGCCCGCAGGTGCTTCTTCACCGTCAGGGGGTAGTAGGTGCCGCCCTTGACGGTGGCGTCGTTGCAGACGATGAGGCATTCGACGCCGCTGACGCGGCCGATGCCGGCGATCAGGCCCGCGCCCGGCGCCGCGTTGTCGTAGAGGTCCAGCGCGGCCAGCGGCGCGATCTCGAGGAAGGGTGTGTCGGGGTCGAGCAGCATCTCGACCCGTTCACGCGGCAGCAGCTTGCCGCGGCCGGTGTGCTTGGCGCGCGCGGCGTCACCGCCGCCCTGGGCGATCTGAGCCAGCTTCGCATTCAGGTCGTCGACCAGTTGCGCCATCAGCGCCGCACTGGCCTTGAAGGCCTCGGCACGCGGGTTGAGCTTGGAAGTCAGGGCGGGCATCGGGTCTCCTGCGCGGACGCCGCCCGTGGCTGCGGCCATTCCGGTTACTTGACGTTTACGTAAACGTTAATCGATTCTAGGGGCACGCTGGTGTGCACTTCGGGCTGCGACGGCGTGCAGCCGCGGCCTAGAACGGCCCGCTGGCCAGCCAGCGCTCGATCTGCGGCTTGCGGTCGTTGCCCCAGAAGGGTTCACCGTCGACGACGAACCAGGGCGCGCCGAAGACGCCGGCGGCAATGGCCTCGTCGTTGGCACGTTTCAGGCGCGCCTTCCATTGCGGGTCGTTCCAGATCCGTTCGGCTTCGTCGGCATCCAGCCCCTGCTCGGTGGCCAGCGCCTTCAGCGCCGGTGCTTCGTGCAGTGGCACGCCGCGCGTGAACACCGCGCGCAGGCCGGCGCGCGCCCAGTCAGCGGCCGCCGTCTCGCCCTGCGTCTCGGCCAGCCACCAGAACACGCGCGCGGCGTTCTGCGTGGCGATCGGGAACACGGGCGGCAGCGCGTAGGGCAGGCCCTCGTGGCGCGCCGAGCGCTCGAAGTCGTGCAGCGAGTATTCGCGCTTCAGCGGGTGCGACACCGGCGACTTCAGTTCGGCCACCTGGAAGGTGGCGCCCAGCAGGATGGCGTGGCGCCGCACGGTGCGCCCGTGGCGTGCGGCCACGGCGTCGACCCATTCGTTGGCGATGTAGCTGTAGGGCGACGAGAAGTCGAAGAAGAAATCGATGGGTGCGTTCATGGCCGCACCCTAATGCGTCGCCCGCGCCGCGTCCATGCGGGGCTGCCGCAGGGGCCAGACGCAGGCACCGGACCGGCGCCTATTCGGCGCGGATGCCGCGGCGGGTGATGATGGCGCCGAGCAGCCGGCCTTCGGCCTGCACACGCAGGCGCAAGGCCTCGGCCGAGGTGGCCTGCACCTGCCAGCCGGCGTCGAAGAGGCGCTGGCGCGACGTGGCTTCGCGCAGCACGGCAGGCACGTCCTGCGCCAGCCGCCGCTGCGCCGCCGCCGTCAGCCCGGCCGGACCGACGAGGGCCGTCCAGACCTCGAGTTCGTCCATGCGCACACCCGCCTCGGCCAGCGGCGGCACTTCGGGCGCCAGCACGCTGCGCGCGCCCGTCAGGCCGATGGCCCGCAGCCGGCCGGCACGCACCATCGGCAGCGCCACACCCGGCGGCACCAGCGCGCCCTGCACCTGCCCGGCGACGAGCGCCGTGACCACCGCGGGGTTGCCGCTGTAAGGCACATGGGTGGCCGTGAACTCCGCGCGGCTTTGCAGCAGTTCCATGCCCAGGTGGCCGACGGAGCCGATGCCCACCGAGCCGTAGTTCCACTGCCCCGCCGCCTGGCGCGCCGCAGCGAACCACGCGGCACCGCCCGGCGCGCTGGCCGGCGCCACCAGCACCAGCGGAGCGGTGGCCAGCAGCGAGAGCAGCGTGAAGTCGTGTGCCGGGTCGAAGGGCAGGCGCGGGTTCAGCCGCCGGGCCGTCGTGAGGTTGCCGTTGATGACGACGCCCAGCGTGTGGTCGTCGCGCGCCTGCGCCACCGCCGCCGCAGCCAGGTTGCCGGCGGCGCCCGGACGGTTGTCCACCACCACGGTCTGGCCCCAGGTGCGCGCCAGGCCCTCGGCGAGCACACGGGCGGCCATGTCGGGCGTGGAGCCGCCCGGAAAGCCGACAAGCAGCTTCACCGTGCGCTGCGGCCAGTGGGCAGCGGGCGACGCCACCTGGGCGCGCACGTGCCGCCCGGCCACCAGCGGCAAGGCGAACAGCAGGGCCGACAGGCGACGGCGTTGCACGGAGTTCATGGGCGGCAGAACGAGGCAGGCAGCCGGAACAGGCCCGTCAAAGTATCGCCCAGCGCCTGGCCCGCTACGATGGCCGCATGCTGTTGTTGAATCTGCTGCTGGCCCTGGCCGCCACCGTGCTGGCGCTGGCGTTGCGCCCGTGGCGCGCCGTCACCGAGCTGCCCTGGCCGGCGCTGGCGTTGTGGGCCGCGCTGCCGCTGCTGTGGAGCGTCGACCGCCTGTCGGCCATGCCGGTGATGCAGCCGCTGGCCGGCAGCTGCCTGCTGCTGATGATGCTGGGCTGGCCGCTGACGGTGCTGATGCTGCTGCCGGTGATCGGGCTGATGGCGGTGATGACCGACCTCGGCACGGCCGAACTGCTGCAGCGCGGGGTCTGGCTGGGCCTGGTGCCGATCACGCTCTCGATGGGCATGGGTGCGGCGTTGCGGCGCTGGCTGCCGCACCACCTCTTCGTCTACATCCTCGGCCGCGGCTTTTTCGCCACCGGGCTGGCGCTGGGCCTGGCCGGGGCCCTGTCGGTGGCGCTCAACGGCGTGCCCTACGGCCTGGACGCCGACGACGTGATGCTGGCCCGTGTGCTGGCGGCTTCGGGCGACGCCTTCATCACCGGCATGTTCGTGGCCATCTTCGTGGCCTTCCGGCCGCAATGGCTGGCCACCTACGCCGACCGCATCTACTTGCCGCGCGCCTGAACCCGCGACGAACGCCCGCGATCAAGCCTCAAGCCACGGAACCGGCTCCGCCGGGCCGTAGGCGGGCACCCCCCCCTGGGGGCAGCGAGCGCCAGCGAGCTTGGGGGCCGACTACTTCCTCCAGAAGGTGGGCGTGAACAGCACCAGCACGCTCAGCAGTTCCAGCCGGCCGAGCAGCATCGCGAAGCTGCAGACCCAGGTCTGGAAGTCGGTGAGCCCGCCGTAGTTCACCGCCGGCCCGACCTCGCCCAGGCCGGGGCCGATGTTGTTGACGCAGGCGATCACGGCGGTGAAGGCCGTCACCACATCCAGCCCGCTGAACAGCAGCAGCATCGTGAAGCCCACCAGCGTGGCGCCGTACATCATCATGTAGGCGATGACGCTCTGCATCACGCGGTCGCTCACCGCCTGGCCATTCAGCACCACCGGGTTGACGACGTTGGGATGCACGATGCGCACGAGTTCGCGCCCCGACTGCTTCAGCATCAGCAGCATGCGCACCATCTTTATGCCGCCGCCGGTGCTGCCCGCGCAGGTGGCGAAACAGCCCAGCAGGATCATCAGCAAGGGTGCGAACAGCGGCCATTGGGCGTAGTCGTAGGACGCATAACCCGTGGTGGTGGCGACAGAGACCACGTGGAAGGCGGCGTGGCGCAGCGCCTCCCAGGGGCTGTCGTAGGCGTCGTTGGCCACCAGGTAACCGGTGATCAGCACGATGCTGCCTGCCAGCACCGCATAGAAGGCGCGCACCTCGGCGCTGCGCCACAACACGGCCAGCGAGCGTGAACGCCAGGCCACAAAATAGAGCAGCAGGTTGATGCCGGCCAGCAGCATGAAGCACACCGCCACGGCCTCGATCAGCGGCGAGTCCCAGTAGCCGAAGCTCAGGTCATGCGACGAGAAGCCGCCCAGGCTGACCGTCGTGCACATGTGCATGAAGGCGTCTTCCCAGCTCATGCCGGCCCAGCGGTAGGCGCCGAAGCAGGCCACCGAGAGCAGCACGTAGGCGCCCCAGATGGCGCGGGCGGTGTCGGCGATGCGCGGCGTGAGCTTCTGGTCCTTCATCGGCCCGGCCACTTCGGCCCTGAAGAGCTGCGAGCCGCCCACGCCCAGCATGGGCAGGATGGCCACCGCCAGCACGATGATGCCCAGGCCGCCCACCCACATCATGAAACAGCGCCAGACGTTGACCGACAGCGGCAGCGCGTCCAGCCCCGACAGCGCCGTGGCGCCGGTGGCGGTGAAGGCCGACATGGCCTCGAAGTAGGCATCGGTGACGCTCAGGCCCGGGATCGCCAGCAGCAGCGGCAACGCGCCGAAGACCGGCAGCGTGAGCCAGGTCATGCCTACCAGCACAAAACCGTCGCGCGGCTGCAGTTCACGCCGGAAGCGGCGCGTCACCAGGCTCATCGCCAGGCCGCAGAGGGCGGTGACGACGGTGGACTGCACGAAGGCCGCCTCGGCGAGATCGTGGCGGCCCACGGCAAAGGCCAGCGGCACCAGCAGCAGCAGCGCAAACAGCAGCACCATGCGCCCGACGAGCGCGACGACCGGCAGCAGGCCCATCTAGAACATGAAGGTCGCGCTGACCTGGAAGAGCTTCTCCACCTCGCGCACCATGCGCTTGCGCGGCACGAAGATGATGACGTGGTCGTTGGTCTGCACCACGGTGTCGTGGTGGGCGATGATGACCTCGGGGCGCGCGTCGGCACCGGCTTCACTGCCGTCGCTGCGGTGCAGGCCGCGCACGATGGCGCCGACCTGCGCGCCCTTAGGCAGGCCCACCTCGTCGATGCGGCGGCCGGCCATGCGGCAGGTCTTGCGGTCGCCGCGCACGATGGCTTCCAGCGCCTCGGCCGCGCCGCGGCGCAGGCTGTGCACGGCCTCGACGTCGCCGCGCCGCACGTAGGCCAGCAGTTCGCCGATGACGGTGTGGCTGGGCGAGATGGCGATGTCGATCTGCGTGCCCTGCACCAGGTCGGCGTAGGCGCGGCGGTTGATCACCGCCAGCACACGCTTGGCGCCCAGGCGCTTGGCCAGCAGGCAGGACATGATGTTGTCCTCGTCGTCGCTGGTCAGCGCCAGGAAGAGGTCCATCTGGTCGACGTTCTCGTCGGCGAGCAGGTCCTCGTCGGTGGAGTCCCCCTGCAGCACCAGCACCCCGGAAGGCAGCTCGGTGGCCAGGTAGTCGCAGCGGGCGCGCAGCGGCTCGATGATCTTGACCTGGTAGCCGGCGTTGATCTCGCGCGCCAGCCGCAGCCCCACCTTGCCGCCACCCGCCACCATCAACCGCCTGACCGGCTGCGCGCGCATGCTCAGCGCGCCCAGCACGGTGCGGATGTGTTCGGTGGCGGCGAGCACGAAGACCTCGTCGCCGGGCTCGATGGCGGTGTCGCCGTCGAGCTGCGCCAGCACCGTGTCCTGGCGGTAGATGGCGACGATGCGCATCTCGACGTCGGGCACCAGCGCCGGGATCTCGGCCAGGCTGTGGCGCACCAGCGGCCCGCCGGCCAGCGCGCGCACCGCGATCAGGCTCACCAGGCCGTGCGCAAATTCCAGCACCTGCAGTGCCTCGGGGTACTCGATGAGCTTGCGGATGTAGGCGGTGACGCTTTGCTCGGGGCAGATGACCTTGTCGACGCCAAAGCCGTCCTTGCCGAGCATCGGGCTGCCGTCCTGGAACTCGGGGCTGCGCACACGTGCGATCGTGGTCTGCACGTTGAACCGGTCCTTGGCCACCTTGCAGGCCACGAGGTTGGTCTCGTCCTGCGGCGCGCACGAGATCAGCATGTCGGTGTCTTCGATGCCGGCTTCGCGCAGCACGCTGGGCTGGATGCCGTTGCCGACGACACCACGCAGGTCGAGCCGGTCCTGCAGCGCACGCAGGCGGGCGGGGTCGGTGTCGATGACGGTGATGTCGTTCTTCTCCGAGACCAGGCTCTCGGCGACGCTTTCGCCGACACGGCCGGCGCCGAGGATGAGAATTTTCATGGGCTCAGAGTCTAGGGCCGCCCACGGCCTGCACCAGCGCTTCGGCCAACGGCTGGCGCAGCGTCAATGCCAGCGGCCCGGCCTCGCCGGCGTTGTCGAAGCGTTTCGCGCGTGTGCGCCACAGCGTGGCCAGCGTGCCGTGCTGCGCGGCCAGCGCCGGCACCAGGCGTTCACGCGCCGCTTCGGGCGTCAGGCCGTGGGCGAGCACGGCGTAACGCGCCAGCAAGCCGGCCGTCACCGGCGCCAGCACCTCTTCGTCCCAGGTGACGAAGCTGCGGTCGGTGCCGCGCACGATGTTCAGGCCGCGCGCCGCGCCGGCGGCGCCCAGGGCGCCGAGCAGCGCCCCGACGAGGGCGCCGCCGCCCATCGTCAGGCCTCCGCTCAGCACGTCGGCCTTCAGGCCGGTGAGGGCACCGCCCAGCACACCGGCCACCAGCGCCGAACGGCCTTCGGCGACACGCTGGCGCATCGCGGCCGCGGGCACCGGCAGCATGGCTCCGGTGACCGGAACGGCGCGTGCATCGACCTCGCTCGCTGCAGGAGGCAGCCCCAGAAGCGCAGCCAGCCGCGCGCCATGCGCCGCCAGTTCGGCTTCGAGGGCCAGGCCGAGGGCGCGCCGTGCGGCTTCGGCTTCGGCACGCCCGCTGGCCAGGCGGCCGGCGTCGGCCACCGCTTCGCGTGCACAGGCCACACGCGCCAGCGTATCGGCGAGTTCGGCCACGCCGGCGTCGAGGCGGGTGCGCTGCTGCGCCGTCCACGCCGCCGCCAGGCGCGTCAGTCGCGGGTCGTCGTCCAGCGCCACGGCCAGCGTGCGCAGCAGCCGGCCTTCGGCCAGCCAGCCGTCGTCACGTTCACTCAGGCGCAGCGAAGGCGGCTCGGCGGCCGCACCGTCCACCAGCGCCACCACGGGGCGGCCCAGCGTGGCCAGCCACTCCGGGCGCGGCGCGCCGGGCGTGGTCACCAGCAGCACGGCCGCCACCTGTTCACGCAGGCGGGGCAGCACGGCGTCGGCGGGGCGGCGCCAGGGCGCCCACCAGGGGGCTGGCACGGCCGCCTGCGTGAGCGCCGGGGGCACCGGCCACAGTTGCAGTTCGTCGCCCTCGTCGCTGCGCAACAGCGTCATGGGCGCGTCGAGCGCGCCGATGGCCTGACCCAGCAGCGTCAGGCCAGGCCGGTCGCACAGCCACAGCAACGGCAGCACCCGCGGCAGGCCGGGACGCATCAGCGGATGCAGGGCCTCGAAGTACGGTGTGTCCAGCGGCAGCGGAAAGTGCCGCGACAGGCGCCGCGCACGCCAGCCGGCCAACGCAGCCAGCAGGCCGCGCGGCAGCAGCACGGCCAGCGCCAGCGTGGTGGCGTAGAGGTGGATCCACGGCGCGGCGGTGGCCTGCGCGTCGCCGCCGGGCCCGATGCGCAGCGGTGCGACGTCGGGCACGGCGATGCCGGTGAGACGGCTGGCCGGGGCCAGCAAGCTGCCCAGTGCCTGCTGTACTGCGGCGGCGTCGAGGAAGGTGCTCTGCCAGCCAGCGCGGTAGTCCAGCACCAGACCACGCAGGTAGAGGCCGAGCACCAGCCCGGCGCCCAGCGCCGCAGCTGCGGCGTGCAGCACCAGCGCCACGCGTGCGGCCTGCAGTGGCCCGGCGTGGTGCGCCCAGAGCGCGGCCGGCCCGTCGTCACCACGCAGCCCCCAGCGCGTCAGCGCGTCGCGCAGCCCCAGTGCCGGCAAGGGCAGCAGGAGCGCGGCGTAGACCACGAGGTTCCAGGCGACGACGGCCCAGACGGCGGGCGCCAGCAGGTTCACGCGCTGCGGCGGGCCAAGCTGGTCGGCGGCCAGGCCGGCGATGAAGCCGACCACCACCGCCAGCACCACCCAGGCCGCATGCCAGCCGCGGCGCGCGAGCCAGCGCTGGCCGGCGGCGTCGCGCGGCAGCAGGCGCTTCAGTGCCGAGGCC
>CAMTUD010000174.1:0-8002 GCA_947084805.1 uncultured beta proteobacterium | reverse complement strand
CGAACGAAGTGAGTTATGCGGCACCCCCTCAAGGCGAGCAGCGCAGGGGAGTCGGCCTGCAAGGCCGACCGCCACAGTCGGCGACGCCGCCGGGTGCCGCCTGGCGCGACGCGCGAGAAGCGTCGAACGCAGAAAGCGGCCTGACGCGAACGTCCGCAATGGGCCGCAAGCTGAAGCGCCAGCCGTCGCGAGCGCGCTCACACCGAAGCCTCGCGCTCGACCGGCCGCGCGCTGGGGTGCAAGTGCACGTTCGTCGGCGCCGCACCGGCCTGCGGTGCAGGCGGCAGCCGGGCGCCACTCAGCGCGGCCAGCACCTGGTCCTTGGGGCCGTCCATCACCAGGCGGCCACCGTCGACGACCAGCACGCGGTTCACCAGTTCCAGCACCGCCGGGCGGTGCGTGACCATGATCAGCGTGCAGTCACCGCAGGCCTCCTTCAGCTGGCGCAGGAAGGCCACTTCGCTCTGCGCGTCCATCGAACTCGTCGGCTCGTCCATGAGCAGGATCTTGGGCTGCGTGACCAGGCAGCGCGCCAGCGCAACCAGCTGGCGCTGGCCGCCCGAGAGCAGCGCACCGGCCTCGCCCACCGGCAACTCCCAGCCTTGCGGGTGGCTGGTGACCAGGCGCTCCAGGCCGGTGAGGCGGGCCACGTCGGCCAGCCGCGCGGGGTCGGCGGCGGGGCGGTCGAGCAGCACGTTCTCGCGCAGCGTGCCGTGGAAGAGGCGCGGGTCCTGCGAGACAAAACCGACACGGGCGCGGTAGTCGGCGGGGTCGATCTGGCGCAGGTCGATGCCGTCGACCACCACCTGTCCTTCGGTGGGCAGGTACAGGCCCGCCAGCAGACGCAGCACGGTGCTCTTGCCGCTGCCGATGCGGCCCAGGATGGCCACGCGCTCACCGGGCTCGAATCGCAGCGTGACGCCCTTCAGCACACGCGGCCCTTCGCCACCGCCGGTGGCGCCGGTCACGCTGGCCGGCGCCGGGTAGGAAAAGCCCACCTCGTGCAGGCCGATGCGGCCGCTGAGTTCACGCTTGGGCACGTAGGCGCGGCCGACGTCGCGGTCGATGGGCTTGTTCATCACCTGCTCCAGCGCGCGCATCGCGGCGCGTGCACCCTGGTAGCGCGTGGCCAGGCTGGTCACGCTGGCCAGCGGCGCCACGGCGCGCGAGCCCAGCATCACGGCGCCGAAGAGCGCGCCACCAGTGATGACCTTCTCGTCGATGAGGTACACGCCCCACACCAGCATGACCATGCTCACGAGTTGCTGCGTGACGGACGAAAGGTTCATCGTCCACGACGAGATGCTGCGCGACTTCAGCGCGGCCGCCGCGGCGGCCGCGGTGCTCTCTTCGTAGCGGCGCAGGAAGCGGCCCTGCGCGCCGGCGGCCTTCACGTCTTCCAGGCCGTCCACGGCCTCCACCATCACACCGTTGAGGTCGGCCAGCTGCTGCATGTTGTTGCTCATCGCGCGCCGCAGCGAACTCTGGATCGCGACCGACACCAGCACCAGCACCGGAATGCACACCACCAGCACCCAACCCAGCGGGCCGCCGACGACAAACACCATGGCCACGAAGACGAGGATGAATGGCAGGTCGGATACCGCCGACAGCGTGGCCGAGGCAAAGAAGTCACGCATCTGCTCGACCTGCGCCAACGTGTGCGCATAGGCGCCCGCCGACGGCGGACGGTGCTCCATGCGCAGCGCCAGCGTCTGGCGGAACAGCATGCTGCCGACGATGAGGTCGGCCTTGCGGCCGGCCATGTCGATGAGGTAGGCGCGCAGCTGGCGCGCCATCATGTCGAAGGCCAGCGCCAGGCCGCTGGCGGCGGCCAGCGCCCACAGCGTGACGTAGGCCTGGTGCGGGATGACCTTGTCGTAGATGACGCTGGTGGACAACGCCGTCACCAGCATCAGCACGTTGCTCAGCATGGCCGCCAGCAACGCGCCACGGTAGTAGGGGACGAAGCGCCGCACCGTGCCCCACAGCCAGTGGCTGCCAGGGTTGCGCATCAGCGTCGCGTCCTGGCCATGGCGGTTTGCACCGCCCGGGCCGGCGTCGTTGGCCGGCAGCGGTGTGGACACCAGCGCGATGCCGGTGTACTCGACCTCGAGCTCGGCTTCGGTGGCCGTGCAGGCCACGGCTTCGCGGCCGGGCATGACGATGTCGTAGACGCCGCCGCCTGCGTCCAGCGCCGGGCCTTCGCGGCGCGCCACGACGATGCACGCGTCGCCGCCCTTGAGCAGCAGCACGGCCGGCAGCAGCATCGCGTGCAGCTCGCCCACCGCGCGCTGCACCAGGCCGGCGTTGTAGCCGGCCTCGCGCAATGCGCGCACGGCCTGGTCGGGCCCCACCGGGCCGTTCAGCGGCAGGTGGGCCAGCAGCGATTCGGCGGTGCGCTCGCGGCCGTGGTGGCGCGTCAGCCACGACAGCGCGTGCGCCAGCGCGTCGTTGTCCAGGTCCCACGCCGGCGGCGACGGCGGCGCCGTGCCGGCGGTCGGGGCGAGGTGCGGCTCGTCCATGGTTCAGTTGCGCTCAGCCGCCCCGTGCGGCGAGCGCCAGGCGCTCGAACTGGGTTTCGATGTCGCGCACGACTTGCGGCAGGTCGAAGAGCGGGCTGCTGCGGCCGTGTTCGGCCAGGTAGCGGCGTACCGAGGCCACGCGCTGCGGCTGGCGGCCCAGGGTCACGGCCAGCTTCTCGTAGTCGGCCAGGTTCTCGGTGACGAGGTCGGGCAGGCCGACGGCATGGAGCAGGCTGCCGGCCATGCGGCTGATGTAGGTGCGGCCGGCACGCGTGACCATCGGCGTGCCCATCCACAGCGCGTCGCTGGCGGTGGTGCCGGCGTTGAAGGGAAAGGTGTCGAGCATCAGGTCGACGAGCTGGAAGCGCGCCAGGTACTCGGCCGGGCTGACCCGCGGCGCGAAGAAGAGCCGCTCTGGTGCCACGCCCTGCGCGACCGCCGCCGCACGCATGTTGTCGCGCGCCGTGTCGTTGTCGGCCAGCAGCCACAGGATGCTGCCGGGCACCTGCTGCAGGATGCGCATCCAGGCGCCGAACATCTCGGGCGTGAACTTGTGGTTGTTGTTGAAGCTGGCGAAGACGAACACGCCTTCGGGCAGGCCGTACTGGGCGCGCGTGGGCATCGCGGCCACCTCGCGCTGGCGGTCGCTGACCTGGTAGCAGTGCGGCAGGTAGATGGGCTGCTCGGTGCAGTAGGGCAGCAGTTCGGGCGGCATCACGAAGCGGTCGGCCAGCATCCAGTCGACACCCGGCAAGGCGCTGGTGCCGGGCAGACCGAGGTAGCTGACTTGCACCGGTGCGGCGCGGTGGCCCAGGATGGCCGGGCGTGCACCACTCGTCAGGCCCTGCAGGTCGACCAGCACGTCGATGCCGGCCTGCGCGATGAGCCGCGCGGCGGTGGTGTCGTCGACACCGGCCAGGCGCACGTGGTGGTCCATCGCCTTCAGGATGCGCTGGCGCTGGCGCTGGAACACGGGCTGCGCCGATTCGGGCGTCCAGCAGAAGGCCCAGACCTCGAAGCGGCTGCGGTCGTGCAGCTCGAAGAGTTCGGGCGTGAGCAGGCCCACGGCGTGCATGTGCAGGTCGCCGCTGAGGTAGCCGATCTTCACCTTGCCGCTGCGCGGCGGCATCTGGCTGTGCAGCGGCACGGCGGGCGGCTTGGGCACCTTCTCGTGCACGAAGCGCACCGACGACAGCAGCTGCAGCGCCGGGTCGTCGGACAGCCCCATCGTCGCCAGCAGCGAGGTGCCCATGAGCAGCTGGTTGGGCGTGACCTCGCCCACCGGCAGGTAGTGCGGCCAGGCGCACTGCTTCTGGCGGATGTGCACGTAGTGCTGGATGACGTCGTTCTGCGCCGCCTTGAGCTCGAGGCTGCGGCGCATCAGCGCTTCGGCCTCGGGGTAGCGGCGCTGGATCTCGAGCAGGCGCGCGGCGTTGTTCAGCGCGTGCAGGCGGTGTTCCAGCGTCGGCGGCGGCTCGGCTTCGTAGACATGGCGCCAGTGCGTGAGCGCGGCCTCGACGTCGCCGCGCCGTTCGCACAGGTGGCCCAGGTTCAGCAGCGCCGGGGCGAAGCCGGGCTGGGCAACGAGCGCCAGCGCGTAGGCGGTCTCGGCCTCGTCGTTGCGGCCCAGCTGCGACAGCAGCGCGCCCCAATTGAAGCCCGCCACATGGCGCAGCGGTGAAGCCGTGCTGGCCAGCCAGGCTTCGTAGAGCGCAGCGGCGCGCTCGGCTTCGCCGGCGGCTTGCAGCGTGCTGGCACGGTCTAGCAGTTCGGGCAGCGGCATGCGGCCGCTGCGCGCGGCGTTCAGCAGCGTGTCGGGCCCGGCGGTCGCAACAAGCGGGGCGGCAACGGGTGCAGCGGCCGCGGCCGGGGCCACGGGCGGTTCTTGGGCAAGGGCGGAGTCCACGCAGCTCCTCGGTAGGGCGTCCTTGCCATGCTAGGCAGCAGGGCGCCTTGCCAAGGCTGCATTAGCGGGGTCTAGACCGGCCATTTCCAGGCCGGCGCCCGGCGCTCAGGGCTTCAGTGCCGCGATGGCCGCCAGGATGGCGGCCTCGAAGGCCTGGGTGCCCTGGTCGGTGTAGTGCTCACCGGCCACCGTGGCCATGAAGCCGGCGTAGGCGGCCAGCGCGTCGTCGGGCAGCGCACGGTAGGTGGTGGCCATGCTGGCCAGCGTGATGGTTTCGAAGGCGGCCAGCAACTGCGGGCGCTGTGCGTCGAAGCCGGCGCGCAGCTCGGCTTCGCCGACGCGCGGCGCCTTGGGGTCGAAGCGGGCCAGCGTCAAGGGCAGCGCCACCCACATGTTGATCGCCAGGTCGACGCCCAGGCTGGGTGCACGTGTCACTTCCACCAGCTTCAGCAGCAGTTGCTGGCGCCCGGGCGTGGCGGCCTGCGCCAGCGCCATGCCGGCCTGCGTGCGCTGCTTCAGGTCCCCTTCGGCCTTGGCCGCGGTGCTCTCGACCTCGGCCTGCGAAATGCGCCGGGCCAGCGGGCTGCCGTACCAGCGCAGCAGCTCGGGCAGCAGGCTGGCGCGCACACCTTCGGCCAGGCTGCGCCGCGCCACCGCCTGCAATCGTTCGACGCTGAAGGCGCTGGCCGCGGCCTGCTTCACGCGCTGCGCCAGTTCGGGCGCGGCGGGCTTGTCGCCGCCGGCCAGGCCTTGCACCAGGCCATCCTGCATCTGCGTGGCCATCGATTCGAGCTGCGCCCACTGGCCCGACAGGCGCATCAGCTGTTCGGCCTGGTCTTCGCTGATCTGCGCTTGCGCCGCCGTTGCGGCCGCGCAGCCCAGTGCCACGAGCACCTTGCGCCAGCCCTGCGTCATGTCATTCCCCCTGCGGCGTCTGGCACTGCGCCGGCCGCAGGGGGCACTGTAGTTCGCGCCGCGCCGCCGGCCAGTGCCAGCAGGCTGTGCAGCGTGTCGGCCTCGTGCAGCGGCTTGTCGTGGCGGATGCGCAGCATGCGCGGGAAGCGCACCGCCACGCCGCTCTTGTGACGTGGGCTCGGCTGCACGCCCTCGAAGCCGATTTCGAACACCAGGCTCGGACGCACGCTGCGCACGGGGCCGAACTTCTCGAGCGTGGTGGCGCGGATGACACGGTCGACGGCCTTGAATTCCTCGTCGCTGAGCCCCGAGTAAGCCTTCGCGAAGGGCAGCAGCTGCAGCGCGCCGCTGTCCCGCGCGGGCGCCGGTTCCCGGCGCGCGATGGCGTCGAGCGCGGCCTGCGCCTCCGCGGCGCTGGCCGGTGCGCGGCTCCACACCGCGAAGGTGTAGTCGGTGTAGACGCTGGCGCGCCGGCCGTGGCCGGCCTGGGCGTAGACCAGCACGGCGTCGACCGCCAGCGGCTCGACCTTCCACTTCCACCACGTGCCGTCGCCTCTTGTGCGGCCGCTGCCGTAGCGCGACGCGCGGTGCTTGAGCATGAATCCTTCGACGCCACGTTCACGGGCACCGGCGCGCAGCGCTGCGTAGGCGGCCCAGTCGCTGGCCACCACTTCGGGCGACAGCCGCAGCCGCTGCACGGCGGCGAAGGCTTCCAGGCGGGCACGGCGCAGCGCCTGCGGCTCGGCCCGCAGGTCGGCGCCGTCGGCTTCGAGCAGGTCGTAGGCCAGCAGCAGCACCGGCGCATCGGCCAGCAGCTTCTTCGGCAAGGTCTTGCGGTTCAGACGCTGCTGCAGCAGCTGGAAGGGCGCGGGCGTGGCGCTGCCGGGCTGCCAGACCAGCAGCTCGCCGTCGACCACCACGCCGTCGGGCCAGGCCGCGGCCTGCTGCACGACCTCCGGGAAGTGCTCGGTCACCAGTTCCTCGCCCCGCGACCAGACCCACACCTGCCCGTCACGCTTCACCACCTGGGCGCGCATGCCGTCGTACTTCCACTCCACCAGCCAGTCGGACGGCGGGCCCAGCATGGCCTCGAAGCTCTCGAGTGCGGCCTGCAGCGCGTGAGCCAGAAAGAAGGGATAGGGCAGGCCGCCCCGGTCGACGCGCCCGTCGGCCGTGGCCTGCACCGGCGCCAGCAACGCGGCGTAGCGCGCCGCGCTGGGGGTGCTGCGGGCGTCGGTCCAGCCCACCAGGCGCTGTGCCATCAGTTGGGCGTCCAGGCCGGCCACCTCGGCCAGCGCGCGCTGCACCAGCAGTTTGCTGACGCCGACGCGAAAGCTGCCACCGATCAGCTTCACGAGCAGAAAACGGCCCGCGCTGTCCAGCCCGTCCCAGGCGGCGGCCACACGTTCGGCCTGTTCGGCGGGCGCCAGCCCGCGCAGCGGCAGCAGGCGCTCGTCGAGCCAGGTGGCCAGCCCGGCGTCGTCATCGTCGGCGCCGCCGGGCGGCAGCACGTGCGCGATGGTCTCGGCGAGGTCGCCCACCGCCTGGTAACAGGCGTCGAACAGCCAGTCGTCGATGCCGGCCTGGCGGCAGGCCAGCTCGCGCAGCAGCGCCGTCGGCACCACCTGGCGCGGCTTGCCCCCGGCCAGAAAGTACACCGCCCAGGCCGCGTCGCCTGCGGGGGCGGCCTGGAAGTAGGCGCGCAGCGCCGCCACCTTGGCCTGCGTGGCGGTGCTGGCGTCCAGGGCCTGGTAAAGCTGGGCAAAGCGGCGCATGACGGCATGATGCCTCGCACACGTCGGCGCGCCGGAACCGCCACAATGCCATCTCGTCTGAAAGGAAGTCGCATGCCCCTGCCCGTCGTCCCGAGGCCCAGAAGCGCCTATGCCACCCTGCCGGCGGCGCTGCTGGCCGCCGTGCTGTGCCTGGCTGCCGGCCCGCTGGCCGCCGCGCCGGGCGACAAGCCGGTGACGCCACTGCCCAAGCCCGCGGCGGACGACAAGGACAACACACGCACGGTGTCGCTGCCCGCACGGGGGCTCTTCAAGGGCGACCAGCTCACCGACAGCGCCAGGAGCCAGCTCACCGAGCTGATCCTCAACGCACTCGGCCTGCAGGTCGAGGTGGCCCTGCTGGTGCCGGTGGGGCCGTGGCAGATCGACGGCAGCGGTCAAGGTGAACGCGACCTGACACCTGCGCGGCTGCAGGCCCTGCGCAAGTACCTCACCGACCGCGGCATCGACCCGCAACGCATCTTCGTCGAGAGCCGCATCGACCCCAAACTGACGGAGCCCAGGCTGGACGTGCAGTTGGTCGGCAGGCCGGCCAACGACTGAGTGCGTGTGTCACGCGGGCCGGCTTCAGCTTGTGGCCCGTTGCGGAAGTTCGCCGTCCGCCTTGTCGTGCTGACGGCTGTGGCGGCAAAGGGGCGTCCGGGCGCGGCGCGGCGTGCGACTGAGGCGGTCGGCGCTGCGCGCCGACTGCCCTGCGGTGCTCGGGTCCATGGCCCGGCGCATAACTCGCTGCGCTCACTGCGTTCGATACGCTCAGACAGGTTGCGCCATGTCAGTTCACGTGGCGCGCTGCGCGCGCGGGCCATTAACCCTGCGCTCCTCGGCGCCTCACACGCACGCCGCGCCCCGCCCGAACGCCCCTT
>CAMTUD010000173.1:0-15550 GCA_947084805.1 uncultured beta proteobacterium | reverse complement strand
GTTCGGCAACACCAAGTACGTCACTGGCATCGGTGGCGGGAAGGTTGGCGACATCCGCTGCGCCAGCTTCCCGTCCCGTGCCTACCCCAGCCCACGCGATCCAGCGAAGACGCTGGGCGCCGATGGGCGCAAGACCGTCGCCATCCCGATCAACGGCCTGTTCTACGAGGTCGGTCCGGATGTGATGCTGGCGGCAGATGCGTTTCGCGCGACGCAGATCCATGGCGACTACACCGAAACGCCGCAGTACTTGGCGCTGGCCCGCGGTGCGCTGCGGATGATGAAGGTCGAGACCATCGACCTGCTGGTGGTCGGCCTGCCGGTCGCGGCTTTCGCGGCGAAGAAGGCGGCGCTGGAGAAGCTGATGACTGGCCGGCACGACGTGGGCGGCGGCAAGGTGGTGACGGTCCGCAAGGCATTGGCAATGGCCCAGCCGAACGGCGCGTTGATCGACTACGCCACGCAGAACGACAAGGTCGAAGCCATGGAGCAGGAGCAAAGCCTGGTCATCGATCCGGGGTCTCGCACCTTCGACTGGCTGGTGGCCCGAGGCATGAAGCTGTCGCACAAGCAGAGCCACTCGGTCGACCGCGGCGTGTCGAACATCCTGCAGCTGATCGCCGATGACGTGAGCCTGGAGATCGGCAAGCCCTACACCAACCTGGACAACATCGACCTGGCCTTGCGCACCGGCAAGGGCCTGACGGTCTATCAGCGGACCTACAACATCGCGCGCATGAAACCCATGGTGGAGATCATCGCGAAGGAAGCGGTCGCGGCCATGGCGCATCGCATTGGCGAGTCCTACAACGTCCAGCACGTGATCCTGGTCGGCGGCGGCGCATTTCTCTTCAAGAAGGCGGTGAAGGAAGCCTTCGCCACGCATCAGATCCTGGAGGTCAGGGATCCGATGTTCGCCAACGTCAGGGGCTATCAGATCGCCGGCACCAACTACGCCTACACCGCACTGCAGGCCGCTGGCAGGACGCTGCGTTCGATGCAAACCGAAGGGGGCGACGCATGAACCACGGCACGACGAAGGAAGAGCCCGTGCGCCTGCTGTTCGAGATGACGCGCGAGGACAACCCGCGCCTCTACGACGACCTGATCCGCTTCAACAAGGGCACGAAGCGGGTGAACCGACTGCGCTTCCTGGCGCACGAAGGTCTGCTGGCGCAGAACTGGACTGTGATGCCCGCCTTGACCGCGGCTCACCCGGCGGTGGCGCTGCCGGTGCAGACGCCAGCGGTTGTCAGCCCGGGCAGTGCGCGACACACCAACCAGGCGTTCAGCTTGCCGGCTGGCCCGGACGAGGAACCATGAAAGTGAGGTGGCAACGGAACAAGTGCCGAGGTCGCGGGCCACGCGTCAACGCGACCCAGCTTGCGCAGATGGGCGTGTGCGAGAAGTTGGTGGTCTTCGAGCATCGCCATGGCAAGCGCCCGTCCGAAGCACAGAGGGTGGCGATTGAACGCGGCCTTCGGGCGCACAAGCGGTTCCATCGGCAGGCAAGCACGCGCGGGGATGGGTTCGTTGAACTTGTGCTCGGACAAGTCGCGCGAGTCGTCGGCGCGGCGGGCCACTGCCTTGTGCGGTGGTGGCTGGCGCTGTGGCAGCGCGTTTTTGGCCCAGGCCATGACCATTGACCTGTTGGCCATCGTTACGGCGTTGAGCGCGTTCGCCTTGATCATCGTTTGGTGGACTCGACGGAGGCGTCGTCAACGTGACGCGGACACCTGGCTGCCGCGAGATTTAAAGACGGCGAAGCTCGCCTACGCGGAGCGACTGTTCCGATCAAACGGGCCCGTCCGGATCTCCGCAAGGGTTGATCGGGCGTACCGCGATGGGGCCGGGCGCGTGACCCTCGTCGAGCTGAAGACGCGCGGCCGCGATGCGGTCTATCCATCGGACGTGATCGAGCTCTCGGCGCAGCGGGTGGCGCTGATGGCGGCGACGGGCGAGACCGTCAGAGCGCATGCGTACGTGCTGGTCCAGGGACCTAACGGGCAAGGCGGGCGAAGCCATCGAGTCGATTTGCTGACGGAGGCCCAGATCAGGGCGCTGGCCGAACGCCGGCAAGCGCTGTTGTCGGGGGAACTGCAGGCACGTCGCACGCGCATCCAGGGCCTCTGCGACTGCTGCGCGTTCGTGAAACCTTGTAGGGGTCGTGGCTGAGTAGTCGCAGGGCGAACAGCTTGACTATGCGACTTGCCTGAGTGGCACGACGTTCCAAGGTTTGCCACTTTCGCAGGCCTCTATGAACGCCGCCCAGCGCTCAAGAGCGAAACGGCGCTCCGGAATCTCGTCACGAACGTCGTAGACCGCCTCCATGCCTTTCAAGGTGTGGTTGAGCGCGATCTCGGTAATCTCGTTCTTGATGCCCATGTTTCGCATGTGGCCCTTGGCCGTGCTTCGGGTGTCGTGTGGGGTGAAGCGGCGTACGTCCAAGTGGCCTCGCTCGAAGGCCCGAGCGATTGCCGCCCACAGAGTGGTCTTGCCGACATGGGTATCACCTAATCGTTGACGTCGGCGAGCTCTTCTTGCCGGCAAGACCCAGGGCGAGCCACCGGCCAACGCGCGAAGCTTCTGGAACCATGCCACGACCGTCGGAGTGATCGGGACAAGGAAGCCAGCGCGCGTCTTCACCGATTCATCGGGTACCCACCAAGTCGCGCGTTCGAAATCGACGTGCTCCCAGCGCGCCTTCGCAAGCTCAATCGACCGGACGCACGTTGCCAGCAAGATGCGGAAGGCCAGCCCGTTCTCGGGTCCGATATCGTCGATGTCTTTGAGCAAGACGCGCAGTTCGTCCTCGGTAAGCATGACGCGCCGACGTATCGGCGGCCGTGCGCCCATCAGCGCCGTCAGGTCGATGCCGACACAAGGATTGACGTCAATCAGCCGTTTGCCACACGCGTGTGCGAAAAGAAGCTTGGCGGAGGTCAGGAGGCGTTTGCAGATGGTCCACGAGCGCTTGCTGGACTCGATGACATGCACGATGTCGGCCGCTGTGACGTGGCGGACCTCCATGGAACCCAACTTGGGCTTGATGATCTTGTCGAGGTCCCACTTGCGGTAGTACACGGTCCCCTCGGCCAGAGGCGGGGTCGTCAGCTTCTTGACCTCGTAGTCATCGACCAGCTGGCGCACTGTCCACGCCATCTGCGTGCGCATCTTTTCAACCTTCTTCTGCGCAGCCGGGTCCTTGCCTTGGTCAACATCGACTCGACGCTCGCGCGCCAGCTTCCGGGCCGCTGCCAGCGACATGTCTGGGTAGTTCCCGAGCGTGATCTCCTTGCGCCGGTTTCCGGGGATTCGATACCGCAGGATCCATGCGGCTGTACCTGCACCTGACAGTGTGAATGTCAGTCCTTCGCCATCGGATCGCGCGGTCGGTTCGCCCTTCGTGATCCAGTGCCTGATCTGAACGTCGTCAAGCAGATTTCCATGCCGCGCCATGGTGCTTCTCCAGTGGGTAGCTAGGGCCAAGTCTAGCGCTCTGGCTACCCAGCTAGCTACCCGTTTCGAGTGCGGTGCAATGACATGTTGTCGGACGTCAGCGGAGGAAAATCCTTTGGCGACAACAGGATGCTTGCGCACGCTGGGACGCATTGAGATTCCGTGAAACGCTAGTGAAGCTCGCAGGTGGCGAGTTTCATGCGTCAACGATAGCGCCCGCGGCGGCGCTCAGAAACTGGTCTTGGTCTTGACCAGGAACTGCACCTTCTTGATATCGGCCGACGCACCCAGCGGGAAGGCGAGGTCGACGTGCAGCACGTTGCTGAACGCCGCACGCGCGCTGACGATGCGCAGGCCGAAGCCCGCGTTGCGCAGCCACCCCGGGTCCCGCAGGTTGGTGTCGGCGCCACCCCAGGCGCGCCCGGTGTCGAAGAAGGCCGCGCCGCCGATGCGGAACAGCTGCCACAGGTAGATGTCGGTGTAGAAACGTTCTTCCACCGTGAACAGCGCACGCCGGGTGCCGCTTTGGTAGCGCAGCGGGTAGCCGCGCAGCCCATTGTCGCCGCCGAGTTGCAGGGCAACGGCGGGGTCGGGGCGGGTCAGCGCGTCGGCGCTGCCGGAGGCGTAGAACAGCCAGCGCGGGCTCTGCGGCAGGTAGTACTGGGCCTGCAGGCCGGCGCGCTGTCGCTGCACCTGGCCGTCGGCGTAGCGGCCAGACAACGAGGCCGCGGCGATCAGCCGGTGGCCTGGCGCCGGCTCGAAGCCGCGGCTGAGCGAGCCGGCGTAGAGCCAGGCGTCGCGCGTCGACCCGAAACCGGTTGTCGCGCGGCCCAGTTGCACCGATGAAGCGAAGCCGCGCGCAAAGAACTCGGGGCGGCCGACGAGGTTGCGGTTCTGTTCCTGCTCGAAGCGGTCCTCGATGAGCTCGAAACGCACGAACGGGGTCACCAGCCGCGCGTCTGCGGGCAGCTGCGCCGGGGCGGTCAGGCCCGGCTCGGGCGCGTAGGCGTCGTCGTCGATGCGCAGGCCCACGCTGTAGCGCTGCACCCAGCCGTCCTGCAGTCCTGGCGACCAGCCGCCGAAGAGCTCACGCTGGTTCTGGCGTCGGCGGTATTGGCTGACGATGTTGCCGGCGTTGTAGACCGCGTCGATGCGGTCGTCGTTGGACGCCGTCAGGCCGGCTGCCCAGCGTGTGTCCAGCGAGCGGAAGGGCAGCAGCGCTGCGAAGGCGTCGCGTCGACCGTCGCTGTTCGAGGCATGGCTGTAGTTCAGCGCGGCGGCGGTGCCGAAGGCGCGGTCGTTGAAGAACTCGAACTCGCTGCCGGAACGGTCGACGCCGTTGGAGCGGCCCACGCTGAGCGTGGTGCCGGTGCCCAGCAGGTTGTACTCGCGCAGGTGGATGCCGCTGGTGTTCGCGCCGCCCGCGCGGCCCGCGCTGGCGCCGAGGTCCAGCGTCCAGGTGTCGCGCGTCACGACCTCGATGTCGACGACGCCGTCGTGCCAGGCCCGCGGCCGGAACTGCACGTCGTAGAGGTAGCGGTTGTTGCGCAGCAGGCGTTCCGTCTCCTCGATCACGCGCACGGAAACCGGGTCGCCGGGCTTGAACAGCAGTTGGCGTTCGACGACGCTGGGGCGCGTCTGGATGTGGAGCCGGTTAGCCCAGCGGAAGAGCAGCTTGTCTTCCTTCGGGTCGGTGGTGTCGAAGATGTCGCCGCTGAGGATGACGATCTCGCCGATGCGCGCGCCCGCGGCTTCGAGCTCGGCCCAGCCCGGTGGCGCCGCGGCGGCCTGCGCCCGCACGGCAGCGGGCGCGGCCGTCAGGCAGATCACGAGAAGGGCGGTGGCCAGGCGCAGTTTCATCGGCCCAGCCATGAAGCAAGAGACATCGCGCCGAATGTAGGCGCCGGTGCTGAAGACCTGCTGAAGCGTCGGGTCTGCGCCCGTCGGTGGCCCGGCGCTCAGCCGCGCGAACGGGCGGCGCTGCCGAGCAGGCCGTCCACCACCGACAACAGGCGCTGCAGGTCCAGCGGCTTGGTCACGTAGTCGGCGAAGCCGGCGCGGCG
Source organism: uncultured beta proteobacterium (assembly GCA_947084805.1). Classification (GTDB taxonomy): domain Bacteria; phylum Pseudomonadota; class Gammaproteobacteria; order Burkholderiales; family Burkholderiaceae_C; genus Rubrivivax. The sequence goes on along the minus strand of CAMTUD010000173.1, from coordinate 10,028 downwards.
GGCGTCGTCGAGGTCGTTCTGCATTGCGTTGGCGCTGACGGCCACCACCGGGATGTCACGCGTGGCCTCGTTGGCACGCAGCCGGCGAAGCACTTCGAAGCCGTCGAAGCCCGGCAGCTGGATGTCGAGCAGCACGAGGTCGGGCCGCGCCTGCGTGGCCATCAGCAGACCGATCTCGGGCAGCCCGGCGATGAGCAGGCGCAGCCCCCGGCGCTGCGCCAGCATGCCTTCCATCAGCACCTGGTTGACCGGGTTGTCCTCGATGTAGAGCACGGTCTCGACCGTGGCGCCGGCCGCTGCACTGGGCGCAGGCGCGGCCACGGCTGCCGCCGTGACGGCCGGGGCCGCGCTGGCGAGGCCGGCGCAACCGAGTTCGACCCAGAAGGTGCTGCCCTGGCCCGGCGTGCTGCGCATGCCGATGCTGCCGCGCATCAGGTCGACCAGCCACTTGCTGAGCGCCAGCCCGATGCCGGCCCCTTCGACGTCGGACTGCTCGGCGTCGAGCCGCTCGAAGGCCTGGAACAGGCGTGTCTGCTGCGCCGCGCTGATGCCCGGGCCGGTGTCCTGCACCTCGATGCGCACGCTGCGGGTGGCGGGTGCGCCCCACCACGCCAGCTCGACCGCGCCGCCGGGCCGGTTGTACTTGATGGCGTTGGACAACAGGTTCAGCAGCACCTGGCGCAGCCGTGTCGGATCGGCCTGCACGCGGCAGCCGCCAGGCGGCGGCGGGCGCACGCGCAGCGTGATGCCGCGCGCCGCGGCCATCGCCTGCACCAGCGGCAGGCAGTCGTCGACCAGCGGCTGCAAGTCCACCGGGCCGAGCTGCAGTTGCAGCGCGCCGGCCTCGATGCGGGCCAGGTCCAGCACCTCGTTGATCAGGCTCAGCAGATGGCGCCCCCCACGCATCAGCTCGTGCACACGGGCCTGCTGTCTGGCGCTGAGCGGGTCGTCGGCGTCGCTCTGCAGCAGCTGGGCAAAGCCCAGCACGGCGTTCAGTGGCGTGCGCAGTTCGTGCGACATGCGCGACAGGAAGTCCGACTTGGCACGGTTGGCGCGCTCGGCCTCTTCCTTGGCGGCGCGCAGCGCGGCTTCGGTGGCCTTGCGTTCGGTGACGTCCCAGCCGTAGACGATGTAGCCGTCGAAGCTGCCGTCGGCCGCCAGGCGAGGGATGCCCTTGTCGGCTATCCAGCGCAGGCTGCCGTCGGCGTGGCGCAGGCGGTACTCCACCTCGTAGGGGGCACGCAGCGGCGCGGCAGCGCGGTAGGCCGCGCGGCAGGTCTCGAGGTCGTCGGCGTGAATGCGCTCGGGCCAGGCGCAGGCCAGTTCTTCGGCCAGCGTGCGGCCGGTCTGCTGCAACCAGCACTGGTTGAACCAGGTCGGTTTGCCGTCGGCGCCAGCCAGCCAGATCAACGCCGGCGCGGCGTCGGCCAGGGTGCGGAAACGGGTCTCGCTCTCGCTCAGGGCACGCTGCGCCTGCACGCTGGCCGTGACGTCGGTGTAGGTGCGAACCACGCTGCCGTCGTCGGACAGGCTGGTGCGCACTTCCAGCACCAGGCCGTCGCGGCGCGTGCGCTGGTAGAGCAGCGGGCGGTCCAGCCCGCTGAAGGCGCCCACCTCGACCAGCCCATGCTCTTCCTGGTAGCGCGACAGCGCCGGCAGCGTGGCGTGGGTGCGCAGCACGTCGTCACTGAGCTCCAGCAAGTCCAGCGCGCGCCGGTTCCAGGTCGTGATCTGGCCGCTGGCGTTGATCGTCAGCACCCCTTGCGACAGGCTCTGCAAGGTGCTTTCCAGCGCGTGCGACTTCTGCGCCAGCAGCGCAGAAGTGCGGCGCAGCTGGTCCTCGACCTCGACCCGCTCGGTGACGTCGGCGTAGAACATCACGAAGCCGCCGCCGGGCGTCGGATTGCGACGCAGTTCGATGCTGCGGCCGCCCGGGCGCGTGCGCTGGGTCACCGAGGCCGGGCTGTCGCGCAGCGCCGCCAGGCGGCTGGCCACCTCGGCTTCGATGTCGCAGGGGCCGAACTCGCCGGCCTCGGCCATCACCCGCAGCAGCTGGTGCAGGGGTGCCCCATGCGTCGCGCTGGCCGCCGGCAGGCCCGTGAAGTCGATGAAACGCTGGTTCCAGGCCAGCAGCCGCAACCCGGCGTCGAAGACGCTGATGCCTTCGCCGCCGTGGTCGAACACCAGCTGCAGCAAGCCCTCGGCCGGTGCGGTGTCGGCCAGGCCGGTCGGCGTTCCATGCTCAAGACCCATGGGGCATTCTGACCGGCCTGCAATGCTGCGGCGCACAATCCACCTTCAGGGCGCAGGGCGCGCGCCGATAAGGTCGCATGTTCCGATCTGCAGTGTCATTTGCGGCCTTGCCGGCCTGGTTGCGCCGCGGGCTGCCCTTCGGTCGCTTGCTGGCGCGCCTGAGCGTCAGCCGCAAGTTGATGCTGATCTACCTGCTCGACCTCACGGCGGTGATCTACGTCAGCGGCATTCTCATCAACGAGAAGTTCATCGCCATCGACTTCGCGCGCAAGGAGGTCCAGGGCAACGCCTATGTCGAAGGTGTGCGCGGGGCGCTCACCGACGCCGCCCTGGCCGGAATAGGCGACCCGGTACGCCGCGCCGCGCTGGCCGGGCGTGCCGAAGCCGTGATCCGGGTCGAACACGCCCACGGCAACGGCATGGAAAGCGCCGCGCCGGCGCTGCTGCTGGTGCAGGCCCTGCGCGACACGGCGGCCGCGCCGGCCGGCGACGCCCGCAGCGTCGACCACACGCTGGCGCAGGGCCGCGAACTGCTGACGCGGGTGGCCAACCAGTCCAACCTGATCCTCGACCCCGACCTCGACAGCTACTACACCATGTCGCTGCTGGCGCTGCGCTATCCCGAGCTGCTGGAGCAGGTGCAGGGCCTGGGGCGGCTGCTGCAAGCCGGTGCCGTGGCCCAGGCCACTTCGGGGCAGCGCACGCAGTTCCTGATCTTCGAAGGCCGGCTCGACGCCACGGCGCAGGGCATCAGCAGCGACCACGCCGAGGCCTACGCTGCAGGCGGCGTGCGGCTGCGTGAGGTGCTGCAGCCGGCACAGCGTGAGCTCGACGCCGCGCTCGTCGCGTTTCGCGCGGCCGCCCGCAAGCTCGCCGACGAAGGCGCCACCGGGCAGGCGCTGGCGCAGGCGCAGGCCGCGCAGGGCGCGCTCATCGAAGCCCTGCAGCGCAGCTGGCAGGTCAGCTGCGCGGCGATGGACGGCCTGCTGAACGCCCGCATCCACGGCCTGTATGCCCGCATGTGGCTGCACCTGGGCACGGCGCTGGCGCTGCTGCTGGCCATCCTGGTCATCGTGACGCTGGTGGCGCGTTCGATCTCCAAGCCGCTGCGCCACCTCTCGGGCGTGGCCGACACCGTGCGCCGCACCGGCGACCACACCCTGCGTGCGCAGTGGAACAGCAGCGACGAGATCGGCCGCCTGGTGGCCGCCTTCAACGAGATGCTGCAGCAGCTGGACCACGAACGCGAGACACAGAAGGAACTCGCCGCCAGCGCGCGCGCGGCCGAGGCCCAGCGTTCGCTGGTCGAAAGCACGCCGATCGCACTGGTGGTGACGTCGATACCCGGCCACGACGTGCTTCACGCCAACCCGCCGGCTGACGCCTGGCTGGCCGGACGCCGCCTCGACCCGTGGAAGGTGGGGCTGGAGCCGGCGGTGCGCACGCGCTTCTTCCAGCAGTTGTCCGACCGCGGCGAGGTCAACGAGTTCGAGGTGCGCTGGCTGGCCGGCACCGAGCCGGCGTGGGCGGTGCTGTCGGCGCGTCGGCTCAGCTACCAGGGCCAGGACGCATTGCTCACGGCCTTCGCGCCCATCAACCACCTGAAGCTGATGGAGCGCCGCCTGGAGCTGTGGGCGAAGGTCTTCGAGGCCTCCAGCGAGGGCATCCTCATCGTCGACGCGCAGCAGCGCATCCTGAGCGCCAACCAGGCCTTCACACGGCACTCGGGCTACGAACTGCAGGACGTCATCGGCGAGAAGCCGGCCTTGCTGCTGGGCGGCGACGAGGGCGCGGTGCTGCCCGAGGCGCTGTGGCACACCGTGGCGCTGCGCGGCACCTGGCAGGGCGAGCTGACGCTGCGCCGCCGCAACGGCAGCCAGTACCCGGCCTGGGTGATGGTCAGCACGGTGCGCCAGGGCGGCGGCTGGGCGCAGCAGGCCACGCGCCACGGCACCGGCGAGGTCTCGCACTACATCTTCACCAGCATCGACATCAGCGACCGCAAGCGCAGCGAGCAGCGCATCCGCTTCCTGGCCGAACACGACGTGCTGACCGAGCTACCCAACCGCAGCCTGTGCACCGAACGCCTGCGGCTGGCGCTGCAGCAGGCGCAGCGCAGCGGGCAGAAGGTGGCGGTGCTGTTCATCGACCTCGACCGCTTCAAGGACATCAACGACAGCCTGGGCCACCACATCGGCGACGGCCTGCTGCGTTCGGTGGCCGCGCGCCTGCTCGACGCGGTGCGCGCCGGCGACACCGTCAGCCGCCTCGGCGGCGACGAGTTCGTGGTCGTGCTCAACGGCCTGGACAGCGTGCACGAAGCGGCGCACATCGTGCACGAGCGACTGATTCCGCGTGTGCGCCAGCCGCACCCGGTGGAGGGCGCCGAGCTGCATGTCTCGTGCAGCGTGGGCATCGCCATCTACCCCGACGACGCCACCGATGTCGACCTGCTGATGCGCCACGCCGACACCGCGATGTACCAGGCCAAGGGCAGTGGCAAGGACAAGGCGCAGTTCTTCGCCGCCGAGATGACCGAGCGCGCCGAAAAGCGCATGCAGCTCGAGGCCCACCTGCGCCACGCGATCGAGCTCGGCCAGCTGCAGCTGCACTGGCAGCCGCGGGTGCACGCCGCCACCGGCACGCTGGCCGGGGTCGAGGGCCTGCTGCGCTGGAACCACCCCGAGCTGGGCGCGGTGTCGCCGGTGCAGTTCATCCCGCTGGCCGAGGAAAGCGGGCTCATCGTGCCCATCGGCGCCTGGGTCGTGCAGACCGCGTGCGCGCAGATCGCGGCCTGGCGCGAGGCCGGGCTGCCGCCGTTTTTCGTCAGCATCAACCTGTCGGCGCGCCAGCTGCGCGACGACGGGCTGATCGAGATCGTCAGCACGCAGTTGCAGCGCCACCGCGTGCCACGCGGCCAGCTGGAGCTGGAGCTGACCGAGTCGATGGTGATGGACAACGCCGAGGGCAACCTGCGCCAGCTGCACGCGCTGCGCGCCCTGGGCGTGGGCCTGGCCATCGACGACTTCGGCACCGGCTATTCGAGCCTGGCCTACCTGAACCGCTTCCCGATCACCAAGCTGAAGATCGACCGCAGCTTCGTGCACGACATGCTGGGCGACCCCACCGACCGCGCCATCACCATGGCCATCATCGGCCTGGGCCACACGCTGGGGTTGCGCGTGGTGGCCGAGGGCGTGGAACTGCAAGGCGAGGCGGCGCTGCTGCGCGAGGCGGGCTGCGACGAGTTGCAGGGCTACCTGTTCGGCCGCCCGATGTGCGCGGCCGACCTGGATGTCTGGATCGCCGAGCGGCCGGGGGCGTTGACGCCGGCGTGACGCCGGTCGCCCGTCCTGCCCGGGCCTGAGCTGACCTGCTGCGGCCGCCACCGAAGTGGCGCGCCTGTGCACCGATTGAGCAGCCTCAATGCCATGCACTGCCGCGCGTGCAAACCTGCGCCGCCGGCATGCAGCGCGACACCTTCGCGCCGGACTGGCCGGTCACTCCCGGTACGGAGCGAACCATGCGACTTCACGCGTTTCCGAGATCCTGCGCCGCGGTTGCCGCCGCTGCGGCGTTTGCTGCGCTGGCACCCAGCGCCTGGGCCGACACGACCTTCGAACTCGCCGGCACGGTGACCGAGGTCTACCCCCTGCTGGTGGGCGGCGGCGTGGCCCTGGGCGACCCGGTGCACTTGCGCGTGACGCTCGGCCCGCTGCTGGCAGACACCGACCCGTCGACCAGCGTCGCGGCCTGGACGGGTGCGCTGGCGTCCTGGTCGCTGACGATCGGCAGCTTCTCGATCTCGGGCGGTGGCGGTGACGTTCAGGTCTGCGACACGCCGGTTCCGGGGCTGGCCAATTGCGGTTCGGCCATCAGCTACCCGCAGTTTTCCGGGGTCTATGTCGGGATGGACGCCGTCCGCTTCGTCGGTACCCTGCTGACCTCGCCGCCGCTGGTGATCAACGGCATCACCCAGGGTTGCGGCGTGCCGGGCGGCAACAGCCAGTGCATGACCGGTGCGGTCTACGGCGCCCCGGCGGCGCTCACCGGCACGGCCATCCCGCCCACGCTCGACCCGGCGACCTTCACCGGGGGCGCGGGACGCGTGCCCTTCGGCACCTCGGGGCAACTGGGCTATACGGTCGCGGTCGTGCCCGAGCCTTCGATGGCCACGCTGCTGCTGGCCGGCCTGGCCGTCGTCGGCGGCGCAGCCCGCCGCCGTCTCAAGGGTTTCGACGGTAGGTGACGAAGTCGAAGTTGAAGGCGTTCGGCGCCGCGGCGCGGTGGCTGTCGCGCTGCACCTCGGCAAAGCCGGCGCCAGCGAAGTCGGGGAAGTGCGCGTCGCCGACGATGAGGGCGTGAATTTCGGTCAGCAGCAGCGTGGCGGCCTGCGGCAGCGCGGCGGCGTAGAGCTCGGCGCCACCGATCACGAACACGCGTTCGGCGCCGGATGTGGCGGCCAGCGCGGCGTCCAGCGACGGCATCGCCTCGGCACCCGCCGCCTGCCATCTGGCATTGCGTGTGACGACGAGGTTGCGGCGCCCCGGCAGCGGGCGGAAACGCTCGGGCAGCGAGTCCCAGGTCTTGCGGCCCATGATCACCGGGTGGCCGCGCGTGGCCGCGCGAAAGTGCGCCATGTCCTCGGGCAGGTGCCAGGGCAGGGCGTTGCCACGGCCGATGACACGGTCGCGCGCCATGGCGGCGATGAGCACGAGTTCACTCATGCCGGGCACCCGTCGCTCACACCGCCACCGGCGCCTTGATGGCCGGGTGCGGGTCGTAGCCCTCGACCACAAAGTCTTCGTAGGCGTAATCGAAGATCGACGCCGGCCGGCGCTGGATGGCGAGCGTGGGGTAGGGCCGTGGCTCGCGCGACAGTTGCAGCGCCACCTGCTCGGCGTGGTTGCTGTAGAGATGGCAGTCGCCGCCGGTCCAGATGAAGTCGCCGACCTGCAAGTTGCACTGCTGGGCCAGCATGTGCGTCAGCAGTGCATAACTCGCGATGTTGAACGGCACGCCGAGGAAGATGTCGGCGCTGCGCTGGTAGAGCTGGCAGCTCAATCGGCCTTCGGCGACGTAGAACTGGAAAAACGCGTGGCAGGGCATCAAAGCCATCTTCGGCAGCTCGGCCACGTTCCAGGCGCTGACGATGATGCGGCGGCTGTCGGGGTTGGTCTTCAGCTGCTCGACGACCTGCGCGATCTGGTCGATGTGGCCGCCATCGGGTGTGGGCCAGTTGCGCCACTGCACGCCGTACACCGGCCCCAGGTCGCCGTCGGGCGCGGCCCACTCGTCCCAGATCGTCACGCCGCGTTCCTGCAGCCACCTGGCGTTGCTGTCCCCGCGCAGGAACCACAGCAGTTCCAGGATCACGGCCTTCAGGAAGACCTTCTTGGTGGTGACGAGCGGGAAGCCCTCGGCCAGGTCGAAGCGCATCTGGTGGCCGAACACGCTCTTCGTGCCGGTGCCGGTGCGGTCGGCCTTGGCCACGCCGTGCGTGGCCACGTGGCGCATGAAGTCTTCGTACTGCGAACGGATGGGGCGGGTGGGCATGGCGGCCGATTATCCCGGCGCGGCGCTCAGGCCGCTGCGGGCTGCATCTCGAACTGCATCGCCGCCAGCCGCGCATACAGGCCGCCGCGCAAAACCAGCTCGTCGTGGCTGCCGATGTCGACGATGCGGCCCTCGTCCAGCACGACGATGCGGTCGGCGCGCAGCACGGTGGCCAGGCGGTGCGCGATGACGATGGTGGTGCGGTCCTTCATCGCCGCTTCCAGCGCCTGCTGCACGACACGTTCGCTTTCGGCGTCGAGGGCGCTGGTGGCCTCGTCCAGCAGCAGCAGCGGCGGGTTCTTCAGCATCGCGCGCGCGATGCTGATGCGCTGGCGCTGGCCGCCACTGAGGCGCACACCACGTTCACCGAGGTAGGTGTTGTAGCCCTCGGGCAGCGCGGTGATGAACTCGTGCGCGAAGGCGGCCTTGGCGGCGGCCATCACTTCGTCGTCGCTGGCGCCGGGGCGGCCGTAGCGGATGTTCTCCAGCGCGCTGGTCGAAAACACCGTGCTGTCCTGGGGCACGATGCCGATGCGCTGGCGCAGCGCGGCCAGCGGCAGTTCGGGCAGCGGCACGCCGTCGAGCTTCACGACGCCGCTCTTCACGTCGTAGAAGCGCAGCAACAGTTGCAGCACCGTGCTCTTGCCGGCGCCGCTGGGGCCCACCAGCGCCACCGTCTCACCGGGGCGGATCTGCAGGTCGAAGTGGTGCAGGGCCGCCGTTTTCGGCCGCGACGGGTAGTTGAACTCGACCTGCTCGAAGGCCACCGCCGAGCCGCCCTGCACCGGCGGCAGCGCGCGCGGCACGGCCGGGTCGCCGACGGGCGACCGCGAGGCCAGCAGTTCCATCAGCCGCTCGGTGGCGCCGGCGGCGCGCAGCAGGTCGCCGTAGACCTCGCTCAGCACCGCCACCGCGCCGACGAAGATGATCACGAAGACCACCGTCTGGCCCAGGTGGCCGGCGCTGATGCTGCCCGCCAGCACCGCCTGCGTACCCTGGTACAGCCCCCACAGCAGTGCGCCGAAGGTGGCGGTGATCATGAAGGCCACCAGCACGGCGCGTACCCGTGTGCGCTTGAGCGCGGTGTCGAAGGCGTCTTCGGTGCTGCGGTCGAAGCGGGCCGCCTCGGCAGCTTCCTGCACGTAGCTCTGCACCACCGGGATCTCGCCCAGCACCTCGGCGGCGATGGCGCTGCTGTCGGCCACGCGATCCTGGCTGGCGCGGCTGAGCTTGCGCACGCGGCGGCCGAAATACAGGCTGGGCAGCACCACGAGCACCAGGATGCCCAGCACCTGCGTCATCACCCACGGGTTGGTGACGATGAGCGCGATGAGTGCGCCGGCGCCCATCACCACGTTACGCAGGCCCATGCTGAGGCTGCTGCCGACCACCGTCTGCACCAGTGTGGTGTCGGTGGTCAGGCGGCTCAGCACCTCGCCGGTCTTGGTGCTCTCGAAGAATTCGGGGCTCTGGCGCAGCACGTGGGCGTAGACGGCGTTGCGCAGGTCGGCGGTGATGCGTTCGCCCAGCCAGCTGACGACGTAGAAACGGGCCGCCGAGAAGATGCCCAGCGCGGCGGCAACGCCGAACAGCGCCAGGAAGTGCTCGCGCAATTGCATCACGCGCGCGCCGGGTTCGGCGGCCACCAGGCCCTGGTCGATCAGCACCTTCAGCGCCACCGGGAAGGCCAGCGTGCTGACGGCGGCCAGCACCAGGAAGACGACGGCCAGCCCGACCTGCAGGCGGTAGGGCCGGATGAACGGCCGCAGGCCCGACAACGAGCGCGGCGTGGCGGCGGCGGGCCGCTGCGGTGTGGTGGACGGTGCTGTGGCCATGGCGGCGAGTCTATGCGGCGGGTGTGCGGCGGCTTTGCGGCGCTTCAGTTCGGGCCGCTTGTGGTCGAATACGCGAAGTGAGCCTGCCGCGATGACCCCTGTGTCCCCCCCTTCGCCCGAACGGCCCCTGCCGCCGAACCCGCCGCCCCCGCCCGCCGCCCCTGCCGCGGCAGGCCTGGGCGTGGGCACCGCGGCGCTGATGCTGGGTGCGCTGGCGCTGCTGCTGGCCGCCACGGTGGCCTTTGCGCTGGTGCCGCTGCTGGGTGGCGCCGGCAGCGCCTGGGTGGCGGCGTTGGCGGCGGCGCTGGGCGTGGCGGTGGCCGGTGCGCCGGTGATCTGGCTGCTGCTGAAGCGGGCCGCCGAGATGGCGCCCGGCGCCGGCCG
>CAMTUD010000172.1:0-4748 GCA_947084805.1 uncultured beta proteobacterium | reverse complement strand
CTCTTCCGATCTGGCGCCGCGCCGGCGCGTTCAGCGTGGCCGCGAAGTGAAGCGCCGCGGCCACGTCGGCGACGTGCACGATGAGCGGGTGGCCGGCGGGGCGCCCCTTGGCGGCGTAGATGCGCGCCACGGCCGCGTCGTCATCGGCGCGGGCGCCCAGGCCGTAGACCGTCTCGGTGGCGAAGGCCACCAGTTCTCCGGTGGCCAGCAGGCGCGCCGCACGGCGCACGTCGGCCGGATCACGGCCCGACAGGACAGGCACCGCGTCGCCCTCAGAACGCCGGCAGGCCCAGGCGCGACGCGGCCTGCAGCGCGGTGGCGCGCGCGCTGGCGGCGTCGGCGGCGGTCACCGTCAGGTGGCCCATCTTGCGGCCGCGCCGGGCTTCGGCCTTGCCGTAGAGGTGCAAGCGCACACCCGGCAGCGCCAGCACGGCCGCCCAGTCGGGTGTGCGTGGCTGCGCGTCGCCCGGCGCGAACCACAGGTCGCCCAACAGGTTCAGCATCACCGCCGGCGAGTGCTGGCGCGGCGCCACCAGCGGCAGCCCGGCGAGTGTGCGCACCTGCAGGTCGAACTGCGAGACGTCGCAGGCGTCGATGCTGTAGTGGCCCGAGTTGTGCGGCCGTGGCGCCATCTCGTTGGCCACCAGCGTGCCGTCGTCGAGCACAAAAAACTCGACGCACAGCACACCGACGTATTGCAGCGCCTGCGCCAGTCGCCGGGCCAGGGTGATGGCCTGCGCGGCCGTGGCCGGTGGCACGTCGGGCGCGGGCACCTGCGTCACGGCCAGGATGCCCTGGCGGTGCAGGTTCTGCTGCACCGGCAGGTGCACGACCGCACCGTCGCGCCCCCGCGCCACGATGACGCTGATCTCGTGGCGCAGCGGCAGGCGCTGTTCCAGCACGCAGCCGACACGGCCCATCGCGGCCCAGGCGGCCGCCACGTCGGCCACGGTGTCGACGCCGGTCTGGCCCTTGCCGTCGTAGCCCAGGCTGGCGGTCTTGAGGATGCCGGGCAACAAACGCGACAACGACGGTGCAGCAGCCTCTTCAGCGCTGTTGATCACGGCATGCGGCGCGCAGGGCACGCCGGCTGCGGCGAAGGCCGCCTTCTCGCGCGCACGGTGCTGGCAGACCTCGACCGCCTCTGCCGGCGGCGACACGGGCAGGCACGCGGCCAGCGCACGCAACACGCCGGCGGGCACGTTCTCGAACTCGGTCGTCACGGCCAGGCACCGCCGCGCCATGTCGTCCAGTGCCGCCACATCGGTGTAGGCGGCGCGAAGGTGGATGTCGGCAGCGGCGCCGGCCGGGCTGGCGGCGTCGGGTTCGAGCACGGCGACGCGGAAGCCGTGCACCTGCGCGGCGTGCACGAACATGCGCCCGAGCTGCCCGCCGCCGAGCACGCCGAGCAGGCCTGCGCCGGGCGCCAGAACCATGGGCGCTTCTTTCATGGCGGCCGCGGCCGGTGGTGGTTGCGACGGGGTCATGACAGCTGCTGCGACATCGCACGCGCGGCCGCCGTCTGGCGGGCGCGGAAGTCGAGCAGGCGCTGGCGCAAGGCGGCGTCTTCGTTCGCGAGCATGGCCACCGCGAACAGGGCCGCATTTGCCGCCCCGGCCGGCCCGATGGCGAAGGTGGCCACCGGTATGCCCTTGGGCATCTGGACGATGGAGTAGAGCGAATCCAGCCCCTGCAGGTGCTTGCTGGCCACCGGCACACCGAGCACCGGCACGACGGTCTTGGCCGCGAGCATGCCCGGCAGGTGCGCAGCGCCGCCCGCGCCGGCGATGATGGCCTTCAGACCCCGCGACGCGGCAGATTCAGCGAAGGCGAACATGTCATCAGGCATGCGGTGTGCGGACAGCACGTGCTTCTCGTAGGACACGCCGAACTCGTCGAGGATGGCAGCGGCGTGCTGGAGGGTGTCCCAGTCGCTGGAGGAGCCCATGGTGAGGGCAACGAGCTTCATATCGCGGCCTTCAAAGTACGGTTCGTGATCAGTCATTGCGAGCAGGCTGAGAGCGGCTGCGGTCCACTACCGGAAGCTCGAACTCCAGGAGCTTCGGTCGAAGACTAGTCGTAATGCGCTCGTGCTCAGATACAGCAGCACGAAGCCGACAATCAAGGTCAAGTCGCTGGTCCTCTCGACTGCAGTGTGCCGCCGCGTCGCGCAGCGACGCGAGGATCAAACAGTAGTCATCCGAAGGAAGCGAATTAGGCAGACCTGCCAATGCCGACAGCAGTTGCGTTTCCGCACGTTCGACATCGCCCGTCTTTGCAAGGACGAGCGCATAGTCAGACATCAGCAACGAGCGCTGCGCTGACTCTGGAGGTACTTCGCTTGAAGCAAGCAAAAGCTCAATGTACGGGGTGGCGGCCGCCCAGTCATCCTGAATCAGCAGAAGTCCAACCTTCGTGGTCGTGAGCAGATGCTCTAGCGAGCGGAGCCTTGCGACAGACTGATAATTGATCGCGGATTCCACATCAAGGCGCAGCAACGATGTATCGGCAGTCGGGCGGCTCTCAGTGATCTTCTCGTATCTGCATCGCGCCACCCTAAGGGCCGCACGGTTGTAAGTCATTGCGCCAACAGCGGCATGATCGCCGAGCCTGTTCGCCGCTCTTCGCGCTTGGTCGTACCACAATTGCGACTGAGCAGCTAATCCGGCAATTAGACAAGCGTCACCGAGAACGAGCGCCACTCGACACTCAGTTGAATCGTCTCCCGGAGTCATTGAGACGAGACTGGATTTCAACTCCACAATCATGGAATCAAAACGGGCACGGTTCAACTCCATGTGAGCCAACCACGCCGACGTTCGACCAATCAACCCCTTCTCATGAAACCCCTTACTGAGCAGGCTGGCGCGAAGCATTCGATCTCGCGCCGTCGGGCTGAGATCCTTGTAGTAGAGCTGTAACGCTTCCATCACCATGATCAGAATGGATACTCGAACACTTCGGGCATCGCCGAAATTGCGTCTCAGCTCCTGGCGAATTCGCTCGGACTCAGTGAACTCGCCAACGCGCGCCCAATAGCATCCAAGTTCTGCGCTCAGGATGGCCTTCGCCTCCGGATCAACTGTCGTATCCAGTTCGGAAAGTAGCCTTTTCACGAATGGCGATGTCACGAGTCACGCTCCATCATCTTGAGTAGACCTACTGGCTATACCCAGCGATCACGCGATGCACTTCCGGCGGCAATGTCGGCTAAAAAAAAGAGCCCGGATGATGCCGGGCCCTTCTCACGAACTACTCCGCTCAACGGAGAGGCCTCACGACCTGGCGTTCTTTACGGCTTGTTGCCGGTCGGGAACGGCCAAGCGGCAGCCGGGTTCAACGCCGTCTTTGCGGGGGCAGGGGCGGCAGGGGCAGCAGGCGTCGCGGGTGCCGCCTTCTTCGCAGCCTTCTTCGCTGCAGGCTTCTTAGCCGTCGGCTTCTTGGTCGCGGCAGCCTTCTTGGCAGGCGCCGCCTTCGCCGGAGCGGCCTTCTTCGCCGCAGCCTTCTTGGCAGGCGCCGCCTTCTTGGCGGGTGCAGCCTTCTTCGCTGCCGCCTTCTTGGCCGGGGCGGCCTTCTTCGCCGGGGCCGCCTTCTTCGCAGCGGCCTTCTTCGCCGGGGCAGCCTTCTTGGCAGCGGCCTTCTTCGCCGGCGCCGCCTTCTTCGCAGGTGCAGCCTTCTTGGCGGGTGCAGCCTTCTTCACAGCGGCCTTTTTCGCCGGAGCGGCCTTCTTTGTCGCAGTTGCCATAACGATCTCCTTGATCAAGTTACAAATGGCTCCGTACTGCCGCGTGCAGCACGGAGATCCACCGCCCGGTGGTCTGCTGGTGGGTTTGCACCCCCAGCGGTCGCCCCAGTGCGGTGAACGGGGACACGAGCTCGGCTTTCATGGTGGTCGTGATGCCTGCCTTGGCTCGCAATGCTTGATCTCTCATGCACACCCGCAGCCCTGGCCTCGTGGGCATCGGTGCTTTCGGTGTGCTGCGGTTTGCCGTGCACGCAAGACGTCAGTCCCACGCCAGCGCGCCGCCGGTCTGGTAATCGATGACCCGCGTCTCGAAGAAGTTGCGTTCCTTCTTCAAGTCGATCATCTCGCTCATCCAGGGGAAGGGGTTCTCCTCGTTCGGGAACAGCGCCTCCAGGCCGATCTGCTGCGCGCGGCGGTTCGCGATGTAGCGCAGGTAGCCCTTGAACATGCTCGCGTTCATGCCCAGCACGCCACGCGGCATGGTGTCTTCGGCGTAGCGGTACTCCAGCTCGACGGCCTGCTCGAACAGCGCCTTGATCTCGGCCTTGAAGGCCGGTGTCCACAGGTGCGGGTTCTCGAGCTTGATCTGGTTGATGACGTCGATGCCGAAGTTGCAGTGCATCGACTCGTCGCGCAGGATGTACTGGTATTGCTCGGCCGCACCGGTCATCTTGTTCTGCCGCCCCAACGCCAGGATCTGCGTGAAGCCGACGTAGAAGAACAGGCCCTCCATCAGGCAGGCGAAGACGATCAGGCTTTTCAGCAGCGTCTGATCGGTCTCGGGCGTGCCGGTGTGGAAGTGCGGGTCCATGATCGCCTCGATGAAGGGGATCAGGAACTCGTCCTTGTTGCGGATGGAATCGACCTCGTGGTACGCGTTGAAGATCTCGCTCTCGTCCAGGCCGAGCGACTCGACGATGTACTGGTAGGCGTGGGTATGGATCGCCTCTTCAAAGGCCTGACGCAACAGGAATTGCCGGCACTCGGGCGCCGTGATGTGGCG
>CAMTUD010000171.1:0-5084 GCA_947084805.1 uncultured beta proteobacterium | reverse complement strand
CGCCGCGCCCCGCCCGGACGGCCCTTTGCCGCCACAACCGTCAGCACGCCAAGGCGGACGGCGAAACTCCGCAACGGGCCGCCAGCCGCCCCCGACCGCACTTCACGCACCCCGATCGGCCAGCACAGCCGTGTCGAGCACCATCTGCCGCAGGTCGTGTGCGTAGCCTTCGAGCTCGGCCTCGCAGGCTGCCACCCACTTGCCGAACACGTTGTAGGCCAGCACGGCGGGCACCGCCACGGCAATGCCGGCGGCGGTCATGATCAGCGCCTCGCCGATGGGGCCGCTGACCTTGTCCAGGCTGATGCTGCC
This sequence comes from uncultured beta proteobacterium, assembly GCA_947084805.1. GTDB lineage: Bacteria > Pseudomonadota > Gammaproteobacteria > Burkholderiales > Burkholderiaceae_C > Rubrivivax. The sequence goes on along the minus strand of CAMTUD010000171.1, from coordinate 4,772 downwards.
GGCCGCCGCGATGCCGGCCAGCGCGTGGTAGATGCCCCAGACGGTGCCGAACAGGCCCACGAAAGGCGCCGTGCTGCCGACGCTGGCCAGCAGCACCTGGCCGAATTGCAGGTGCGACAGACCGCCGTGCAGCGCGTCGCGCAGGCGCCGCGTGAGCTGCGCCTCGAGCTGGCCGCGGCTTTCCAACGTGCCACCGGCCGGGCGCGCCAATGCGGCGTCGAGCAGCGGCACGAGCACACGCTCGCGGTCGATGGCCGCCAACCGGGCGCGGCCTTCGTCGACCGAGACGGCGTCCCAGAAGGCCGGCACGGCGCGCGCGATGTCGCCCTGGGCACGGCGCAGCAGCCAGCCCTTCCAGAGGATCAGCACCCAGGCCGAGACCGACATCGCCAGCAGCAGCAATGCCACGGCACGGCCGACGCCGTCGGTGGCGGTCCAGAACTTCTGCAGGCCGTCCATGCCGTGCCGCGGCTACGCCAGACCCAGCACGTCGTCCATGCCGTAGAGGCCGGGCGCCCGACCGGCCAGGAAACGCGCCGCGCGCAGGCTGCCGTCGGCGTAGTTGGCGCGGCTGCTGCTCTTGTGCGCGATCTCGATGCGTTCGCCGGCGCCGCAGAACAGCACCGTGTGCTCGCCGACGATGTCGCCGCCGCGCACGGTGGCAAAACCGATGCTGCCGGGCACACGTTCACCGGTGTGGCCGTGGCGCGTGAAGACGCCGTCGCGGTCGAGGCTGGTGCCACGCGCGCGGGCCAGCACCTCGCCCATCGCCAGCGCGGTGCCGCTGGGCGCGTCGACCTTGTGTTTGTGGTGGGCTTCGACGACCTCGATGTCGTAGCCCGTGCCCAGCGCCAGCGCGGCCTGCTGCAGCAGCTTGAGCATGACGTTGACACCCACGCTCATGTTGGCCGCGAAGACGGTGGCCACCTGCTGCGCGTGGGCGGCGATCTGCGCCTTCTCGTCGGCCGTGAAGCCGGTGGTGCCGACGACGGCGCGCACGCCGAGTTCGCGGCACACGGCCAGGTGCGCCAGCGTGCCTTCGGGCCGCGTGAAGTCGATCAGCACGTCGGCGCCGGCCAGCCCGGCAGGCAGGCTGGCGGTGACGGCCACACCGGTCTCGCGCCCGGCGAAGGCGCCGGCGTCGTGGCCCAGCGCAGGGCTGCCGGGCACGTCCAGCGCGCCGCTGAGCCTGCAGTCGCCGCTGGCCAGCACGGCGTCGATCAGCATGCGGCCCATGCGGCCCCCGGCGCCAGCGACGGCGATGTTCAGCATGCGCGAGCGCCGGCCACGGCCCTGTTCAGCATGGGCTCAGGTCTTTTCCAGCGGCGGGTAGTCACGCACCGGGCCCATGGGCTCGACGGGTGCGGCCTCGCGCTTGGGCGGCAGCGGCAGCGCCGCGCGCTCTTCCTGCGACAGCTCGAGCTTGGGCGCACGCAGGTCCTTGTAGCGGCTGATCGAGGCCACGAACTCGCGTTCTGACGGCAGCGGCGGCGCTTCGATGGACTTGACGACGTCGTTTTCGAAGGTGACGACGACGCTGCGGCGCTGCGGCTCGGCGCCCGGCCGGCGCAGCGTGAAGATGTAGTCCCAGCGGTTGGCGTGGAAGGGGTCGGCGATGAGCGGTGTGCCCAGCACCTCGCGCACCTGCAGCCGGCTCAGGCCCGGCTTGACCAGCGCGGCCTGTTCCTGCGTGATGGCGTTGCCCTGCACGATGTCGATGCGGTAGGGCGTGATGAGGCCGAACAGGCTGTCGGTGCGCTGCAGCGATTCACAGCCCGTGAGCAGCAGGCCACCGAGCAGGGTGCAGGAGATGAGGACAGAACGGCGCATGGGCGGCAGCACGGGCAAGGGTGGGTGGGCCCCGGTGCGCGGCGGACGTGGCGGGCCGCACGGGGGTTTAGCCTGGCTGGCTATGATCGGCGCATTCTAGCGAGGGGCCCGAAGCGCGGCTCAACCCGGCCCCGGCCGTGGTGACCGAGGAAACCGTCATGACGCGTGTGGACGAACTCAAGAGCAGCGGCCTGAAGGCCACGCTGCCGCGCATCAAGATCCTCGAGGTCTTCCAGCGCACCAACCGGCGCCACATGACGGCCGAGGACGTCTTCAAGGCATTGCTGAACGAAGATGCCGACATCGGCCTGGCCACGGTCTACCGCGTGCTGATGCAGTTCGAGCAGGCCGGCCTGCTGACTCGCAGCAACTTCGAGAGCGGCAAGGCGGTGTTCGAGTTGAACGAGGGCCAGCACCACGACCACCTGGTGTGCCTGGACTGCGGCCGCGTCGAGGAGTTCTTCGACGCCGAGATCGAAGCTCGCCAGCGTGCGGTGACCATCACACGCGGCTTCGAACTGCAGGAACACTCGCTGTCGCTCTACGCGCGCTGCACCAAGGTCGACTGCGTGCACCGCCAGAAATAGAGACCCGAAGACGCCCTTGGCGTCGTCGCCCTAGGGAAACCCGCCGCAAGCTTCAGTCGGCTTCGCCCTCTTCCATCGCGGCCTGGTGCCGCTTGATGAATTCCTGGTAGGTGTCGATGCCGCGCAGCTGCAGCACGGTGTTGCGCACGGCGGCTTCCACCAGCACGGCCAGGTTGCGGCCGGCGTCCACCGCGATGACCACCTTGCGCACCGGCAGGCCCAGCACGTCCTCGTTCAGCGGCTCGTAGGGCAGGCGTTCGAACTCGCGTTCCATCGTCTCCTTGCGCACCAGGTGCACGATGAGCTTGAGGCGCATCTTCCGCCGCACCGCGGTCTCGCCGAAGATGGCCTTGATGTCGAGCAGGCCGATGCCGCGCACTTCCAGCAGGTTCTGCAGCAGCTTGGGGCAGCGGCCTTCGAGGTCCATCTGGCTGATGCGGAAGATGTCCACCGCGTCGTCGGCCACGAGCCCGTGGCCGCGGCTGATGAGTTCCAGCCCCAGTTCACTCTTGCCCAGACCCGATTCGCCGGTGAGCAGCACGCCCAGGCCCAGAATGTCCATGAACACGCCATGGCGCGTGGTGCGCTCGGCGAAGTGCTGGCCGAGATAACCGCGCACGACGTCGATGACATGGCCGGCCGATTCGCGCGTGACGAAGAGCGGGATCTCGGCGCGGTCGCACATCGCCACCAGGCGCTGCGGCGGCACCTGCTCGTCGGCGACGATCAGCACCGGCGGCTCGAGCGTGACGATGCGCGAGATGCGGCGCTCCATGTCGTCGGGCGCGCTGGCCAGCAGGTAGGCCACCTCGCGCCGGCCGACGATCTGCACCCGGTAGGGGTGGATGTAGTTCAGGTAGCCCACCAGGTCGGCAGCGCTGCGCGCGTCGAGCACGGCGGCGTCGTCGAAACGGCGCTCGGGGTGGGCATGGCCGGCCACCCACTCCCAGCGCATGGTCTCGCGGTGGGCTTCGAAGAGCGCCTCGGCGCTGATGGATGTGGGTTTCATGACCGCGCGTCGGCAGCCAGCGCAGGCGTCAAGCCACCGACTTCAGCGGCTCCCAGTCGGAGATGAGCTTGTGCACACCGGCCGCTTCGGGCTCGGTCTTCAGGCGCTCGCGCAGTTCGCGGTCGGACAGCATCTCGGCGATCTCGGACAGGATCTCGAGATGCCGCTGCGTCGCCGCCTCGGGCACCAGCAGGAAGATCAGCAGCGCAACGGCCTCGTCGTCGGGCGCGTCGAAGGGAATGGGCTGCTGCACACGCACCACGGCGGCCAGCGGGTTCTTCAGGCCCTTGATGCGGCCGTGCGGAATGGCCACGGCATGGCCCAGGCCGGTTGAACCCAGTCGCTCGCGGGCGAACAGGTTGTCGGTGACGATGCTGCGGGCAATGGCGTGCTGGTTCTCGAACAGCAGCCCGGCCTGCTCGAAGACGCGCTTCTTGCTGGTCGCATCCACATTCACCAGCACGTTGCTGGCAGGCAGGATCGCGGCGAGACGGTTCATCGGGACCTTCCACTTCGCGCCGGACAGCAGACCGGGCGGTGACAGAAGCTGTTGCTTGAGAGAGGGCGGATGATAGACCCCGCCTTGAACAGGCATACAGGCCAACCGGCCCCGAAACGGGTGGAATCGGCAGGATATGCGGCATTGCAGCAACACCGCCGGGCCCACGCAAAACGGCCCCGCAGGGCCGTGTACGCATCGGGCTTCGGGCCCGGGCGGCGGGGCGCGGAGCCTCAGGGCGCGACGTCCAGCCGCTTGGCGGTGGCGTGGTGGTGGTCCTGCGTCTTGTCCTTGTGGCGCACGACTTGGCGGTCGAGCTTGTCCATCAGCTGGTCGATGGCGGCATAGAGGTCTTCGTGCGACTGCTCGCAGAAGATGTCGCGCCCCTTGACGTGCAGCGTCACTTCGGCCTTCTGCCTGCGCTCCTTCTCCTTGAGCTTTTCCACGGTCAGCAATACGGTGACGTCGACGACCTGGTCGAAGTGGCGCGTCACGCGATCCAGCTTAGTGAGCACATACTCACGTAGAGCGGGAGTGACTTCGAGATGATGGCCGCTGATCGTCAGATTCATAGAACCTCCTTGGCGAGGATGGAGCGAAATGCCGACGGCGAAGCCGCCGGCGGGAGCACCGCAGGGTGGGAGAACACGCACCGGGGGAGTGGGGGGATGGGAACAAGAGCGGGGGGAAGCACTGTTCAGGACAGACCGGCTGAGCGCCGTCGAGCCCAGTTTGCCCCCAATGGCACAACGTGACAAGCGACCTTGTCGGCCGCGCGGCCGGCGCCCGCCGCTGCCCCGTGCGGCCTGGCACGAAGCCGGCCCCGCCGTGCGGCAGCGGCGCCCGG
>CAMTUD010000170.1:0-6347 GCA_947084805.1 uncultured beta proteobacterium | reverse complement strand
GGGATCATCCAGTTCGCCAGGTCGCCCTTCTCGCTGACCTGCATCGCGCCCAGGATCGACAGGTTGACCTTGCCGCCGCGGATCATCGCGAAGCTGTCGTGGCTGCCGAAGATGCTGCTGCCGGGCAGCGTGGTCACGGTCTGCTTGCCGGCGTTGATGAGGTCGGCGTCGACCTCCTCTTCGGTCGGGAAGGGGCCGATGCCGAGCATGCCGTTTTCGCTCTGCAGCCAGACCTCGATGTCCGGGCTGACGAAGTTGGCCACCAGCGTGGGCAGGCCGATGCCGAGGTTGACGTAGAAACCGTCGTGCAGTTCCTGCGCCGCGCGTGCGGCCATCTGGTCGTGTGTCCAGGCCATGGTCAGGCTCCCTTCTTCTCGGTGACGGTGCGCTTCTCGATGTACTTCGCGCCGTCGGGCACGTGCACGATCCGGTGCACGTAGATGCCGGGCAGGTGCACGTCGTCGGGCGCGATGCTGCCTGTGGGCACGAGGTGCTCCACTTCGACCACGGTGATCTTGCCGGCCATCGCGGCAGCCGGGTTGAAGTTGCGCGCCGTGAGGCGGAAGACGAGGTTCCCGGAATGGTCGGCCTTCCAGGCTTTCACGAAGCTCACGTCGGGCACCAGGCTGCGTTCCATGATGTAGGTATGGCCGTCGAATTCGCGGCTTTCCTTGCCCTCGGCCACCAGCGTGCCGACGCCGGTGCGCGTGTAGAAGGCCGGGATGCCGGCACCGCCGGCACGCAGCTTTTCGGCCAGCGTGCCCTGCGGCGTGAACTCGAGCTCGAGCTCGCCCGCCAGGTACTGGCGCTCGAACTCCTTGTTCTCGCCGACGTAGCTGCTGATCATCTTCCGGATCTGCCGCGTGGTCAGCAGCTTGCCCAGGCCGTGGCCGTCGGTGCCGGCGTTGTTGCTGATGGCGGTGATGCCCTTGACGCCGGTGGCGCACAGCGCATCGGTCAGCGTCTCGGGGATGCCGCACAGGCCGAAGCCGCCGACGGCGATGAGCATGCCGTCGTGGACGATGCCTTCCAGCGCGGCCGCGGCGCTGGGGTAGATCTTGTTCATGCGCTGGGTCTCTTCCGCGGTGGTGACTGAGCCGGCAAGGGTACTACGTAGTGCTTTACGTAGGGGCTACGTAAAATCGCCTAAAGCGCTTCCCGAGGGCGCTGCCTGTCAGGAGCCCGTGATGACCGCACCCGACCCCAACGCCTCGTTCGCCGACGTCGAGATGCTTTCCGCGGCGCTGCGCCACGTCTTCGCGCCCTGGGTGCAGGAACTCGACCTGCGGGTGCTGGAAGCGCGCGCCGGCGAGGTGACGCTGGCACTGCCCATCACGCGCCGCCACGTCGACGACGCCGGCCTGCTGTGCAGCCAGACCATGGCCGCCGCCTGCGAAACCGCGCTCGTGCTGGCCGTGATGACGCAGCTGGGCGGCTTCAAGCCCATGAACACGGTGCAGTTGCAGACGAGCTACCTGCGCCCGGTGTCGGGCGGCGGCGGCGCGGCGCGGGTCGTGGCGCGGGTGCTGGGGCGCAGCCGCTCGCTGGTGTTCGGCGAGATGCAGGTCATCAGCGCCGACGACGAACTGGCCACCCACGCCACGGCCACCTGCACGTTGCTGTGAGTGCCGTGAGCGGTGCGAAGGCCGTGCCGGCGGCCATCGACCACCACGCCGCGTTCGAGCTGGCGCCTATCGGCCTGGTGCTGTCGCGCCAGCGCCTGATGATCGACTGCAACCGCGAGCTGCTGGCCATGTTCCGCGCCGAACGTGAGCAGCTGATCGGCCAGAGCTTCGAGGTGCTCTACCCCTCGCCCGACGAATTCCTGCGCACCGGCAGCCGCATCAGCGCGCAACTCGACGCCCAGGGCCGCTACGCGGACGAACGCGTGATGAAGCGCCTGGGCGCCGGCCCCGGTGCGCCGGCGGGCGAGCTGTTCTGGTGCCACGTCAGCGGCCGCGCACTCGACCCGGCCGACCCGCACGCCGAAGGCATCTGGGCCTTCGAGGACCTGTCGGCGCGGCGTGTGCTGAAGCTGGACCTCACGCCGCGTGAGCGTGAGGTGGCGGCGCTGCTGATCGAAGGGCTGACCAGCAAAGGCATGGGCAGGCACCTGGGCATCAGCCCGCGCACGGTGGATGTCTACCGCGCCCGGCTGATGCGCAAGACCGGCGCGGCGACGACGCCGGAACTCGTCAACCGCCTGCTGTCGGGCCAGCCCTGACCGGCGTCGCGCGACCGCGCTGCCGAACTCAGTCGTTGCAGGCCGACAGGCCCACGATGCAGTCCAGCCCGCCGCGCGTGCTGCACTGCGCCAGCGCCTGGCTGCGCGCGGTGTCGAGCGAAGCGCCCATGCTGACGCCGTAGGCGCGGTTGCTCGCGCTGGCCAGCGCGCCGCAGACGCCCTTGCCCGAAAAGCGCAGCACCGTGGCACACGGCGCGCCGCCGCAGGTGCTGATGGCCGCGGCGTCGGCCTCTTCCTGGCTCGGGCGGTTGGCGGTGAGGCCGGCCTGCATCGTCACCGCGTTCAACGCAATCGAGCCGGAACTCCAGTCGAAGCTGAAGTCGGGCATCCACTTGTCGGGGTCCACCGGGTAGCCGCAAGCGGCCAGGGCCAGGACGAGCACGGACAGCGACGCGCGGAAGATGTGGCAGGTGCGCGGGGCTTTCATGAGCCACCTCCGAACGGGCGGCACGTTGCGCCCGACACCTTCAGTCTGTGCCGCACGGTGCGGGCCGCGTTGCGCATGCTCAAGCCGCAGCGCCAGCGGGAGATCGGCTGCATTGCGGCATCATCGGCGCCATGATCACCGTCCATCACCTCGAGAATTCCCGCTCGCAGCGCCTGCTCTGGCTGCTGGAAGAGCTGGGCCTGCCCTACAAGGTGAAGCGCTATGCGCGCGACCCGAAGACGATGCTGGCGCCGCCCGAACTGGCCAAGGTGCATGCGCTGGGCAAGAGCCCCGTGCTCACCGAGGGTGACATCACGGTGGCCGAGTCGGGCGCCATCATCGAGTACCTGCTCGACACCCACGGCCAGGGCCGCCTGCGCCCCGCCGCCGGCACACCCGAGCGGCGCCAGTTCACGTACTGGCTGCACTTCGCTGAAGGCAGCGCCATGCCCTACCTGGTGATGCAACTCGTGTTCGACAAGGTGCGCAGCGCGCCGATGCCGTTTTTCATCAAGCCCATCGTCAAGGGCGTGGCCGACCAGGTGACGAAGCGCTTCATCGCGCCCAACATCAAGCGGCAGCTGGCCTTCATCGAAGCCGAACTGGGAAAGCAGCCCTGGTTCGCGGGTGCCGAGTTCAGCGCCGCCGACGTGCAGATGAGCTACCCCGCCGAGGCACTGGCCGCCACGGGCGGGCTGGGCAGCCATTGCCCGAAGCTGACCGACTGGCTGGCCCGCATCCACGCCCGGCCCGCTTACCAGCGCGCGCTCGAAAAGGGCGGGCCCTACAGCCCGGTGCCGTAAACGCCGCGGCGCGTCAGACGAGGTGGGCGCGCAACCAGTCGGGCAGCGGTACGGATTTCTTCGCCGGGTAGTCGGCCCACACGATGCGGGCACCACCTTCCGCACACACGACACCCGGCGTGTCGGTGCGTTCCAGCGTGTGGTAGGTCTCGAAGCTGCTGCGCCCCGGGTTGGCGACGAACATCGTGACGCGCAGTTCGCCGGGAAAGTCGAGCTGGCGCAGGAAGTTGCAGAAGGCGTTGACGATGAGCAGGCCGTGGCCGGCCGGGTCGGTGCGGCCGCCGACCTTGAAGATCCAGTCCAGGCGCACGATTTCCATGTAGCGGAAGTACAGCGTGTTGTTGATGTGGCCCAGCGTGTCCATGTCGCCCCAGCGTAGCGGCACGACCATCTCGTGCACGAGCTTCTTCTCGGCCGGCAGCTCGAAACGCACCGCCGACCTACTCGACGCCGAGCTCGCGCGCCAGGCGCTGCACCAGGGCCTTCAGTTCGGCCACCTCGGCGGCCAGCCGCGTCTGCTCGTTGCGCAGCGCGCTGAGCTCGCCGGCACTCACGCTGCTGCCGGCGCCATCGTCGTGGCCGCCGGCGCGGGCCGCGGGCTGCGCCACTTCACCGCACAGCAGCTGGGCCCAGCGGGCTTCGCGTTCCCCTGGCGCGCGGTGCAGCTTGACGACCATCGGCTCGGCCTTCGCCGCCAGCTCGTCGAGGAAACCTTCCACCGACGAGATGTCGGCGAAGCGGTGCAGGCGTTCGCTGTTCAGCCGCAGCTCGGCGGACGTCTGTGGGCCGCGCAGCATCAGCACGGCCAGCAGCGCCACGGCCTGCGAAGGCAGGTGCAACGTACGCGCGGTGTTGTGCTCGAACTTGACGACGCGGCTGCTGCTGCCTTCGAAGACCAGGCTCAGGCCCTTGAGGCCGTCGATGGCGGTGAGCACCTCGGCTTCTGTGGCCTCGATGACGGGTTGGCGCGCCGTCTTCTGGTTGCATCCCGCGACCAGCGAGTTCAGGCTCAGCGGGTAGGTATCAGGAACGGTGGCCTGCTTTTCGATCAGCACGCCCAGCACGCGTGCTTCCAGCGGGGTGAAGTGCCGCAAGATCGGAGCCCGCCTTACAAGGCCTGGCCATCGTCGGCGCTGATCACGGCGCCGTTGATGAAGTGGCTCTGGTTGGCGCACAGGAGCATCAGCACCGCGTCGAGGTCGGCGGGCTGGCCGACACGCTTGCGCGGCATGGCCTGGATCATCTTCTTGCCGGCCTCGGTCTGCCAGACATGGTGGTTGATCTCGGTGTCGATGTAGCCCGGGCACAGCGCGTTGACGTTGATGCCGTAGTGGCCCCACTCCAGCGCCATCGCGCGGGTCATGTGCACCACGGCCGCCTTGCTCATGCAGTAGACGCCGATCTGCGGGTAGACACGCAGCCCGGCCATCGACGCCACGTTGACGATGCGCCCCCCGGTGAAGGTGCCGGGCGCCTCGCCCTTGCTGCGCGCGATCATGCGCTTGGCCACTTCCTGCGCCACGAAGAAGGCGCCGCGCGTGTTCACGCCCATCATGTGGTCGTAATCGGCGGGCGTGACCTCGGTCAGTCTCTGCGTCGTGCCGACACCCGAGTTGTTGACCAGGATGTCGATGGCGCCCATCTCGGTTTCGGCATGCGCCACGGCGGCGCGGATGCTCACGGGGTCGGTGACGTCCAGGCCCACGACATGCGCGTCGCCGCCTTCGGCCTCGATCTCGGCGCGCAGCGCCTTCAATCTCTCGACGCGACGTGCGGCGAGCACCACCCCGGCGCCCGCCGCGGCCAGGGTCTTGGCGAATTGCGCGCCCAGCCCGCTGGACGCACCCGTGATGAAGGCCACGCGGCCAGCCAGATCGATTTCGTATGCCATGGTGTGCAGCCCCTCCTTGCAAGGCCCGGTTCACGATAGCACGCAGCCCCGACCCGGTTTCACGTTGTCGGGCATCATCGGGTGCTTCCATGCTGTACCTCAAATCCCTGGGCAAACGCTTCGGCGACACGCCCGTTTTTCACGACGTCAGCCTGCACCTGCAACGCGGTGAATTCGTGGCCCTGCTGGGCGAGTCGGGCGTGGGCAAGAGCACGCTGCTGAACTGCATCGCCGGCCTGGACCGTGCCGATACCGGCCGCGTCGAGATCGCCGGCACCGAGCTCGGTTCACTCGACGACGATGGCTGCGCACGCCTGCGCCGTGCCCAGCTCGGCTTCGTGTTCCAGGCCTTCCACGTGCTGCCGCACCTGACGGTGGCTGAAAACGTCAGCCTCCCCTTGCGGCTGCTCGGCCGCCACGACGAAGCCCGCGTGCATGCCGTGTTGGCTGCGGTCGGCCTGCGTGAGCTGAGCGAACGCATGCCGGCGCAGCTTTCGGGCGGGCAGTTGCAGCGTGTGGCCATCGCGCGCGCCGTGGTGCACGCGCCGGGGCTGATCCTGGCCGACGAGCCCACGGGCAACCTCGACCCCGACACCGCCGAACGTGTGCTCGACGTGCTGCGCGCCGAGGTACACGAGACCGGCTCGGCCTGCCTGCTGGTGACACATTCCGTCGCCGCCGCGGCACGCGCCGACCGTGTGCTGCGTCTGACCCCGGCGGGCATCGTGGCCGTTGCGGCATGACCTGCGCGGCTCGGGCGGGCGGGTTGAGGCGGACGGCGGCTTGCGGCCCGTTGCGGACGTTGGTCCGTGTCAGCGCGTGTTCAGTGGCGTGTCGCGGCAGGCGGCACCCGGCGGCGTCGCCGACTGTGGCGGTCGGCCTTGCAGGCCGACTCCCCTGCGCTGCTCGCCTCGAGGGGGTGCCGCATAACTCACTTCGTTCGCTGCGCTCACTGCGTTCAAACAGGATGCGGCAAGTCAG
>CAMTUD010000169.1:0-9543 GCA_947084805.1 uncultured beta proteobacterium | reverse complement strand
GCGCCTCGTCGATGAGCACGAACTTGTTGAGGAAGGTGCGTCCGCGCATGAAGTTCAGGCTCTTGATCTTGATCTTGCTGCGCACCAGGTCGTTGGTGGCCGCGCGGCCCCATTCGCCCGCGCTGGCGTCGGTGCGCGCCAGCACTTCGAGGTTGTCGTCGAGCGCGCCCATCCAGGGGCCCATCTTCTCTTCCTCGTTGCCGGGCAGAAAGCCGATGTCGTCACCCACCGGCACCGTGACGCGGGTGACGATGATCTCGCTGTAGCGGCGGTCGTCCAGCACCTGGGAAAGGCCGGCCGCCAGCGTCATCAGCGTCTTGCCGGTGCCGGCGGTGCCGGTGAGGGTGATGAAGTCGCACTCCGGGTCCATCAGCAGGTTGAGTGCAAAGTTCTGTTCGCGGTTGCGTGCCGTCACGCCCCACACGGCGTTCTTGCTGTGGGTGTAGTCGCGCAATGTCTTGAGGACCGCGGTCTTGCCGGTGATCTCGGTCACGCGTGCGTAAAGCGCCGCGGCGCCCGGCACTTCGAGGTAGACGAACTGGTTGATCATCAGCGCCGGCACCAGCGGCCCGCTGATGCGGTAGAAGGTGTTGCCGCCCTGCTGCCAGCTTTCCATGGTCTTGCCATGGCGGTCCCAGAAGTCGGCCGGCAGTTGCAGCACGCCGGTGTAGAGCAGGTCGCCGTCTTCCAGCGTCTTGTCGTTGTAGTAGTCCTCGGCCGGCAGGCCCAGGGCGCGCGCCTTGACGCGCATGTTGATGTCCTTGGACACCAGCACGATGTCGCGCCCGGGTTGCTGTTCGCGCAGGCTCTGCACCACGCCCAGGATCTGGTTGTCGGCCTTGCCCTGGGGCAGGCCGGGCGGCAGCTTGAAGTCGAGGAAGGTGGTCTGGAAGTAGAGCTTGCCGCCGGCCTCGCGGTGGCCGGTGCCGGCCAGTTCGATGCCGGCGTGGGCGTCGAGCTTCTCCTTGCCGGCCAGGCTGGCCAGCGCATCGAGCTCGCGGCTGACCTGGCGCACGCTGCGCGCGACTTCGCTCATGCCCTTCTTGTGGCCGTCCAGTTCCTCCAGCGTGATCATCGGCAGGAAGACGTCGTGCTCCTCGAAGCGGAAGAGCGACATCGGATCGTGCATCAGCACGTTGGTGTCGAGCACGAAGAGCTTGGCCGGGCCGCTGCCACGCGGCTTGCGCACGCGCGGCGTGGGCGCCGGTGCACGCCCGGCACGGCCCAGGGGGGCGTACGCGGCCGGGGCCGGGGCGGCAGGCTTGACGGCGGGCCGTGCGGCGAGCGCGGGGCCGCCGTCGTGCAGTTCCAGCGCGGCCTGGGCCGGGGCCTCGGCAGCGCGGGTTTTCAGCGAGCGCTTTTCGGCACGGGGCGCGGCCTGCGCCTCGTAGTCGGCGCTACGCAGCAGGTCACCTTTTTTCGCGGGCGGCTTGGGCAGGGGCATGGGCGTCAGACCGGAGTGGGAGAAAAAGAAAAAAGCCGCACAGGCAGCTGTGCGGCTGGATATCCGGGAACCGCGGCTGCGGGGCGCAGGCCCCGCAGTCCAGGAAGGGAAGTTCGGGGGATCAAGCGGCCTTCTTCAGCGCCTTCACCGCCTTGAGCACGTCGTCCACGTGCCCGGCGACCTTGATGCCACGCCACTCGGCGCGCATCACGCCTTCGGCGTCGATCAGGAAGGTGCTGCGTTCGATGCCCTTGACCTTCTTGCCGTACATGATCTTGTTCTTGACCACGCCGAACATGTGGCAGAGCTTTTCTTCCGTGTCGGCGATGAGCTCGAAGGGCAGCTCGAGGTTGGTCTTGAACTTCTCGTGGCTGACCATGTTGTCGCGCGACACGCCGAAGACCACGGCGCCGGCCTTGATGAAGTCCTTGTGCTGGTCACGGAACTGCATCGCCTCGGTGGTGCAACCAGGGGTGTTGTCCTTCGGGTAGAAGTACAGCACCACCGCCTTGCCGAGATGCGATTGGGGCGTGAACTTCACGCCGCCCGTGGCCAGGGCTTCGAATTCCGGTAGGGACTTGTTTACGACAGGCGTCATAGGTAGTGTTCTCGCACTGCAGAAGGTTGCCGGCCCTCCAGCCCAGCCGGCTCAATCGCGAATTATAAAGTCTCCGGCGACCCCGGCTTCAGGGGGAAGGTGCCAGCAGCAGTGCGGCGAGCACGCGGCGGTGTTCGCTGACGAGCACGTTGTAGGTGCGGCAGGCGGCCGGCGTGTCCATGGTCTCGACCCCGATGCGCAGCGCCATCAGCGACTGCAGCAGCGCCGGCGCGACGAAGCGCAGGCGCGCGCCGCTGCCGAAGATCACCAGTTCGGGCTGCATCGCGGCGATGCGCTCGAAGTGCCCGGGTGTGAGTTCCTCCGGCGTCGCCGCCGCCCAGGGCAGCACGTCGCCGTGCCAGGGCACCAGCACGCTGTGCTGGAAGAGGGTGCTGCCCACCCAGACGCGGCCGGGTTCCTGGCGTGTGATGGCGTTGACGCCGTCTGTCGTGTCGGGCTGGAACTTCATGCGTGGATAATTCTAGGTTGCTCCAGCCCACCCTCCCTGCGAAGGCCCGCGCCTTGAAACCGATCGCCAAATCCGCCAAGCTCGCCAACGTCGGCTATGACATCCGCGGCCCCGTGCTCGACAAGGCGCGGCAGATGGAGGACGAGGGCCACAAGATCATCAAGCTGAACATCGGCAACGTGGCCGCGTTCGGGCTCATGCCGCCCGACGAGATCGTGCAGGACATGATCCGCAACCTGCCGCACGCCGCCGGCTACACCGACAGCAAGGGCCTGTTCGCGCCGCGCAAGGCGGTGGTGCACTACACACAGGAGAAAAACGTCGGCGGCGTGACGGTCGACGACGTCTACCTGGGCAACGGCGCGAGCGAACTGATCGCGATGAGCATGAACGCGCTGCTCGACGCCGGCGACGAGGTGCTGATCCCCTCGCCCGACTACCCGCTGCACACCGCGGTGGTGTCGCTGTCGGGCGGCACGCCGGTGCATTACCGTTGCGACGAGGGCTCGGGCTGGATGCCCGACCTGGCCGACATCCGCGCCAAGGTGACGCCGCGCACCAAGGCCATCGTCGTCATCAACCCGAACAACCCCACCGGCGCGCTGTATCCGGTGGCGGTGCTGAAGGACATCGTCGAGATCGCACGCACGAACGACCTCATCGTCTTCGCCGACGAGATCTACGACAAGACGCTGTACGACGGCAACGAACACACCAGCATCGCGAGCCTGGCCGACGACGTGCTCTTCGTCACCTACAACGGCCTGTCCAAGAACTACCGCAGCTGCGGCTACCGCGCGGGCTGGATGGTCGTCTCGGGCGGCAAGAAGCGCGCGAAGGACTACATCGAGGGCCTGAACATGCTGGCCAGCATGCGGCTGTGCGCCAACACGCCGGGGCAGCTGGCCATCCAGACCGCGCTCGGCGGCTACCAGAGCATCAAGGACCTGGTGGCGCCCAGCGGCCGGCTGTGCCGCCAGCGCGACCTGGCCTACGACCTGCTGAGCCAGATTCCCGGTGTCAGCGTCGTCAAGCCGCAGGCCGCGCTGTACATGTTCCCGCGCCTCGACCCGAAGATGTACCCGATCAGCAACGACCAGCAGTTCGCCTACGAACTGCTGGCCGAGGAGAAGGTGCTGATCGTGCAGGGCACGGGTTTCAACTGGCCCGAGCACGACCACTTCCGCATCGTCTTCCTGCCCAATTCGGACGACCTCACCGAAGCCATCGGCCGCATCGGCCGTTTCCTCGCCAACTACCGCAAGCGCCACTCCGCATGAAAACACACAGTGTTTCGGCGCAGACTCATGTCGCGCAGCGACGTGATGTCGCAGCCAATCCCATCCAAGTCGGCCTGCTGGGCATCGGTACCGTCGGCAGCGGCACCTTCAAGGTGCTGCGCCGCAACCAGGAAGAGATCCGCCGCCGCGCCGGCCGCGGCATCGAGATCACGATGGTCGCCGACCTCGACACCGAGCGCGCGCGCGCCGTCGTGGGCGAGGGCGTGCAGGTGGTGGCCGACGCGCGCGCCGTCATCGCGAACCCGCAGATCGACATCGTCATCGAGCTCATCGGCGGCACCGGCATCGCCAAGGCGCTGGTGCTGGAGGCGATTGCCGCCGGCAAGCATGTCGTCACCGCCAACAAGGCGCTGCTGGCGGTGCACGGCAGCGAGATCTTCGCCGCCGCGCGCGCCAAGGGCGTGATCGTGGCCTTCGAGGCCGCGGTGGCCGGCGGCATCCCGATCATCAAGGCGCTGCGCGAGGGCCTGACGGCCAACCGCATCGAATGGGTGGCCGGCATCATCAACGGCACCACCAACTTCATCCTGTCCGAAATGCGCAGCAAGGGGCTGGATTTCGGCGTCGTGCTGAAGGAAGCGCAAGCGCTGGGTTACGCCGAGGCCGACCCCACCTTCGACATCGAAGGCGTCGACGCCGCGCACAAGGCGACGATCATGAGCGCCATCGCCTTCGGCGTGCCGGTGCAGTTTCACAAGGCCTACGTGGAAGGCATCACCGGCCTGCAGGCGGCCGACATCCGCTACGCCGAGCAGCTGGGCTACCGCATCAAGCTGCTGGGCATCACGCGCCGCCGCGACGACCTGAAGTCGGTCGCTGGCCTTGGCGAATACCCGGCCGGAGGTATCGAACTGCGTGTGCACCCGACGCTGATCCCGGCCACGCGCCTGATCGCCAACGTCGAGGGTGCGATGAACGCGGTGGTGGTGCAGGGCGACGCCGTCGGCCCCACGCTCTACTACGGCAAGGGCGCCGGCAGCGAACCCACGGCCAGCGCCGTGATCGCCGACCTCGTCGACATCACCCGCCTGCACACCGCCGACCCCGAGCAGCGTGTGCCGCACCTGGCCTTCCAGCCCGGTGAACTGCACGACACGCCCATCCTGCCCATCGCCGCCGTGGTCACGGCCTTCTACCTGCGCCTGGTGGTCGCCGACAAGGCCGGCGTGCTGGCGCGTATCACCGGCATCCTGGCCGAAAACGACATCAGCATCGACGCCGTGCTGCAGCGCGAGAGCGCCGAAGGCGAGAAGCAGACCGATCTCATCATCCTGACCCACGACACCGTGGAAGGCCGCATGACGGCCGCGCTGGCGCAGATGCAGGCGCTGCCGACAGTGCTGGCGCCGATCGTCAAGATCCGCAAGGAAGAGTTGAATTGAGCCGCCCATGAAGTACATCAGTACGCGTGGCGACCGCACCGAGCGCGGCTTTTCCGACATCCTGCTCGAAGGCCTGGCACCCGATGGGGGGCTCTACCTGCCGACGCATTACCCGAAGGTCGATGCGGCCACCCTGCAGCGTTGGCGCGGGCTGGCTTATGCCGATCTGGCCTTCGAGATCCTCAGCCTCTACATCGCCGACATCCCCGCCGCCGACCTGCAGCGCCTGTGCCAGGACACCTATACCGAAGCGGTGTTCGGCACGCCGCAGATCACACCGCTGAAGCCGCTCGAAGAAGGCCTGTACCTCCAGGCCTTGTCCAACGGCCCGACGCTGGCCTTCAAGGACATGGCGATGCAGCTGCTGGGCAACCTGTTCGAATACGAACTGGGCCGCCGCGGCGAGGCGCTGAACATCCTGGGCGCCACCAGCGGCGACACCGGCAGCGCGGCCGAATACGCGATGCGCGGCAAACACGGCGTGCGTGTCTTCATGCTCAGCCCGCGCGGCCGCATGAGCCCCTTTCAGCAGGCGCAGATGTTCAGCCTGAAGGACGCCAACATCCACAACATCGCCGTCGAGGGTGTCTTCGACGACTGCCAGGACATCGTCAAGGCCGTCAGCAACGACCTCGAGTTCAAGCGCCGCTACCGCATCGGCACCGTGAACAGCATCAACTGGGCGCGTCTGCTGGCGCAGGTTGTCTATTACTTCGCCGGCTACTTCCAGGCGACCAGGACCAACGACGAACGCGTGAGCTTCACCGTGCCGTCCGGCAACTTCGGCAACATCTGCGCCGGCCACGTGGCACGCATGATGGGCCTGCCGATCGTTCAGCTGGTGGCGGCCACCAACGAAAACGACGTGCTCGACGAGTTCTTCCGCACGGGAACTTATCGCCCGCGCGCCACCGCGGAGACGCACGAGACCTCGAGCCCGTCGATGGACATCAGCAAGGCCAGCAACTTCGAGCGCTTCGTGTTCGACCTGCTCGGCCGCGACGGCGCACGCACGAAGGAACTGTTCGGCGCCGCGCTGGTGCGCGACGGCGGGTTCACGCTCACGCCCGAGGAATTCGCGCGCATTCCCGGCTACGGCTTCGTCAGCGGCAAGAGCACGCATGCCGACCGCCTGGCCACCATCCGCCGTACCTGGGAGTTGAGCCGCACGCTGGTCGACACCCACACCGCCGACGGCCTGAAGGTGGCGCGTGAACACCTGCGGCCCGGTGTGCCGATGCTGGTGCTGGAAACGGCGCTGCCGGCCAAGTTCGCGGACACCATCGAAGAGGCGCTGGGCTTCAAGCCCGAGCCGCCGCCCGCGCTGCGCGACATCGAAGCGCTGCCCAAGCGTTTTGTCGTCGTCGCGCCCGACGTGGCGGTGGTCAAGGGCCTCATCGAAACGCACTGCCACGACGCATGAACGCGCCGCGCCCGCTGCTCAGCCTGGACGACGCGCTGGCCCGCCTGACGGCCGCCGCCGCAGCCCACGCCATCACCGAAGCCGAGCCCGTCTCCACCTTCGACGCGCTGGGCCGCGTGCTCGCCGCCGACGTGCTGTCGGCGCTGGACGTGCCGCCCGCCGACAACACCTCGATGGACGGCTATGCGCTGCGCTGCGCCGACCTGCCGGCTGCCGGCGGGGTGCTGCCGGTGGCGCAGCGTATCCCGGCCGGCCATGTCGGCCGCGCACTGCAACCCGGCACCGCGGCGCGCATCTTCACCGGCGGCCAGGTGCCCGCGGGCGCCGATGCCGTGGTGATGCAGGAGCAGTGCGAGGCCGTGGCCGGCGAAGGCTTCGGTGCCGTCAAGGTCAACACCGTGCCGACGCCGGGCCAGTGGATACGTCGCCGCGGTGAAGACGTGCAACACGGCAGCGCGGTGCTGCACCGCGGTGAACGCCTCACGCCGCAGGCCCTGGGCCTGGCCGCCAGCGTCGGGGCCGGGCTGTTGCCGGTGCTGCGCCGGCCGCGCGCCGCGCTCTTTTCCACCGGCGACGAACTGCAGATGCCCGGCGAGGTGCTGCGCCCCGGCGCCATCTACAACAGCAACCGCTACACGCTGCGTGCGCTGCTGCAGGCCGGCGGCTGCGCCGTGCAGGACCTGGGCATCGTCGGCGACACGCTGCAAGCCACGCGCGCTGCGCTGCGCGAGGCAGCGCTGCACAACGACCTCATCATCACCAGTGGCGGCGTCTCGGTGGGCGAGGAAGACCACCTCAAGCCCGCGGCCGAGGCCGAGGGGTCGATCGAGAACTGGCAGATCGCCATCAAGCCCGGCAAGCCGCTGGCGCTGGGCCGCATCCGCCGTCCCGACGGCAGCGCGGCCTTGCTCATCGGGCTGCCGGGCAACCCGGTGTCGTCCTACGTCACCTACCTGCTGACGGTGAGCACGGTGCTGCGTGCGATGCAGGGCATGCCGGCAGGGCTGCCGGCGCCGCTGCCGATGCGCGCACATTTCGACTGGCCACGCCCCGACAAGCGGCGCGAGTTCCTTCGCGTGCGGCTGAACGCCGAAGCGGGCCTCGACCTGTTCCCGAACCAGAGTTCGGGCGTGCTGACCTCGGCCGTGTGGGCCGACGGCCTGCTCGACAACCCGCCCGGCCAGGCCATCGCGCGTGGTGATCCGGTGCGATTCCTGCCGCTGTCGGCGCTGGTGTCCCGGTGAAAACGATGACAAGGATCCAGGTCCGCTATTTCGCCTCCTTGCGTGAGGTGCTGGGCGCGCAGGAAAGTGTCGAACTGCCGGCCGGCAGCACGCTGGGCGCGCTGCGTGACCAGCTCATCGCCAGCAGCCCGCGCCACGCCGAGGCGCTGGCACGGGGCCGTGCGCTGCGCGGCGCCGTCAACCAGGCCATGAGCGACGACGCCACCCCGGTGCCCGAAGGGGCCGAAGTGGCCTTCTTTCCCCCTGTCACCGGCGGTTGAGGCAGCATCGCACCATGCCGACCCGCGTCCGTATCCAGAACGAAGACTTCGACCTCGGCGCCGAAGTCGCCGCCTTGCGTGCCGGCGACCCGGCGGTGGGCGCCGTGGCCAGCTTCGTCGGCACCGTGCGCGACCGCAACGGCGGTGGCGCCGGCGAGGTTGCGGCGATGGAACTCGAGCACTACCCCGGCATGACCGAAAAGGCCATCGAGTCCATGATCGACGAGGCTGAAGCCCGCTTCGACATCCGCGCTGCGCGTGTCGTGCACCGTGTCGGCCCGCTGCTGCCGGGCGAGCAGATCGTGCTCGTGGCCGTCAGTTCGGCGCACCGCGGCCAGGCCTTCTTGGCCTGCGAATTCCTGATGGACTACCTGAAGACGCAGGCGCCCTTCTGGAAGAAGGAAACCACGGCCGAAGGTGCCCGCTGGGTCGACGCCCGCGTGGCCGATGACGCGGCGCTGGCGCGCTGGGGCCTCGTGTCGGGCAACGCCGCAGCACCTGCCGCGCCGGGCCCGGGCGCGGGCCACTGATGGACGCGCGGCGGCTGCGCACCGCTTTAGGCAGGTTCACCACCGGCATCACCATCGTCAGCTGCGTCGACGAGGCCGGCGCCTATGTCGGGCTGACGGTGAACTCCTTCAACTCGGTCTCGCTCGAGCCGCCGCTGGTGCTGTGGTCGCTGCGGCGCGAAAGCCCCAACTTCACCGCGTTCGAGGCCGCACCGCGTTTTGCCGTGAACGTGCTCACCGAGGCGCAGATCGCCCTGTCGCGCCGCTTCGCCAGCGCGCACGCGCACCGCTTCTCGGAAGGTGAGTGGGCGCTGGGCGCCCACGGCGCGCCCGTGCTGAAGGACGCCGCGGCGGTGTTCGAATGCGCCTTCGATTCCCGCCATGACGCCGGCGACCACCGGCTCTACATCGGCCGCGTGCTCGCCTTCAGTGAAAACGCGCAGGCACCGCTGCTCTACCGCTCGGGCCACTACCACCGCCTGGGCGAGATGATGTAAGGCCGGCCGGGCGCGCTGCGTCCGCCAGCCCGGGGGGGCCGTGCAGCGGGCCGGCAGCGCCGCAGCCGCGCACGGCCTGGATCGGGCGGCCGTCCTCAGTTCAGGTTCAGGCCCGGTACCTGCACCGGTTCGGTCCGCCGCAGTTCGCTGGAAGCGATGCCGAGTTGACCCGCGCCGTTGGCACCCCAGCTCAGCACACTGCCGTCGGCCAGCACCGCCAGCACGTGGCTGCCTCCGGCGACGACCGAGCGCAGCGCCTCCGGCAGCGGCGCCAGCGCGCCGGGCTGCGGCCAGATCGGAAGAGCACACGTCTGAACTCCAGTCACACTTGTTATCATCGCGGATTCCGGCGTCTGCTTGAAAAAGGGGGGGGGGGGGGGGGGGGGGGGGGGGGGGGGGGGGGGGGGGGGGGGGGG
>CAMTUD010000168.1:0-7170 GCA_947084805.1 uncultured beta proteobacterium | reverse complement strand
TGGCTGTCGACGAGCGCCTGCGCCTTGGCCGGCGTGCGGTTGGCCACCACCACCTCGGCCGGCCGCGCCGCCAGCAGCGGGCCCAGCACGCCGGCGGCGGCACCGCCGGCACCGATCAGCAACACCCGCCGGCCCGCCAGCGCCACGCCGGCGTTGGCTTCGATGTCGCGCACCAGGCCCACGCCGTCGGTGTTGTCGGCCAGCCAGCCGTCGGCGTCGAAACGCAGTGTGTTGGCCGCACCGGCGAGCACCGCGCGTTCGCTGCGCCGTGGCGCCAGCGCAAAGGCCTCGAACTTGAAGGGCACGGTGACGTTGCAGCCCCGGCCGCCCGCCGCGGCGAAGGCGCGCAGGGCGGCCTCGAAACCGTCCAGCGGCGCCAGCACCCGTTCGTAGACCAGTGCCTGCCCCGTCTGGCGTGCAAAGGCGGCGTGGATGGCCGGGCTGCGGCTGTGCGCCACGGGGTTGCCGAGCACGGCGTAGCGGTCGGGGGCGGGGGTGGGGGCGGTTGTGGGGGCGCTGGCGTTCATGGGGAAGGTGGTGGCGTCAACGGCCGCTCAGCGTGGTTTCCAGGCCGTCTTCGCGCGTGAAGCGGAAGCGCGAGGTGACGACGATCTGGTCGGCCTGGCCGCGCATGGCCACGGTGAAAGGGCCGAAGGGCGCGGCCGCCAGCACGATGGCCAGCGCCTGCTGGTCGAGCCGGCGCGACTTCGACGGCCGCACGATCTCGGCCTCGACCACACGCCCGTTGGCGTCGACGGTGACGTTCATCGTCAGTTCGCCATACAGCTTGCGGCCGTTGAACTCGGGGAAGTCGCGGGTGCCGCGTTCCTCGATGCGCCGGCGCAGGCCGTCGTAGTAGATCGCGTAGACCTCCTCGCGCGTGGCCGGGCTGATGTAACGCTTCTTCGGCCGCGCGTTTTCGTCGTTGACGCGTTTTTCGATCTCGGCCAGCAGGCGCAGCAGCTGGCGGCGGCGCTCTTCCTGGTCGCGTTCGGTGGGCGTGCCCTTCTCGCGCTGCGGGTCGGGCGGCGGCAGCGCCGCCACCTCACGCCGGATCTGCGCCAGCAACTGCTGCTGTTCCTGTTGCAGGCGGTCGATGCGGCGCCGCGAGTCGTCGGCGGCGTCGCCGAGCTCCATCGTCGCCGCCGAAGGCAGCGGCGACGTCGCGCGGCCCTTGTCGGCCTCGCCGCCACCGGCCAGGTTGGCCTGCGCGATGGCCTGGGCCTGCGTCGGCGCTTCCTTGCTGCGCGCGTTGACGAGGATGACTTCCAGCGGCGTGTCGCGGAAGGCGCGGTTCAGCGCCTCGGGGTCGACGAAGCGCACCGTGAGCAGCGCGCCGTGCAAGGCGCCCGAGAAGAGCAGCGCCCATTGCAGCGTGGAGAGGTCGCGCCAGGCCATCGTGCTCAGTGCCGCCGGGCCGCCCCAAGGCACTGAGGCGCCCCCTCGGGGGGCAGGGAGCGCAGCGAGCGTGGGGGCTGCATCATGGTCAGGCGGGGGCGTCTTCGCCCCGCTCGGGCGCGGGGGGCGTGGCCTCGCCGGTGTCGTCCAGCGTCAGTGCGATCTGCAGCGCGCCCACGGCTTCGGTGTCGTCGTCGGTGGCTTCTTCCTCCACCGCCAGCGGCGGCGCGTCCAGGCGCGCGGCCAGCGTGGCGTGCAGGTCCAGCGTCAGCAGGTCGATGCCGGCCACACGCACCCGCACGCGGGCGCCCCGCGGCAGGCTCTCGGTGCCGGGCACGCGGAAGACCAGCGGCAGCGTCTCGGCGCGCACCAGGCCGTCCTTCATGACGGCGGCTTCGATCTCGGTCAGACCCTGTTGTTCCACGTAGCGCAGTGTCCAGTAGCGCTCGATGCCTTGCTGGAACCCGTTGTAAGCGGTGTACGCAGCGTCGAAGCCCGAGATCACCGAAAACAGCGCCGCGTCCTTGGGCTTGAAGGGCGCGGCCAGCGCCGCGGTGCGGCCGTGGCGGGCGCAGGCAATGATCTGCCACTGGTTGGCCAGGTCGACGTAACGCCGCAGCGGGCTCGTGCTCCAGGCGTACTGCGCCACGCCCATGCCGGCGTGCGGCGCGGGCTTGGTGCCCATGCGCACCTTCACGCCGGGCGCCAGGCTGGCCTGGCTGCGGTAGATGCCGGGCACGCCGTGTTCGGCCAGCCAGCCGCCCCAGGTGCTGTTGGCCAGGATCATGGCCTCGGCGACGATCAGGTCCAGCGGCGCACCGCGCTGGCGTGTGCTGATGTGCACTGTCTCGGCGCCCTGCGGTTCGTCGGCCAGCTTGGCGACTTCGCCGTCCTCGGTGGCCACGCCGGGGGCGGCGAGGCGGAAGTTGTAGTCGGGCCGGTTGAAGTTCTCGGGTTTGCCGCGCACCACCTCGCGCCGCGCCTTCAACGCGTTCGCCAGGCGGAAGGCGAAGGCCAGTTCGGGCGCAAAGCCGTAGTCGGCCGGCGCCTGGCCGGTGAGCGTGGCCTCGGTGATCACGGCGTCGAGCTTGTCGTGGCGCAGGTTGGCGGCGATGGGCACACGTTCCAGCTTCGTTTCGCTGGACTGGATTTCCAGCGTCGCCTCGTCCAGCGTCACGTACAGGCTGACGGCCGGGCAGTCGCGGCCGGCGCTCAGTGTGTAGGCCTGCACCACGGCGTCGGGCAGCATGGTGATCTTCCAGCCCGGCATGTAGACGGTGGACAGGCGCTCGCGCGCCACCTTGTCCAGCGCTGAATCGGGTGTGATGGCCAGGCCGGGTGCGGCGATGTGCACGCCGAAGACCACCGTGCCCGTGCCCAGGCCCTGCACCGACAGCGCGTCGTCGATCTCGGTGGTGTGCGAATCGTCGATCGAGAAGGCCTGCGCCGTGGCCAGCGGCAGTTCGTCCTTGATCGGCGGCACGGCCAGGCCGGGGCCGAAGGCATAACCCTTGGGGAACTGGTCGAAGAGGAATCGCTGCCAGTGGAACTGGTAGGGGCTGGCGATGGCGCCGGCGGCCGTCAGCAGGTCCAGCGGCGCGCGTTGCGCGGCCTTGGCGGCCTGCACCACGGCCTTGTACTCGGGGCCGTTCTTGTCGGGCTTGAAGAGGATGCGGTAGAGCTGCTCGCGCACCGGTGCGGGGCAGCTGCCGGCGGCCAGTTCGGCGGCCCAGGTGTCGATCTGGGCGGCGATCTGCTTCTTGCGTTCGATGGCCAGCAGCGCCGCCTTGACGATCTCTTCCGGCGCCTTGCGAAACAGGCCCTTGCCGAGGCGGCGGAAGTAGTGCGGCGCGTCGAACAGGCGCAGCAGCATCGCCGCCTGCTGTTCGGGGCCGGCGCCGGCGCTGAAGTACTCGCGTGCCAGGTCGGCGAAGTGGAAGTCGCCCTCGGGCGCAAATTCCCAGGCCAGGTCGAGTTCGACCTCGCCAGCGGCGGCCTGCGCGCCCGCCAGCAGCGCCGCGGGCGCGGGCTTGTCGAAGCGCAGCATCACGTTGGCCGTCTTGACCTTCACGCGCTTGCCCGAGTCGAGCTCGACCTGCAGCGAGGTCTCGGCCTCGGACATCAGGCGGCCGGCGTGGAACTTCCCTGCGTCATCGAACAGTGCATACATCGCCCGGATTGTCGCCGGGACGGTGCCCGCCCTTCGTGCCGGTGCTCACCGATCAAGGCTTGGCGCGGAACCGGCCCTGCCGGGCCGCTGCCAAGGCCCCCCTGGGGGGTGGCGAAGGCGCGCAGCGACGAGCCTGGGGGCAGCGTCAGACGGTCATGCCGCCGGAGACCTCGATCACCGCACCGTTGATGTAGCTGGCGTCGTCACTGGCCAGAAACGCATACACGCTGGCGATCTCTTCCGGCCGCGCCAGCCGGCCCAGGGGCACCTGGTCCTTCATCTGCTGCAGCACCTTCTCGGGGATGGTGCTGAGGATGGGGGTGTCGACAAAACCCGGCGCCACCGCGTTGACGCGCACGCCCTTGGGGCCGAGTTCGCGGCTCCAGGTCTTGGTGAAGCCGATGACGCCGAACTTGGCCGCCGCGTAGTTGGTCTGGCCGAAGTTGCCGTAGATGCCGACCACGCTGCTCGCATTGAGGATCACGCCCGCGCCCTGGTCGATCATGGTCTGCGCCACGGCCTGCGCGCAGTGGAAGACGCCGCGCAGGTTGACGTCGATCACGGCGTCGAACTGCTGCAGCGTCATCTTCACCAGCCGTGCGTCCTTGGTGATGCCGGCGTTGTTCACGAGCACGTCGATGCGGCCGTGTCTGGCCAGCACGTTGGCCACCATCATGTCCACGGCCACGCGGTCGGTGACGTCGACCTCGTGGCGTTCGTAGGCGTCGCTGACGAGCTCGGCGCGGCGGTCGCAGCCGATGACGATGGCGCCCTCGTCGGCAAACCGCTTGCAGGTGGCGGCGCCGATGCCTTGGGCGGCGCCGGTGACGATGCAGATCTTGTGGGTCAGTCGCATGCTTCTGGGGTTCGGGGAGGTTGAAGGGCGCGCGGCAGGTGCACGGCCCGCGCTGCAAAAAAAATGGGCACGCGCCGAGTCTATCGACGCATGCCCTGCAGGGTCCTGACGGCGGCGGCCCCCGCGGCCGCTCTCAGACGCCCTGTTTGCTCAGCGGTGCTTTCAGCGCTTCGCTCACGGTGGCCAGGCTGTCGGCCAGGTGGGCGCGGGCGATCGACGTCCAACCGCCAGCGGCCACGGCCGTCTTCAGCTGCGCCTCCAGCGCCACGGCGGCCTGGCGGTGCACCGCGCGCACGTCGGCGGCAGCGGGTGACGAGGGCCGCAGCACCCCGCCAGCCAGCCGGCGCAGGTGTTCACGCTGCAGGTTGCGGCGCAGGCTGTCGATCTCGCGCACGCCGCCCTTGGCCGGCGCCTTCAGCTCCGACCACACCGCCGCACTCAGGCGCTGCTGCACGTCGGCGTAGCTGAGCAGGGTCTTCGGGTCGTCGACCTTGTCCTCGGCGTCGGCCAGGCGGCCGGCCAGGCCGTCGGACATCATCGCGTCGAGCACGTTGCGCTGGATGCCCAGCACCGCGGTGGGCAGGCTGAAGTCGGTGTTGAGCATGAAGCGCCCGGGGCCGACGCGGTCGAGCTGGTCGACGCCCAGGCGGCTCATGAACTTCGGGTCGAAGCGGAAGCTGTTGCTGGACAGCACCTCGCCCAGCACCAGGTCGAGCGCGGCACGCTGCTGCGCCGCCGGCACCGGCACCATCAGCGGCTTGCCGGCGCCGGCCAGCGAACGTGAGGTGTAGGTGCCGCCCACGTACTTGCCCGCGATCGGCGCCGCGGCGGCCATGCTGTTCAGCCCGCGCTGCAGGTTGCGGCGGTAGACCGTCATGTCGTCGTCGGCCGCCAGCTCGCGCTTCTGCGTGCGGGCCCACAGTTCGCGCGCCAGCTTCATCTGGCGCTGCGCGAAGGCCAGCGGGTCGTCGCCCAGGTCGCGCTGGTTGACCAGCGGGTCGATGCCGCCGAGGTTGTCCTCGTCGGTGCCGTAGGCCAGCGCGGTGTTGCTTTCGGACTGCGCCGCCAGGCGGGCCAGCGCGGCCTTTTCCGTGTCGGCGGGGTACTCGCGGTAGCCGTACTCGATGGCCCAGAAGTCGTAAGCGCCCAGGCCGCCCATGTGGTAATTCGTCACCGGCTCGCCGTCGAGCGGGATGTTCAGCGCGTTGTAGTCCATCACCGAGTTCGACACGCCCCGGCTGGCGGTGAAGGCGGCGTCGCGCAGCTGCGCCGGCTTGATGCCGGTGGAGGCCTTGAAGTTGTGGCGCAGGCCGAGCGCGTGGCCCACCTCGTGCATCGTCACGTCCTTCAGGCTGTCGGCGATGTATTTCTGGGCCTCGGGGCTGCCGGGCACGAAGGCGCCGCGCGCGCTGAGCAGTTCGTAGCCGAACTGCGCTTCCTCCAGCGCGTCGGTGGCGTAGCTGCAGCTCAGCAGGCGCTGCGCAAAGTCGCCCGTGGCGTGCAGCGCGGCGGCGTCGGCGCCGGTCAGCGGCGGCTGGGTGTCGCCCGACTGGCTGCGGAAGAAGCGCACCCAGTTCTCGGGGATGATGGCCGCGCCGCGCAGGATCTCGCCACTGCGCGGGTCGCTCTGGCTCGGGCCCACGGCGGTGGCGCCCGGGCCGTCGATGGCGAACCAGCGCACGGCCAGCATGCGTGTGCCTTCGAGCGAGGTCCAGTCGGCGTCAGCGGCCTGCTGTTCCACGACCACGGCGTTGCGGATACCGGCACCCTCGAACGCCTTGTTCCACTCGAGGATGCCGGCCTGCACGGGCGCGCGCCACTGTTCGGGGATGTTGCGGTCCATCACCACGCGGATCGGCTCCTTGGGCTCGGAGACCTCGGCCGCCGGGTCCTTCTTCTCGAGACGCCAGCGTTCGATGATGTGTTTGCGTCGGCCCTCACTCGCGTCGTTGCCGAAGTCGATGTAGGCGGTGGTGAAGTAGCCCACGCGCTGGTCGGCCGCACGCGGCCTGGCGGGCACCGCCGGCAGCGGCGCCAGCGTGTAGGTGGTGCTGAGGAACAGGCTGCGCGCGTCGGGTACCACGGTGGGCGGGCTGGGCAGCGCGGCCGGGTTGGGCGGCGGCGCGCCCGGTGTCAGCACCGGCGGCGCCGGCAACTTGGGCACCGCGAAGTGCGAACGCACCGTGATGCTGGTGCCCTGGGCCTGCGTGCGGGCGCGTTCGATGGACGAGTTGGCGCGGTCCAGCGCGTAGGGCAGGCGGTAGTTGGCTTCCAGCTGCGTCTGCGCGCCGGGAATGTCGCCGCCCAGCAGCGCGTAGGCGTCCACCAGCAGCGACTTGCGCTCGGCGTGCGGCGCGGCCGCCAGCGGCACCGACGCCAGCAGGCTGTCGGAATAACTCTCGCCGACGGCGCGCGCCAGCGGTGTGCCTTCGGGCGCGCGGGCATGGAAGCTGCGCGCGATCAGTTGCACCGCGTTGCCCTGGCGGCGCAGCACCACCACGTGTTCGCGGCCCATCAGTCCGGGCCAGAAAAAACGTTCGCCCAGGCCCGAGGCCAGCGAACTGCCGAAAAAGAAGGGCTTGTCGAGCAGCTCGGCCGGGATCTCGAGCCAGGTCTTGTCGTCCTTGACCCACAGCGGCAGGTAGCCATCGCTGCGCTTGGCGTCCTTGGTCACGTCGGCGAAGGGCGCCGGTGCGCCCGGCGTGGCCGCCGGCGGTCGGGCGGCAGGCCCGGCGCCGCTGGCCGC
>CAMTUD010000167.1:0-16261 GCA_947084805.1 uncultured beta proteobacterium | reverse complement strand
CGAACTTCGTGCGCGGCGGCCTGAAGGACGGCTTCGTCAAGACCAGTGCCTACGGCCCGATGGTCAGCGAGGCGGCGCGCAAGGCCGCCGACGCGGTGAAGGCGAAGATGATGGCCGGCAGCTTCGACATCTTCGGTGGTGAACTCAAGGACAACACCGGCAAGGTGGTGATCCCCAAGGGCACCGTGCTCAAGCAGACCGACCCGGTGCTGGAAGGCATGAACTACCTCGTCGAAGGCGTCGTGGGCAAGATCTGACGGCGCTGACCGTGGCAAGGCAAGCCTGGCACGACGTCGCGGAAGCCTTTGCGCTGCCGGTGCTGGCGCTCAGCGGTGCGCTGCTGCTCTTCGGGGCCTGGGTCTGGTTCGGCGGCCACGACCCGGTGCAGGCCTGGTCGCTGCTGTTCCTGGGCGCCTTCGGTGATGCCTTCTCCTGGCAGAACACGCTGCAGCGCGCAGCACCCTTGATGTTGACGGCGCTGTGCGTCGCGCTGCCGGCACGTGCCGGGCTCACCGTCATCGGCGGCGAAGGTGCGCTGGTGCTCGGCGGCCTGGCCTGCGCCGCGCTGCCGGTGCTGGTGGGCGTGCCCGAGGGGCGTTTCGGCATCGCGCTCCTGCTGCTGGCTTCGGCCGCCGCCGGGGCGCTGTGGGTCGTGCTGGCCGGCGTGCTGCGCCAGTACCGGGGTGTCAACGAAACCATCAGCAGCCTCTTGCTGAGCTACGTGGCCATCGCCTTCTTCAAGCATCTGGTCGAAGGGCCGATGCGTGACCCGGCGAGCCTGAACAAACCGAGCACACTGCCGCTGCCCGAAGGTCTGCAGATCGCCACCATGTTCGGCTACGACGTGCACTGGGGTCTGGCCTTCGGCGTCGTGGCCTGCGTCGCGGCCGCGCTGTGGCTGTCACGTTCGACCCACGGTTTCGCCACCCGCGTGGTGGGCGGCAATGCCCGCGCGGCGCGGCTGGTGGGTTTGCCGGCGCACCGGCTCATCATCACCGCCTGCGCCTTGGGCGGCGCAGCGGCCGGGCTGGCCGGCGGCATCGAGGTGGCGGCGGTGCATTTCTCGGCCAACGCGTCCTTGATCGCCGGGCTGGGTTACGCCGGCATCCTGGTCAGCTTCGTCGCGCGCCACCACCCGCTGGCCATCATCCCGGTGGCCATTCTCTTCGGCGGCTTCGGCGCTGCGGGCAGCCTGCTGCAGCGGCGCATGGGGCTGCCCGATGCATCGGTGCAGGTGTTGCTGGGGTTTGCCTTCGTGCTGATCCTGGCGACCGAAGCCTGGCGCGGGCGGCTGCTGCCCTTCAGCCTGCTGCCGCAGCGTGCGCCGCTGCCGGCGGCGAACGGGGCCTGACGTGTCTGCACATGGCGCTGCTGACGAGATCGCGGATGAGACGTCTCGCGGCCCGTTGCGGGCGTTCGCGTTCGATCGTTCGGGGCGAGGGCCGAGGCCGCAGGGTGGGGGGCTGCGCTCATGTCCCCCGGCTCGGGCTGCGCCCGACCCTCCTCCTTTACTTCGCTCCGCCCCCCACCCTACGACCTCGGCCCACCACCGGCCATGGCGCGCCTGCAGGAACGCCACCTCTGGTGGCGGATCAGGACGGTGGGGTGCTCTGCGGAGTGAAGTGAAGGAGGAGACGTCGACCTGCAGGTCGACGTCGGGGGCGAGAGCCCGGATTCAGACAGTCCCGTGGACAGTTGGTGCCTGGCCATCGCCTGGTGCGCAAGCACCAGGCATGAACGCAGTAGAGCACTCCGGCGGCCTGATCCTGCCAGGCTGCAAGCCCGCACACGGCAACGACGACGCCATCGTCCGCAACCGGCCGCAAGCCGCCGCCCCCCGCGCGAAGCCCGCCGCCTAGGACCCGCACGCATGGAAGCCTTCCTCGACGTCCTGCTTGCCGTGCTCGGCGGCGCCATCCGTGTCGGCACACCTTTTCTCTTCGTCAGCCTGGGCGAATGCCTGACCGAGAAGAGCGGCCGCATCAACCTGGGCCTGGAGGGTGTGCTGGTGTTCAGCGCCATGGCCGGCTTCGGCGGCGCCTACCTCACGGGCAGCCCGTGGCTGGGTGTGCTGCTGGCCGGCGCCAGCGGCGCGTTGCTGGCGCTGCTGCACGGGCTGGTGTGCTCGCTGCCACGCGTGAACGACATCGCCATGGGCATCGCCCTGATGATGCTCGGCGCGGGCCTGGCGTTCTACCTCGGCAAGCCGCTGATCCAGCCGCAGGCGCCGCAGATTCCGTCCATCGATCTGGGCTGGTGGAGCGACTCCGGCCAGGTACAGGCCGCGCTGAAGATCAACGCGCTGTTCCCCGTCGGCGTGCTGCTCGCCATCGGCATGGGCTGGGCCTTCATGAACACACGCTGGGGCCTGCTGGTGCGCATGGTGGGCGACAGCGCCGATGCCGCGCGCGCCCTGGGCAACAGCGTCAACGGCATCCGCATCGCGGCCACCACGGCGGGTGGCTTCATCGCCGGGCTCGGCGGCGCGTCGCTCAGCCTCTACTACCCGGGCAGTTGGAACGAGGGCCTGTCCAGCGGCCAGGGCCTCATCGCCGTGGCGCTGGTGATCTTCGCGCGCTGGAGCCCCGTGCGCTGCCTGTGGGCCGCGTTGCTGTTCGGTGGCGCGGGCGCTTTGGGCCCGGCGCTGCAGAGCGTGGGCGTCAGCGGCTACTACCACCTGTTCAACGCCGTGCCGTATGTGCTGACGTTGGCCATCCTGGTGTGGACCTGCTCGCCCAAGCGCAGCATCAAGGGCGCGCCGCTGGAACTGGGGATGGCGAAATGAGCTTCGTCACCTCGAAGCCCTACCCGTGGCCCTTCGACGGCGACCTGCGCACGGCCAACACCGCCCTCGTCGTCATCGACATGCAGACCGACTTCTGCGGCGTCGGCGGTTACGTCGACAGCATGGGCTACGACCTGTCACTGACACGCGCGCCGATCGAGCCGATACGCACGCTGCTGGCGGCTTTCCGCGCCGGCGGCCTGCACGTCATTCACACACGCGAAGGCCACCGGCCCGACCTGTCGGACCTGCCCGCCAACAAGCGCTGGCGTTCACGGCGCATCGGCGCAGGCATCGGGGATGCCGGACCTTGCGGCCGCATCCTCGTGCGCGGTGAACCCGGCTGGCAGATCATCCCCGAGCTGGCACCGCTGCCCGGCGAAGTGGTCATCGACAAGCCCGGCAAGGGCAGCTTCTGCGCGACGGACCTCGAGCTCATCCTGCACACCCGTGGTATCCGCAACCTGGTGCTCACCGGCATCACCACCGACGTGTGTGTGCACACCACCATGCGCGAAGCCAACGACCGCGGCTTCGAGTGCCTGATCGTCGACGATGCCACCGGCGCCACCGACCGAGGCAACCACGAGGCCGCGCTGAAGATGGTGATGATGCAAGGCGGCGTGTTCGGCGCGGTGTCGAATTTGCACGCGGTCATCGAAGCCCTGGGAAGAATCTGAACATGCACGCCCTGGCCCTCGACACCTACGACCTCACCAAACGCT
Source organism: uncultured beta proteobacterium (assembly GCA_947084805.1). Lineage (GTDB taxonomy): Bacteria > Pseudomonadota > Gammaproteobacteria > Burkholderiales > Burkholderiaceae_C > Rubrivivax. The sequence continues at coordinate 12,751 of CAMTUD010000167.1, read as the reverse complement.
TCGGCGCCTTCACCGCGCTGAACGCCGTGTCGCTGAAGGTGCGCCCCGGCACCGTGCACGCACTGCTGGGCGAAAACGGCGCCGGCAAGAGCACGCTGGTGAAGTGCGTGGTGGGCTACTACGCACCCGACAACGGCGCCGTGCTGGTGGACGGGCGTGAACAGGCCATCACCTCGCCCACCATCGCGCGCGACCTGGGCATCGGCATGGTCTACCAGCACTTCACCGTGGTGCCCGGCATGACGGTGGCCGAGAACCTGCTGCTGGCGCGCGGCCGGCTGCCTGCCATCATCGACTGGAAGCGGGTACGCGCCGAACTGTCGGCCTTCCTCGAGACCACGCCCTTCAAGCTCGACCTCGACGCCACGCCGCAGGACCTGTCGGCCGGCGAAAAACAGAAGCTCGAGATCCTCAAGCAGCTGTACCTCAAGCCGCGGCTGCTGATCCTGGACGAGCCGACCTCGGTGCTGACGCCGCAGGAAGCCGACGAGGTGCTGGGCCTGCTGAAGGCCCGCGCCCACGCCGGCGACTGCACGGTGGTGATGATCACGCACAAGTTCCGCGAGGTGGCCGAACACGCCGACGACGTGAGCGTGCTGCGCCGCGGCGCACTGGTGGCCAGCCACGCGGTGGCCGACGTCTCGGCCGACGCACTGGCTGCGGCGATGGTCGGCGAAGGCCGCAGCGCCAAGGCCGCCGCCCTGGCGCGCGAAGGCCAGGCCGGCAGCGGCCCGGCGCGGCTGCAGGTGCACGCGCTGGAAGTGGCGGGCGACCGCGGTGAACTCGCGGTGCGGGGCCTGAGCCTGGAGGTGCGCGGCGGCGAGATCGTCGGCGTCGCCGGCGTCTCGGGCAACGGCCAGCGTGAGCTGATGGAAGCGCTGGTCGGCCAGCGCGCCGTCGACGGCGGCAGCGTGCGTGTCAGCGGCGAACGTTTTCACGCCACACGCGCGCAGAACCGGCGGCTGTCGGTGCGCAGCCTGCCCGAGGAACCGCTGCGCAACGCCTGCGTCGGCGAGCTGAGCGTCGGCCACAACATGGGCCTGCGGGTCTTCGACGCCGAACCCGCAGCGCGCGGCGGCTGGCTGCGCTTCGGCGTGCTGCGCGACAAGGCGCGCGCCCTCATCACCGAATACGGCGTGAAGACGCAGGGCGAAGGTGCGGCCATCCGCACGCTGTCGGGCGGCAACGTGCAGCGCGCGGTGCTGGCCCGCGAGCTGGCCGAAGACGCCGACCTGCTGCTCGTCAGCAACCCGGTGTTCGGCCTCGACTTCGCGGCCGTGGCCGAGATCCACACCCGGCTCGTGGCGGCGCGCAACCGCGGCACCGCGGTGCTGCTGGTCAGCGAAGACCTCGATGAACTGCTGCACCTCAGCGACCGCATCGTCGTGATGAGCGAAGGCCGCATCGTCTTCGAGTGCGCTGCCGCGGGGGCCGACCGGCGCACGCTGGGCGCCTACATGGGCGGGCATGGCGGCGGGCATGGCGAAGCGCCAGCCGCCGCACCACGGATCGAGGCCGCCACCGCATGATCACCGTGCCCGCCCTGCCCTTCAACTTTGCGCTGGCGCCCGGGGGCCACACCGCGCTCGTTGTCATCGACATGCAGCGCGACTTCGTCGAGCCCGGCGGCTTCGGTGCCAGCCTGGGCAACGACGTCACGCTGCTGCACACCAGCATCGCGCCCATCGCCGCGCTGCTGGCCGCCTGGCGCGCCCGCGGCTGGCCCGTGCTGCACACCCGGGAATGCCACCGCCCCGACCTGTCGGACTGCCCGCCCGCCAAGCGTGAACGGGGTGAACCCGTGCTGCGCATCGGCGACCCGGGGCCGATGGGCCGCCTGCTGGTGGCCGGCGAGCCGGGCGCCGACATCATCCCCGCGCTGGCGCCGGCGCCGGGTGAATGGGTGATCGACAAACCCGGCAAGGGCATGTTCTGGGCCACCTGCGCCCCCGAAGGCCTGCATGCGCGCCTGCAGGCGGCCGGCATCACGCACCTGCTGTTCACCGGCGTGACGACCGAAGTGTGCGTGCAGACCAGCATGCGCGAAGCCAACGACCGCGGCTACCACTGCCTGATCGTCGAGGACGCCACCGACAGCTACTTCCCCGCGTTCAAGCGCGCGGCGCTGGAGATGATCGTCGCGCAGGGCGGCATCGTCGGCTGGTGCGCGCCGTCGGCAGCGGTGCTGGCCGCGCTGCCGGCGGCCTGACGCGCGCCGGCGGGTCTCAGCCCGCCGGCGTGGCCATCCTGCAGCGGCGAAAGCTCACACCTTCGAACTCGGCCAACGGCCGTTCGACCACCACCAGGCCGGCGCGCGCGAAGACGGGCTCGCTAAAGGGGGTGCACCAGGCCGAAAAACGGCGCAGCCCGCGCTGGCGTGCGTCGGCCATCGCGTGGGCCAGCAAGGCCGTGCCGATGCCGCGGTGGTTGTGATCGGGGCGCACGTAGAGCGACGGCACGTAGCCTTCGGCGTCGATGCCGCAGAAGCCGAGCACGGTTTCGGCGCCGCCGACTTCGGCAGCTTCGGCCGGCAGCGCGACCCAGGTGCGCGCGTCCAGCACGTAGTCACGAAACGCCGGCGTGTCGGCGCCGAAAGTCGACCAGGCCGCCACCTGCTCGGCGGTGTAACACCAGTTGCCGAGCTCACGCGCCGCGCTGGCGTAAATGGCCGCCAGCGTGGGCACGTCGGCCGGCACGGCGAGCCGGAAGCGCAGCCGGAGGGACGGCAGGGCGTTCAACTGAAGAGGCGCCGCGCCGCGGCCGAGCCCGCCGCCAGGTCCAGCGCTTCCAGCCGTTGGTAGATCTCGTCGAGTTCCTTGCCGATGGCGGCGAAGGCGTGCAAAGAGATCGGCTCGCCGTGGTCGTCGCCGGCGGTGGCGTCCAGGTCGTCGGCGAGCTGTTTGCCGATCAGGTGCCAGGCCGGGAAGGGTTCAGCGGCGGCAGGGGTCTGCGGCACGTCCAGCGTCAGCGTGCACTGGCGCACCGCAGCGGCCTGGGGGTCGTCGCCCAGCGCGGCCAGCGCGGCCTGCGCGTCGACCGCCAGCACCAGCACCGGCGGCGCGCCTTCCTCTTCGGCCGGCAGCACCAGGCGGCCCGGCGCGGCGGGCACCAGGCCCTGGCGCGCCGCCACCTGCTGCACGAAGGGCACCGACCAGGCCACGCCGTTGGTGCGCAGCGTGATCGTGAGCTGAACGTCCAGCGGGCTGGCCAGCGCGTCGAGTTCACGCGCGCGGGCCACCACTTCCAGCATGTCGGGCACGTCGGTGCTGGCGCCCACGGCATCGGCGTAGGCCTGCGCCTTCTGCACGAATTCCGAATACTCGATTTCGGTCAGCGGCCCGCTGCGGCTGGCCAGCTGCACACCCGCCAGCAGTTCGCCGTAGCGGCGACCCGGCGCCAGCGGTTCCCAGGTGCCGGTCTCGGTGTCCAGGCCCTCGATGTAGAAGGGCTTGCCGCCGGCACGCCGGCTGGGCGGCAGGTGCTGCAGCGCCATGTCGCCGCTGATCGGCGCGTCCAGCGCCAGCGGGATCAGGGCGTCGATCAGCGCGTCGAGCCGCGGCGTGCGGCGCGGCGGCTGGCGCAGTGCGGCGGGTTCGGCCTCGACCGCTGCCACCGCGTTTTCCATCGACGGCTCGACACGGTCGGTCGCGCCCGCGGCCAGCGGCGCCGGTCGCGGCGCCGCGCGCCGCGTCGACCACCAACCGTGCACGGCCAGCGCCAGCAGTACCACGCCGCCGAAGATCGCCAACGCCGTGCCGAGGCTCATGTTCATCTCAAGCACCCGGCCGTGCCGGCCGCAGCCCGCACAGCGGGCTGCCGGCGCCCCCAAGCGGATGCCGCGGAACCGGCTCCGCCGGGCCGCTGGCATTGCCCCCCCGGGGGGGGAGCGCCGCAGGCGCTTCGGGGGGGGGCCATATTTATGCCTCCGCCAAGCTGACCGCCGCTTCCATGTCCACCGCCACGATGCGGCTGACACCCTGTTCCTGCATCGTCACGCCGATCAGCTGTTCGGCCATCTCCATCGCGATCTTGTTGTGGCTGATGAAGAGGAACTGCGTGCCCTTGCTCATCTCGGTGACGAGCTTGCGGTAACGCTCGGTGTTGGCGTCGTCCAGCGGCGCGTCCACTTCGTCGAGCAGGCAGAAGGGTGCCGGGTTGAGCTGGAAGATCGCGAACACCAGCGCAATCGCGGTCAGTGCTTTTTCGCCGCCCGACAGCAGGTGGATGGTGCTGTTCTTCTTGCCCGGCGGCTGCGCCATCACCTGCACGCCGGCGTCCAAAATCTCGGCGCCGGTCATCACCAGGCGCGCGTTGCCGCCGCCGAAAAGCGTGGGGAACATGCGGCCGAAATGCTCGTTGACCTGGTTGAAGGTGGAAGCCAGCAGGTCGCGTGTTTCCAGGTCGATCTTGTGGATCGCACCTTCCAGCGTCTGGATGGCCTCGTTGAGGTCGCCATTCTGCGCGTCGAGGAAGGTCTTGCGCTCGCGCGTGGCCGTCAGCTCGTCCAGCGCCGCCAGGTTCACCGCCCCCAGGGCGGCGATGTCGCGGTTGATGCGGTCGATCTCGGTCTGCAGGCCCCACAGCTTGACGGCGTCGCGTTCGATGCCCAGGGCCAGCGCTTCCAGGTCGACGGCGGCGGCGGTGAGCTGCTCGAGGTATTGCGCGCCGCCCAGCTGCGCCGCCTGCTGTTCGAGCTGCAGCTTGGTGATCTTCTCGCGCAGCGGCTCCAGACTGCGCTCGAAACCGAGCTTGCTCTCGTCGGCGCGGCGCAGCTGGGCGCTGAGGTCGTCGTACTCGCTGCGCGCCAGGCCCAGTGCACGTTCACGCTCGGTCTTCAGTTCCAGCGCCGCCTGCAGCCCGCTCTGCGCCGCGGCGTCGTCGAAGCTGCCCAGTTCCAGCTGCAGCTGCTCTCCGGCCTGCAGGTTGGCCGCCACCTGGGTGGCGGCGGTCTCGATGCTGCGCTGCAGTTCGTCGCGGCGCGCCGCCAGCGCTCGGGCCTGGAAACGCGCCTCCTGCGCCTGGCGCTCCAGCGTGCGCTGCTGCTCGCGTGCGTCGGCCAGCTTGCGTTCGGCGGCGATGACCGCGTCTTCGAGTTCGGCGTGGCGCTCCTGTGCCGTGCCCAGGCCGATGTCGAGCTCTTCGAAACGCGCCTCGCCGGTGGCCTTGCGCTCTTCCAGCGCCTCGAGCTGGGCGTCGATCTCGGACAGCTCTTCGCCGAGCTGTTCGCGGCGCGACGTCGCGGCGTCGGCCTGCTGCGTCAGCCGCAGCAGCTCGACGTGCAGCGCGTGGGCGCGGTTCTGCGCTTCGCCGGCCTCGCGCCGCGCCTGCAGCAGGCGCTGGCTGGCGTCGGTGTAGGCGGCCTCCAGGCGCACGCTGGCGCTCTTGGCGTCGTCGGCGATGAGCGCCTGCGCACGCTGCTGGCGCGTCAGGTTCTCGATCTCCTGCGCGCGCGCCAGCATGCCGGCCTGTTCGCTGTCGGGGGCGTAGAAGGCCACCGCGTGGGCGCTCACGGCATGGCCCTCGCGGGTCATGATGACCTCGCCCTGGGTCAGCCGCTCGCGCTGCGCCAGCGCGTCGTCGAGGCTGACCGCGGTGTAGACCCCTTCCAGCCAGTCTTCCAGCAGCGCCTTCAGGCTGGCGCCCTCGTGGGCATCACCGAGCCGCAGTTGCTCGGCCAGGCGCGGCAGCGTGCGGTGGGTGTTCGGCGCCGCGCCACCCGGCGTCGCCCCGGCGGCGCCGGTCCACATGTCTTGCAGCGCGTAGAAGGCCAGCTTGGCCGGCGGCGCGTCGGCGGCGAAGGCCCGCACGGTGTCCAGGCGGCCCACGGCCAGCGCGCTCAGCCGCTCGCGCAGCGCGGCCTCGAGCGCGGTTTCCCAGCCGGCTTCGATGTGCACCTGCGTCCACAGACCCTGCAGGCCGGTGAGCCCGTGTTTTTCGAGCCAGGGCTTGAGCTTGCCTTCAGTCTGCACCTTTTCCTGAAGTGCACGCAGCGCCTCCAGGCGTGCGCCGATGTCGGCCTGCCGACCCGACTCGGCGTTGACGGCCGCCTGCGCCACGCGCCGTTGCTCGTCGAGCAGCGGTACCTGTTCCTGCAACTCATGCAGGCGTGCGTCGAGCACGTCGCGCTGCTCGTTGGCGTCGGTCTCCTGCACCTTCAGCAGGTCGATGCGCGCCATGTCAGGCGCCTGCAGGCCCTGACGTTCGCCCGCCAGGCGGTCGCGCCGGCTCTTCAGGCCGCGCGACTGTTCCTCGATGCTGCGGCTTTCGGCCGCCAGCACCTGGATCTGCTGCTGCACCTGCGTCACCGCGTGGCGCTGCTGGTTGGCCACGCCCTGCGCGCTGCGCACCGCGTCTTCCAGCGTCGGCAGCTCGAAGCCCTGCTCTTCGGCCTGCGCGGCCAGCACGCCGGCCTGTTCGTCGGCGCTTTCGATCAGCGCGGCGGTGTCTTCCAGCTCGGTGTGCGCCGATTGCTGGCGTTCCTGCCACTGCGTGTTCTGCGCCTGCAAGTCGGCCAGGCGCTGCTGCGCGCGCTGGCGCCCTTCGACGACGTAGCGGATGCGCTCTTCGAGCCGGCTGACCTCGAGCGCCGCTTCGCCCAAGGCGCCCTGCTTGGCGTGCAGCACGTCGTTGGCGGCGTAATGCGCTTGCCGAACCTGCTCGAGCTGCGCTTCCACCGCACGCAGCTCGGCCAGGCGCGATTCCAGCGCGTTGGTGGCTTCGAGCACGGCAATGCCGACACGCGCTTCCTCGCTGGCCGCGTCGCGGTGCTTCAGGAACCACAGCTGGTGCAGCTTGGTCGTGCCTTCGTCCTGCAGGCCGCGGAAGCGCGTGGCCACCTCGGCCTGGCGTTCGAGCTTCTCGAGGTTGCCGTTCAGCTCGCGCAGGATGTCTTCGACACGCACCAGGTTCTCGCGCGTGTCCTTCAGGCGATTTTCGGTTTCCCGGCGGCGTTCCTTGTACTTGCTGACACCGGCGGCTTCTTCGAGGAACAGGCGCAGCTCCTCGGGCCGGCTCTCGATGATGCGGCTGATGGTGCCCTGGCCGATGATGGCGTAGGCGCGCGGGCCCAGGCCGGTGCCCAGGAACACGTCCTGCACGTCACGGCGGCGCACCGGCTGGTTGTTGATGTAGTAGCTGCTGCTGCCGTCGCGCGTGAGCGTGCGCTTGACGGCGATCTCGGCGAAGCTGTTCCACTGCCCGCCGGCGCGCGCCAGCGTGTTGTCGAACACCAGTTCGACGCTGGCGCGGCTGGCCGGCTTGCGGTTGCCGCTGCCGTTGAAGATGACGTCCTGCATGGACTCACCACGCAGTTCGCTGGCCTTGCTCTCGCCGAGCACCCAGCGCACGGCGTCCATGATGTTGCTCTTGCCGCAGCCGTTCGGCCCCACCACGCCCACACGCTGCCCGGGCAGCTGGAAGGTGGTGGGCTCGGCGAAGGACTTGAAGCCGGAAAGCTTGATCTGGTTGAGGCGCATCGGCAGCCTTGGCGCACGTCCGGCGTTACCGCCAGGCGCACGCAAGTGCTTGATTTGAATGAAAAAATGCGCCGTGAGGGCAGGCGCAGAGTGGGCCGGATGATAGCATCGCGCCCCCCGCGGCCCCGCCGCCAGAAGACCGTTCCACCATGGCCCGCAAGACCCCCACCGAACGCACCAGGCCGGCCATGCCGCCGAGCAGCCCCAGCAAGGAGCTGCAGGCCTTCCCGAACCCGGCGCCGGAACGCGACTACGTCATCCGCTTCGACGTGCCCGAGTTCACCTGTCTGTGCCCGCTGACCGGCCAGCCCGACTTCGCGCACTTCACGATCGAGATCGTGGCCGACAGGTTCTGCGTCGAGACGAAGAGCCTGAAGCAGTACTTCTGGAGCTACCGCAACGAGGGCGCCTTCCACGAGAAGGTGAGCAACACCATCGTCAGCGACATCGTGGCCGCCATCGCACCGCGTTTCATCCGCCTGCACGCCGACTGGTACGTGCGCGGCGGCATCCGCACCTACGTCACGGTGGAACAGCGCAAGAAGGGCTGGAAGCCCGCGCCGCGCGTCGAACTGCCGGCGGCCTGAGCCCCATGCCGCAGCTGAGGACCGCCATCGCGAAAGCACCCACCGCACCACCCGCGGCCACGGGCCGCCCGGCCTACCAGAAGTTTGCGGTGGACGTGAAGCCCAGCGCCATCGACGGCCAGGGTGCCTTCGCGGCCGAGACCGTCCCGGCACGCCTGAAGATCGGCGAGATCCGCGGCGAGAGCATCAGCGTGCAGGAAGGGCGCATCCGCGCCACGCGCACCGAGCGCATCATGATCGTCGAGCTGAGCGAGCGCAGGGCCATCGACTTCAGCAAGAGCGCCGACCCCATGCGCTACACCAACCACAGCTGCCGGCCCAACGCGCGGCTGTGCATCCGCCAGGGGCGGGTGGAGTTCTACGCGCTGCGCGCGATTGCCGCCGGCGACGAGATCACGGTCGACTACGGCCAGACGCACCACGAAGGCCGCCTGGCCTGCCGCTGCGGCGTGGCCGGCTGCCGCGGCGCGTTGTAGGTCGTACGGCTGCCCCGCGCGCGGCGCGGCGCGCCTCAAGTTCCGTGCGCGGCAAACCGATACCCAGGCATGCCCGGGGCAATGCCGCCCCGCGGCCCGGCCTCGTTATCCCTTGACCGAAAGACCCCCGCCATGAACAAGCTCTTCACCGCCGCCGCCGTCGTGGCGCTCCTCATGACCAGCCAGGCGGCCCACGCCAACGATCCCAAGGACGCCATCGCCAAGCTCGACGCACGGCTGGCCAAGATCGGTGCGGCCAAGGTCGAGGGCACCGACAAGGCCGGCGACAAGATGGTCGGCGCGCTCTTCTTCGGCCCGCGCAAGATCAACAACAACTACGACGTCGTCGACGAGATCAAGAAGACCACCGGCGCCAGCGCCACCATCTTCGTCAAGGAAGGCGACGAATTTGTGCGCGTCAGCACCAACGTGCTCACGCCCGAGGGCAAGCGCGGTGTCGGCACGGCGCTGGCACGCGCCAAGGCCTACGAAGCCGTTTCCAAGGGCGACCCGTACTGCGGCGTGGTCGACGTGCTGGGCACCTCGCTCGACTCTTGCTACAACCCGATCAAGGACGTCGGCGGCAAGGTCGTCGGTGTCACCTACGTCGGCTACAAGAAGTAAGACCGGCCCCGCGCCGCACCTCCTCGCCCGATTTGCTGGAAGACAAGCATGAAGCTCCTCGCCCACCTGTCCGCCTGGTTCGGCACGATGTCCATCGGCAGGCGGTTGACCCTGGCCTTCGGCACCGTGCTGCTGCTGACCGCCGTGCTGGGCGCCGCCTCGGTGCTCAACCTGGCACGTGTCAACGGCGCCTCGGACGAACTGGCCACCAAGTGGCTGCCCGGCGTGGGCGCCACGGGCAACGCGCGCACGGCGATGCTGGAGTACCGCGACCTCGAGATGAAACACGCGCGCGCCGCCGACGCCAGCTACCGCGCCGAGTACGAGGACAAGCTCAAGGAGGCCGCCGCCGCCGTGGCCCGCCAGCTCGAGATCCACGCCGGGCTGCCCGCTGGCGGCGAAGAAGAGCGTGCGCTGGCCGCGGCCGTGACCACCAAATGGAAGGAGTACCTGGGTTTTGCCGACAAGGTGCTGGCCTTCGGCCGCGCCGACAAGGCCGACGACGCCAAGGACCTGAGCGACGGCGCCGCCAAGATGAGCGCCGACGAAGCCATCGCCGAACTCGACAAGCTCACGGCCTTCGGCTTCGAGCACGGCAGGCTGGCCGCCGCCGAAGCCACGCAGCTGTACCAGTTCGGCCGCCTGATGACCTTGGGCACGGTGGTGCTGGCCCTGGTGCTGGGCGCTGCGATGGCCGTGCTGATCACACGCGGCCTGCTGGCGCAGCTGGGCGGCGAACCGGCCGTGGCGGCGGCCGTGGCGCGCGCCGTCGGCGAGGGCGACCTGAGCAGCGTGATTCCGGTGCGCCCGGGCGACACCACTAGCCTGCTGGCCGGTCTGCAGTTCATGCAGACCAGCCTGTCGCGTGTGGTGACGCAGGTGCGCAGCGGCTCCGAACGTGTGGCCGGCGCCAGCCAGGAAATCGCCCAGGGCAACGCCGACCTGTCGAACCGCACCGAAGAGCAGGCCAGCGCGCTGCAGCAGACCGCAGCGTCGATGGAGCAGCTGGGAAGCACCGTGACCCAGAACGCGCAGAACGCGCGCCAGGCCGACACGCTGGCCGGCAACGCCAGCACCGTGGCCGAGCGCGGCGGCGCGGCGGTGACGCGGGTCGTGCAGACCATGCGCGGCATCAACGAGAGCAGCCGCCGCATCGCCGACATCATCGCCACCATCGACGGCATCGCCTTCCAGACCAACATCCTGGCGCTCAACGCGGCGGTGGAAGCCGCCCGCGCCGGCGAGCAAGGCCGCGGCTTTGCGGTCGTGGCCAGCGAGGTGCGCAACCTGGCGCAGCGCAGCGCCGAGGCGGCGCGCGAGATCCGCGGCCTGATCGCGGCCAGCGTCGAACGGGTCGAGCAGGGCACGGCGCAGGTCGACGAGGCCGGGGCGACGATGACCGAGGTGGTCGGCGCCATCACCCGCGTGACGGCGATCGTGCGCGAGATCAGCGCCTCCAGCCAGGAACAGAGCGCCGGCGTGGCCCAGGTGGGCCAGGCCGTGACGCAGATGGACCAGACCACGCAGCGCAACGCCGCGCTGGTGGAACAGAGCGCGGCCGCGGCCGAGAGCCTGCGCCAGGAAGCGCAGTCGCTGGTCGAGGTGGTGGCGGCCTTCCGCCTGCAGCCGGGCAGCGCACACGCCGGCTGAGGCGGCGCGACGGCCGCAGCGCCTCGACCGCAAGGCCGCAGCAGGGCCGCACAGCGGCCACCATGGGCCGGCCTCGCCGCCAGCGAGCGGCAGGGGTCTGGCGGGATAATCCCGGGCATGAATCCGCTGCTCGCCCGCCTGCACCCCTACCCCTTCGAACGCTGGCGCGAGCTGACGGCCGACATCACGCCCAACCCGGCGCTGCGGCCCATCTCGCTGGGCATCGGCGAACCCAAACACGCCACGCCGGCGCTGATCGAAGAGGCGCTGCTGCGCGCGCTGCCGATGCTGTCAGCCTATCCGGCGACGCTGGGCGAACCGGCGTTGCGCGAAGCCATCGCCGGCTGGTTGCAGCGCCGCTACGCGGTGGCGGTGAACCCAGCCACCCAGGTGCTGCCGGTGAACGGCTCGCGCGAGGCGCTGTTCGCCCTGGCGCAGACCGTGCTGGACCCGACGACGCCCGGCAGCGTGGTCGTCTGCCCGAATCCGTTCTACCAGATCTACGAAGGCGCAGCCCTGCTCGGCGGCGCCGACACTTTCTTCGCGCCCAGCGACCCCCGGCGCAACTTCGCCACCGACTGGGACGCCGTGCCGCCCGCCGTCTGGGCGCGCACCAAGCTGCTCTACACCTGCTCGCCGGGCAACCCCACCGGCGCGGTGATGCCGCTGGCCGAATGGCAGCAACTCTTCGAACTGAGCGACCGCCACGGCTTTGTCATCGCCAGCGACGAGTGCTACAGCGAGATCTACTTCCGCGACGAGCCGCCGCTGGGCGCGCTGCAGGCCGCCGTGGCGTTGGGCCGCCCACACTTCCGGCGCCTCATCGCGCTGACCAGCCTGTCCAAGCGCAGCAACGTGCCGGGGCTGCGCTCGGGCTTCGTCGCCGGCGACGCCAGCCTGATCAAGGCCTTCCTGCTCTACCGCACCTACCACGGCAGCGCGATGGGCGGCATGGTGCAGCGCGCCAGCACCGCGGCCTGGAACGACGAGGCCCACGTGGTGGCCAACCGCGAGCTCTACCGCACCAAGTTTGCGCAGGTGACGCCCCTGCTGGCCGGCGCGCTGGACGTCGCCTTGCCCGACGCCGCCTTCTACCTGTGGGCCGGTATCGCGCGCCCGTTGGGGGTGAACGGCCGGCCCGACGACATCGCCTGGGCCCGTGGCCTGCTCGCTCAATACAATGTGCAGGTTCTGCCCGGCAGCCTGCTGGCCCGCACCGTCGAAGGCCTGAGCCCGGCCAACCCGGGGCAGGGCCGCATCCGCATGGCCCTGGTCGCCCCCGTCGCGGAATGCCTGGAAGCCGCGCACCGCATCGTGTCCTACACCGAAAGCCTGAACTGAAGCGCCCAAGCTCACGTCGTTCGCTACCCCCCGAGGGGGCGCTTGCAGCGGACCGGCCGAGCCGGTTCCGCGCAAGGCCTTGATCGGCCCCTTCACTGTCCACCGCCAGCCCTTGACCATGTCCTTCACGCAACTGCAATCCATCATCGACCTGGCGTGGGAAGCACGCGCCGAGATCAGCGCCGTCAACGCCCCCGAAGTGCGTGAGGCGGTCGACCACGTCATCGCCGACCTGAACGGTGGCCGCCTGCGTGTGGCCGAGCGCCGCGGCGTCGGCGACTGGCAGGTCAACCAGTGGGTCAAGAAGGCCGTGCTGCTGAGCTTCCGCCTCAACGACAACAAGGCCATGCACGCCGGCGACCTGGGCTTCTTCGACAAGGTGCCCACCAAGTTCAGCAAGCTCGACGAAGCCGCGATGCGTGCTTCCGGCGTGCGCATCGTGCCGCCGGCCGTGGCGCGCCGCGGCAGCTACCTGGCGAAAAACGTGGTGCTGATGCCCAGCTACGTGAACATCGGCGCCTACGTCGACGAAGGCACGATGGTCGACACCTGGGCCACCGTGGGCTCGTGCGCGCAGATCGGCAAGAACGTGCACCTG
>CAMTUD010000166.1:0-9244 GCA_947084805.1 uncultured beta proteobacterium | reverse complement strand
CGGGTCGCTGGCGCGATAGACGGGCGGGCGGTTCCCCTCCGAAAACCGAGGCGGCGTCGGGTGGGGGCGGCACGGCAGGCGTTTCGCCTGCGGCTGATGTCGACTCGCCGCGCCGCGCCGGTGGACGCGGCGCAGCAAACCCGCGCACCGGAGGGCGGCGCGGGTCGCGCGCCAGTGCGCGTGGCTTCACGGTGAGCTTGGGGCGGTCGGTCATCTGGCGATTGGATCATGCGCCGCGTTGGCGCACGCCGCCTGTCAGGTTTCGCTATCGTGTGCGACTGAAGTTCGATGGAGACCCCGATGCCGATCGCCCGCCACCTGCGACCCTGGCTGCTGCTGATTGCACTGCGCAGCGCGCTGGCCCAGGCGGCGCCGCCCTCCGCACTGACGCCGGCGCTGCAGGCCGAACTCGACCGCGCGGTGCAGGCCTACGAGGCCGGCCAGGTGGGCCCGGCGCGCGCTGCCTTTGAGTCGCTGGCGCGCCGCAGTGTGCCGGCGGCGGCCTACAACCTGGCCGTGATGCACCTGCGCGGCGAAATGCCGCAGCCCGACCTGGCACAGGCGCGCCGCCTGCTCGAGCGCGCCGCCGCGGCCGGTTTTGTCACGGCGCAGTTCACGCTGGGGCAGGCGTTGGAAAACGGCGAGCTCGGCCCGCGCGACCTGGCCACGGCGCACCGCTGGTATGCCGTGGCGGCTGCCGCCGGCAGTGTCGACGCCCAGGTGGCGATGGGCACCGCGCACTACCTCGGCCGCGGCGCCGTCAAGGACCCGGCGCGCGCCGCGCACTGGTTTCGCGAGGCGGCCAAGGGCGGCGACGTCGGCGCGATGTACCTGCTGGCGTCGATGTACGAGCAGGGCGACGGCGTCGAACGCGACCTGCGCCTGGCGCGCTACTGGTATGCAGCGGCGGCGCGCAGCGGCGACGAGGCGGCGCCCGACAAGCTCAGGCAGCTCGATGCCCTGCTGGCCGGCACGCCCGGCTGATGGGTAGCGGACCGATGGCGCGTGCCGAGCGCCGGCGCCGCAGGCGCTACAGCACCACCTTCACCATCGGGTGCGTGCTCAGCGTGCGGTAGAGCTCGTCGAGCTGCTCGCGGCTGGTGGCGGTGACGGTGAGCGTCAGCCCGAGGTAGTTGCCGGCCTTGCTCGGACGGCGCTCGACGGTGGCGGCGTCGAAGCCGGCATCGAACTGCCGCGCGATGGCCACCATCGCGGCCTCGAAGCCTTCCGCCTGCACGCCCATCACCTTGATCGGGAAGGCGCTGGGGTAGGTGATCAGGCTCTGCTCGGGCGGGATCTCGCGCATCGCAGGCCAGCTCTCAGATCGACATCGTGCGCTTGGCCTGCTGGTAGGCCTCGAAGAGCCGCCCGTAGACCGGGCCGGGCTTGCCGCGCAGCGCGCCGTGGCCCACCGGCTCGCCGTCGATCTTCGTCACGGCCAGCACTTCCTTGGTGGCCGAGCTCAGCAGCACCTCGTCGGCGGCGCGCACGTCGGCTTCGGGGATCGGGCGCAGGTTGTAGGCGATGCCGCACTCGTCGCACAGTTCACGCAGCAGTTCGACGCGGATGCCCTCGAGCACGTGGTCGCTCTTCGGCGGGCCGAGCAGTGCGCCCTCGTGCACCACCCACACGTTGCTGGCCGCGGCCTCGGTGAGGAAGCCGTCGCGGAACATGATGGTCTCGGTGGCGCCGTAGTCGGCCGACATCTGCCGCGCCAGCACGTTGCCCAGCAGGCTGGTGCTCTTGATGTCACCGCGCTCCCAGCGGAAGTCGCGTGCCGTGGTGCACGACACGCCGGCGTGCCGCTGCTCGGGGCTGGCCGGTTTCAGCGGGTTGCACATCATGAACACGGTGGGCGTGATGCCTTGCGGCATGACGTGGTCGCGCGGCGCCACGCCGCGCGTGACCTGGATGTAGACCACCTGGTCGTCGTGGCCGGTGGCCTCGGCGCTGGCGGCCACCAGGCGGCGGCAGCGCTGCAGCCATTCGTCGCGGTCGGCCGGGCTCGGGATGCGCACCTTGGCCAGCGAACGGTTCAGCCGTGCCAGGTGTTCGTCGAAGCGGAAGAGGCGCCGGCCATAGACCGGCACCACCTCGTAGATGCCGTCGCCGAAGATGAAGCCGCGGTCGAGCACCGGCACGCGGGCCTCGGCCAGGGGCTGGTACTCGCCGTTGAGGAAACACAGGGGGGATGCGTTCATGGGCTGGACCGGTGGATGCGGCGCGACGAGGGAGAAGGCTTCACTTTAGGCCGAAAGGCGGCCTGGCCGCCAGTACGCAATGCGCCTCACTTGATCCAGAGCCGGATGGCGTCCCAGGCGCGGCCGAACAGGCCGGCCAGCGGCACCGCGTCGATGACCACCAGCGGTGCCGTGGCCACCGGCGTGCCGGCGGCGGTGCTGATCTTGATCGTGCCCACCCCCTGGCCGGCGGTGAGCGGCGCCACCAGCGGGTCGATGCGTTGCAGCGTGGTCTTGAGCTTGTCGCCCTCGCCCTTGGGCACGGTGACGAAGAGCGCGCCCGGCGCGCCCAGCCGGGCCTCGGCCTTTTCGCCCTTCCACACCGGCACCGTGGCCATCGCCTGGCCAGCGTCGAACAGGCGCACCGTGTCCCAGGCCTGCCAACCCCAGTTCAGCAGCTTCTGGCTCTCGGACGCTCGCGCCTGCATCGACGCCGTGCCCAGCACCACGCTGAGCAGCCGGCGCTTGCCGGCCGGCGTGTCGTGCACCGCGCTGGCCACCAGGCAGTAGCCGGCAGCTTCGGTGTAGCCGGTTTTCATGCCGTCGACGCTGGGGTCGCGTGCCAGCAGCAGGTTGCGGTTGTCCTGGCGGATGCGGTTGTAGGTGTACTCGCGTTCGCTGTACATCGCGTAGTGCAGCGGGTGCTCGGCGATGATGCGCGCGGCCACCGTCGCCACGTCGCGGGCGCTCGTGAAGTGGCCGGGCTCGGTCAGCCCCTCGGGGTTCTTGAACTGCGTGTTTTTCATGCCCCAGGCCTGGGCCTGGCGGTTCATCGCGGCGACGAAGTTCTCGACCGTGCCCGACACCCCTTCGGCCAGCGCGATGGCGGCGTCGTTGCCGCTCTGCACGATCAGCCCGCGCAGCAGTTCGCTGACCTTGGGTGTCATCGTGGTGTCGATGAACATCAGCGAGCCGCCCCCCTTGCGCTGCGCCCAGGCGCGCTGCGACACGGGCAGCGTCTGCTCGAGCGTGAGCTTGCCGTCCTTGATGGCGTTGAAGACGAGGTAGGCCGTCATCAGCTTGGTCAACGAGGCCGGTTCGGCCTGGGCGTCGGCGTCGCGCTCGGCCAGCACCTGCTTGCTGTTGAGGTCGATCAGCAGGTACTGGCGTGCCGCGAGTTCGGGCGGCTGTGGCAGCTGGGCCAGCGCCGGGCCGGCAGCCAGCAGGAGCGCGAGCGCACCGACGAACGGCGCAACGAACGAGAGGAAGGGCTTGAGCAGGGATTTCATCGGGATGCGGTTTCGGCACCTGCGGCGGATGCACCACAGGCGGCCAGGATGATCTGTTTGAGCACGGACAGCTGTCCGTGGAAGAAGTGGCCGGCGCCGGGCAGCACCGTCACGGGCAGGCTTTGCGGCCGTGCCCAGTCGAACACGGCGCCCAGCGGCACGACGTCGTCGAGTTCACCGTGCACCACCAGCGTGTCGGCCGGCACCGGCGCGAGCGGAAAGCGCGAGGCCGCGGGCCCCACCAGCACCAGGCGTTCGGCGGCGGCCTCCGGCGCCAGGCGCGTGGCGGCCAGGCTGGCGACATAGCCGCCGAAGGAGAAGCCGGCCAGCAGCAGCGGCCGGCCCGCGGCGCGCAGCGCCTGCACCACGGCCAGCGCGTCGTCGACCTCGCCGCGGCCTTCGTCCCACTTGCCCTGCGAAGCACCGACGCCGCGGAAGTTGAAACGCACGCTGCTGTAGCCCAGCGCCACGAAGGCGCGTGCCAGCGTCATCACCACCTTGTTGTCCATGGTGCCGCCGTGCTGCGGGTGCGGGTGGCAGACCACGGCCACGCCCCGTGGCGCCCCACCGGCGGCGGGTGCGTCGACGGCGCACGCGATATCGCCGGCCGGGCCGGCCACCGTCAGGCGCTGCGTGGCGGCGTTCATCGGCCGACGTCGGGCGCCAGTTGCAGCCGTTCGACCACGCGGCCGTGTTTCAGGTGCTGCTCGACGATCTCCTCGATGTCGGCCTTGTCGACGAAGGTGTACCAGGTGCCTTCGGGGTAGACCACGGCCACCGGGCCGCCGGCGCAGCGGTCCAGGCAGCCGGCCTTGTTGACACGCACGCCGCCCGGGCCGGCCAGGCCCTCGGCCTTGACGCGCGCTTTGCAATGGTCGAAGGCGGACTGCGCGTCGTGGTTGGCGCAGCAGGCTTCACCACCGCTGCGCTGATTCAGGCAGAAGAAGATGTGGTGCTGGTAGTAGCTCATGCGCAGGATTGTAGGCAGCGCCCCTGGGGCGCTGCTCTGCCGGCCTGGCGTCGGCTCAGGGCCAGCCGGTGCCGCCGCGGGCGCCCAGGCGCGACAGCAGCCAGCCCATCGCGGCGTAGGGCCACAGCCAGCCGACCCACTGCGCCATGCCGTGGAAGCGCACGAAGCGGCCCTGTTCCCAGGCCTGCAGGCTCTGCGCGAAGTAGGGGTCGGCGGGGGCCTGCGCCACGCCCACCACCAGCCCCGTCAGCGCCACCAGCCCCAGGCCGCTGGCCACGCGTGGCGGCACCGGCACCAGCAGCCAGGCCGCCACCAGGCCCAGGCCCAGGCCGGGCAGGGCGGCCGGCCCCAGCCAGGCCAACGCGTTGGCCGGGCCGAAGTTCAGCAGCGTGGCCAGCGTCATCGCCGTGATCGCCAGCCCGAGCGCGCCGACGGCCACCGTGGCGCGGCGCCAGCCGGCCCGCGTGACGCTGTAGGCGACGAGGCAGGGCGACAGCAGGCCCAGCGCGATGATCAGCGTTTCGGTCAGCGGCCGCAGCGTGGCGGCGGCGGGGGGCGGCGTGGCCAGCAGCGTGTACACCGCGCCGGCCCAGGGCACGTCCTGCAGCCAGCTGGCCAGGGTCTCGCGCAGGCGCTCGCCGACCTGGCCCAGGCCCAGCGGCAGCGGTGCCGGGAACAGCAGGCCCACCGGCCACAGCGCCAGCAGCGCCAGCGCACCGGCGCTTTCGTTGGCGAACCAGCGTTCGCGCAAGGCATGCCAACGCCCCACCATGCCCAGCGCGTGGGCCGCCAGTGCGAGCAGTGCGCCGACCAGTGCGCCGGCGGTGTTGAGCAGGAAGTCCTCGCGCGCCGGCACGCGGCGCGGCAGGAACTGCTGCAGCACTTCGGTGCCGTAGGACAGCACGGCAGCCAGCGTCACCGCCAGCAGCAACGCGGACATCGAGCGCCAGCCACTGCGCCGCGCCGCGATGCACAGCAGCGCACCCAGCGGCAGGTAGCCCAGCAGGTTGCTGGTGAGGTCGAAGCCCTCCTGCCAGCGTGTCTTCGGCAGCACGGCCAGGGCCAGGAATTCCTGCCCCGGCGGCCAGCGCCAGCCGGCGAAGGGGTAGAGGCTGGCATAGAGCACCAGCGCGGCGTAGGCCAGCGCCAGCGGCGTGGCCGAGCTGCGGTGGCGCGCCAGAGGCATGGGGTCGGGCTAGAAGGGCTTCACGACGACCAGCACCACCGTGGCCGCGAACAGCAGCACCGACACCTCGTTGAAGACGCGGAACCACTTGTGGCTGCGCTTGTTGGTGAACTGCTCGAAGCCGCGCAGCAGCGTGCGGCAGACGTGGTGGTAACCGATCACGCCCACCACCAGCAGCAGCTTGGCGTGCATCCAGCCCTGGCCCATGCCGACACCCAGCCCCAGCCACAGCCAGAAGCCCAGCGCCAGCGCGGGCACCATCAGCAGGCTCGAGAAGCGGTAGAGCTTGCGTGCCATCAGCAGCAGCCGTTCACGCTCGGCGTGGCTGTCGGCCGGCACCATGGCCAGGTTGACGAACAGGCGCGGCAGGTAGAAGAGGCCCGCGAACCAGCTGGCCACGAAAACGATGTGGAAGGCCTTGACCCAGAGATAACTGCTCATCGGCCGATTATGGGCAGACCAAAAAAAAGGCCCCGGTCACCAGGACCGGGGCGGGTAAGCCTTATCGCTGTCATCACGCTAAGGCACCTGCTCAGGGAGGAAAAGCAGGGAACGACAGCCTCGCAGCTATCATTCATCGACCACTTTAGCAGAACGAAAAACGCGGCGCTACGCCCTTTCTGTACGCAGAAACCGCAGGGGCCGCGAACCTGGAGCCGCCCTTGATCACGCCGCCGCCCTTCCCCGCCAGCCGCCCGCGCCGCCTGCGCCGCGACGCCGCCATCCGCGCGCTGGTGCGCGAAAACCGCCTCGCGCCGGAAGACTTCATCCTGCCGGTGTTCATGTTCGACGGCAGCGGCCCGCCGCAGGACGTGGCCAGCATGCCCGGCGTGCAGCGGCGCAGCGTCGACGGCCTGATGGCCTTGGCCGAAGACTGCGTCAAGCTGGGTGTGCCGGTGATGGCGCTCTTCCCGGTGATCGACACCGCGCTGAAGACGCCCGATGGCATCGAGGCCACCAACCCGGACGGCCTGGTGCCGCGCGCGGTGCGTGCGCTGAAGAAGAACTTCCCCGACCTGGCGCTGCTGACCGACGTTGCGCTCGATCCGTACACCAGCCACGGCCAGGACGGGCTGCTCGACGACAGTGGCTACATCCTGAACGACGTCACCGTGGCCATGCTGACGAAGCAGGCGCTGGTGCATGCGGCCGCGGGCGTCGACATCGTGGCGCCCAGCGACATGATGGACGGCCGCATCGGTTCCATCCGCCAGGCGCTGGAGGCCGCCGGCCACGTGCACACCCGCATCATGGCCTACAGCGCCAAGTACGCCAGCGCCTTCTACGGCCCCTTCCGCGACGCCGTGGGCTCGGCCGGCAACCTGGGCAAGGCCGACAAGAAGGTCTACCAGATGGACCCCGGCAACAGCGACGAGGCACTGCGCGAGGTGGCGCTGGACATCGCCGAGGGCGCCGACATGGTGATGGTCAAGCCCGGCATGCCTTACCTCGACATCGTGCGCCGCGTGAAGGACGAGTGCCACGTGCCCACCTTCGCCTACCAGGTCAGCGGCGAGTACGCGATGCTGAAGGCTGCTGCCGCCAACGGCTGGCTCGACCACGACGCGGTGATGATGGAAAGCCTGCTGGCCTTCAAGCGCGCCGGTGCCGACGGCGTGCTGACCTACTTCGCGCTCGACGCCGCCAGGCTGCTGGCGCGGCGCTAGCGCGCGGCGCTGCGGCAGCCCGATGCGCATCTTCCACCTCAGCGCCGACACCTTCACCGAACTTGACGCGCTGCCTGAAACGCTGCCGGCGCAGGGCTACCTGTGGGTGGGCAGCGCGCGGCGCGAGTTCGAGGTGCACGCCCCCGAAGTGCAGGCCACGTTGCAGCGCTGGACGGGCGGCCAGCTCGTCGACCTGCACGTGTCCGACCTGCTGAACAACCAGCTGCCCAGCCACTACGACTACACGTCGTGGTACGACCTGCTGGTCTTCCGCCGGCTGGCCGCGGGCGCCGGCAGCGCGGCAATGTTCATCGACGACGAACGTGGCACCGCCAGCACCGCGCGCCAGGCGCTGGCGGCCATCGACACCAGCCCGGTGGGCTTTGCGCTGTTCGACCGCGTGCTCGTCACCGTGCACCCCACCGACTGCGCGGTGCGCGACTTCTTCGCCCAGCGGCTGTCCGCTGCGGCCGGCAGCGGCGAGACCCGCGGTGCGGGCCGCCTGCCGGGCCACCCGGCCGACCTGATGCTGCGCATGGTCAACCACATGGTCGACAGCTACCTCGACCTGCGGCGGCTGCTGACGCGCCAGCTCGGCACGCTGCAGGCACAACTGCTCGACCCACGCAGCCGCTTCGCGGACTGGCAGATCCTGCTCGAGTCGCGCAACGCGCTGCACATGCTGGAAGACACCTGCGAGGACCAGCGCAGCGCGATCCAGGAATGGATAGACGCGCTCGACGAATGGCCCGACGAGCCCGACCCGCAGCTGCGGCGCGAACGTGAACTGCTGCGGGTGCGCTCGCGCGACGTGCTCGAGCACATCGAGCGTGTGCTCGGCCACGTGCGGCGCCTGGAGCAGAGCGCCGAAACCGCGGTGCAGATGCACTTCAGCGCCCTGGGCCACCGCACCAACGACATCATGCGCACGCTGACGGTGCTGACCGCGATCTTCCTGCCGCTGAACCTCATCACGGGCTTCTTCGGCATGAACTTCGACGCGCTGCCGCTGATCCATTCGGCCACCGGCTTCTGGGTCGCCTTCGGGCTGATGACGCTGGTCGGCATCGGCCTGGTGCTGTTCTTCCGCCGCAAGCGTTACCTGGGCAGCGGCGGGGCCGACTGAGTAACCGGCTAGAGCTGGCGCTGCCGCGCCAGCGGCGGGTTGCGCGCGAAGTAGCGCTGGATGCCGACGGCCAGCGCCTCGACGAGTTGCGCGCGGTAGGCTGCGCTGCGCAGCTGCGCTTCTTCCTCGGGGTTCGAGATGAAGGCCGTCTCGACCAGGATGCTGGGGATGTCGGGCGCCTTCAGCACCGCGAAGCCGGCCTGTTCGACCTGCGCCTTGTGCAGGCGGCCGACGCGGCCGATGTGGGTCAGCACCTCGCGGCCGAGCTTCAGGCTGTCCTTGATCTGCGCCGTGGTGCTCATGTCGAGCATGGCGCTGAGCACCTGCGCGTCGCGCACCTGCGCGACGTTGACGCCACCCACCTGGTCGGACGCGTTTTCGCGCTGCGCCATCCAGCGCGCGGCGCTGCTGGTGGCGCCGCGTGTCGACAGCGCAAAGACACTCGCACCGCGCGCCTCGGGACGCATGAAGGCGTCGGCGTGGATGCTGACGAAGAGGTCGGCCTGCACCCGCCGCGCCTTGCGCACACGTTCGTTCAGCGGCACGAAGAAGTCGCCGTCGCGTGTCAGCATCACGCGCATGCCGGGCACGGCGTTGAGCTTCTCGCGCAGCGCCAGGGCCACGGCCAGCACGACGTCCTTTTCGCGCAGACCGGTGGGGCCGATGGCGCCGGGGTCCTCGCCGCCGTGGCCGGGGTCGAGCGCGACGATGATCAACCGGTCGACGAGCTGGCGTTCGTTGGCCGTCGGCGGCGCAGCCAGGCGCGCAGCGGCGGAGGCGGCAGCGTCGGGCGCCGCTGCGCGCTGGCCTGCTGCGGCGCTGGCGG